>JAKSNA010000024.1 GCA_024400295.1 Bacteroidales bacterium | reverse complement strand
CAAGGGCGAACAGAGGTTGCCTGAGTGCAAGTGACAGGTCGGTATTACCGTCCATAAAAATGCCATCCGACCTGTATTCCGGGACAGTCGTTCCATTGAGCAAGTCAAGGTAAGCCTGATTGGTCATAAAGACGAATTTGTATCCCTTGTTCTGTTTCCTGTGGAACGTGACAATCAGATTTCCTTCCTGCGAATCCATATTTCTGCCGAAGAGCAATTGTCCCTCAACATTGTGGCATACGAATCCCGAACAGGCTCCAGTGCCATCGGAGGTCTCAATTCCTTTCACAGCATCGCTATACAACGCGGAATTGAACTTATACATCAATGTCGGGTAGTCGTTTGGCGCAAGTCTTTCATCTTTCTCCTCCGGTATCAAATCCTCGAAAGGGAAATCGATGTCATAGTCCATATAGTACAACCGGCCTTTGGAAACGTGCCTGAAAGACTCCAGGGTTTCCTTGGATCCCGGAAGAAGGCAGTGGCTCAGATTGACTGGATTTGGAGAAGGCTCTCCCACCGAGCGGAGCCTGATGATTTTAAAATCCTCCGTGGTATTTGCCGGACCACTGTTACCGCAGGAAGCAAGTCCGAATACCAGAGCTGATGATACGATGAGCAATGAGATTGTTTTCATCATCAAAAATCTTTTTTCAGGTCTATGATAAAGGCCTTGTCCATTTCATCCCTGACATTGAAGAGGATTGTCTTCTGCTTGGAGTTATAGACGCAGGACCAGTCTGTCACCTGCCCCGGCACTTCTATACCGAAATTGCCGTACTGGAGGCACTGCAATGCTTCCTCTTCATCCATAATCAGCGAATAGTGATGCATCATGTTGTGGGCACGGAACACCCCGCCGAACTCCCTCTGCCAGTAGTCCATATAGAAGGTTGAAGACGGAACGGGATTGTAATAGTAGTTCTCCATACTCATATATTCGTAGGCGATATTGTGATTGCCTAGGAAAGCCGACTTGGAACGGGCCTCTTCGTCGAAGACGTACAGTGAATCCGTGCCGTCCTTCTCTTTCCAGTACTCCAGCGTTTTCCAGTTATTGTTTGCATCGGAAATGCACCAGTGGATATTGAGGTTGCGGAAGAGGGTGATGTAATCGTATGAGTGGAAAAGGTCTATTGCATCTTCCACGGTCTCGCAAGTGGTAAGAATCAGATAATGCAGTGCCGTGAAGCTGGCTTGTGGCTTGCCTGTGTTCTGATTGATTGCACGGGGACGCGGAGTGGGACTCTCGAATGGATCTACGATAGAGCCTTCCTCATCCTGAAAGTCAGGAAGCTGATAACTGGTAAGAACCAGTCCGGCATCGTTCATGCCGTCAATGATGGCCACAGGCTGACGGAGAAGCACGTTGACGTCTATCCCGTCCCTCAAAAGCACTTTGTCGCCTTCATAGCCGGGAGTACCCGAAAGCATTTGTGACATACTCAGATCGGTCATCATCACGCTCTTGTGCTCTCCGGGCTTGACATTGTGGTTGAACACCACCACCATTTCTCCGTAATCCCCGTCATAATTGCGGCAGTTCAGCATTTCTCCCTTGCTGTTGTGGCAGATGAAGCCGGAGCAAGCCGCCCCGGAATATTCAGACTGTCCGATTCTGTATGTATCGTCAAAAAGGGCATCGTTGACCTTGTTTGTCACTCCCATAAAATCGAAAAGCTGCGTCTGATGTGTCTCATCCGTCAATATGCTTTCCCAATCCACCTCTGCGGTATAGTCCATATAATAGATGGGCTTGCCGGGAACATACCGGATGGAGCGCAAAGTAGCCTCCGCCCCTTCTGGCTTGCAGTGGGAAGGATTGATGTTGGGATTAGGCAATTCCTTGCCTGCGGAGCGCAGTCCCACGATTTTAACATTCGTTTGTTGACCATTCCGGCAACCGGCCATCAGAAGCGCAACAGCTACGGCCAGTACGAATAACATAGATTTTTTCATGGCGATCTTTAAATTAAAAACTATACACTTCGCAAAGATACAAAAAAAAACCGTTGGATGAATTAATTTGTCAATAATTTCTTTCAAAAAAGTTGAGTATGTCAATAATTTTTTTGTATTTTTGTAGTGTAAATCAATCAATTACAAAAGATTGCCGCCGTGCACAACTTTTATGCAAAGTACGTGAAAATTCTTGATATATGCAAGCAGTTTCCAAAAAATCTTGTCAACGAACAAGGCAACGTGCCAAGAAGAGGTGTCGTGCCCAAGTTCTCTGACCTTGAAGTAATCGCCTTGTCACTCACTGCAGCATCTTCGGCGACAGAGGCTATATCAGCGCCTCCATGCAGCTGGACCTTTTCGAATCAGCCAACATTCGACTGGAAGTTCCTTACAGATTGAATCAGAAGGGTTGGAAACCGACTTTCATCCCTTTTGCAAAGGCCAGAAAGCGTATAGAAACGGATTTCTCCCAGTTTGTCGGGCAGTTCATGCTGAACCGGAACTACGCCAAACAGCCACCGGGACTGTTTGCCAGAGTCATCAGTAAGATTGCGTCTTTCACCACTTTGCAATATGTCAATTATCTCTCCGGCAGACCCATCGGCCATGTCAAATACGCTCTGGATTAATTCCGCCAACGGGTCACATTTGTTATTTTCTTCCCATCTTAAACTCAAGCACGCCGCCATCCATAATCTGTTGCTGCGTGATACGCCAGTCGGTAATTGCCACTCCGTTGAGTTTCACCGACTTAACATATATATCCTTGTCTGATTTTCTGTTCGACTTGACAGTGAAAGTTTTCCCGTTCGGAAGGTTGATGACAGCCTCGTTGAACAATGGCGTCCCGATTGAGAAGTCACCGCTTCCGGCGTTGAACGGATAAAATCCCATCGACGAGAATATGTACCACGCCGACATCTGTCCGCAGTCGTCGTTACCGGCGTAGCCGCACGGCTTGTCGCTGTAAAACCTGTTACGCACCTCATTTACAAGCTCTTGCGTGCGTTTCGGCTGACCGGCGAAATTGTACAAATAGACGGTATGATGCGACGGCTCGTTGCCGTGAGCGTACTGCCCGATGAAGCCCGAAGCGTTGCCGTTTGTCTCGCCGCTCTTCGCCTCAAGCGAGAAATTCTCGTTTAATTTCTCAATGAATTTCTCTTTTCCGCCAAGCAACTCAATGAGTCCCAATGGATTCTGCGGCACGAACCACATGTACTGCCATGCGTTGCCTTCTGCAAAATGACCGTTTTCGTAACTCAAAACGTCATACGGACGAACCCAGTTGCCAGCCTCGTCTTTCGGCGCGAAGGTGCCTGTTGACTCATCAAAAATGTTGCGGTAAAACTCCGAGCGTTCCAAGAAATGTTTGGCATCATTTGTTTTCCCAAGTTTTTCGGCGGCGGCATAGACGCACCAGTCGTCGAAAGCCTGTTCGAGGGTTATCGAGACGCTCTCATCCTGAAGCGTCGCCGGATAATAGCCGTATTTTTCCCAAAGCACGAACGGCGAATTGTAATGCGGGCGGACCGAGCTTTCGTACATCGCCTTATATGCTTCTTCCTTGTCAAAGCCTTGAATGTCAGTGAGTATTGCACGCGAGATGACCGGAATCGCGTGGTTGCCGATCATGCAGTAATTGTCTTGTCCCCATAGATCCCAGATCGGGAGATAGCCGTATTCCTGATGATGCAGCAGCATGGAGTTGATGAAGTCGGCGGTGAGTTCCGGTTCAAGAAGATTGTAGAGCGGATGCGCCGCGCGGAAGGTGTCCCAAAGCGAGAACGTTGAGTAATATTTTTCCCCTTCCGGCATCTGTTTTATCTCGTAATTCGTTGTCACATAACGGCCATCAACGTCGCTCATCACGTTTGGCTGTATGTATGCGTGATACATTCCCGTGTAGAAAATGCGTTTTTCGGTGTCTGTCCCGCTGATTTCGACCTTCGACAGTGCTTTCTTCCATGTCTCGTGGGCATCGGCGACGTATTTTTCAAAGTCCCATGACTGACATTCGGCTTTGAAATTTTTGCGCGCGCCTTCAGAATCGACAGCCGAGATTGACACCTTTATTAATAAGTCGTCATCGCCGTTGAAGACCATTGCGGCGCGGAGGTTTCTGCCGTTGGCGACGGATGTCTCGAAAAGATTCTCGTCTCCTTTCATAACATAATGATGCTTAATTGGTTTCGAGAACTCGGCATGGAAATACACGCGGCGCAGCTTTGCCCAGCCCGTAACAATTCTGTAGCCTTCGACGGTGTGGTCATCGATGAAGCGGATCTGGCTGTTGATTATGCTGTAGCCGCGGCGCGAGCTGTAATATGTGTCGGTTCCGCGATATGTCATGTGGTCGAGGTCGAGGATGACCTGTTGTTTTTCGCCTTCTGGGAATGTATATCTGTGGATGCCGCAGTGTTCGGTGGCAGCGAGTTCGACCTTCACTCCCGACTCCTGCAGTTTCACCCAGTAATAGCCGGGGGTCGCGCCTTCTTCGTCATGCGAGAATGTCTGCGAGAAATCGCCCGCCGCGATGTATGACGGTGTCAGGTCGCATGTCGCGGGGAGCAGCGACACGTCGATGAGGTCGGTGCATCCTGTGCCGCTGAGGTGCGTGTGGGTGATGCCGTAGATCTTGTCCTTGTCGTAATCGTAGCCGGAGCACGGGTCCCAGGTGACGTATTTCTCCGTTTCGGGGCTGAGCTGCACCATCCCGAAAGGCACGCACGCGCCGGGGAAAGTGCTGCCGCTGAGTGCGCCGGTCTCGTCCATCTGCGTCCCGATGAACGGGTCAACGTATTGAGTGTTATCGTTTTGCTGCGCCTTGAGCGTCAAGGCGAGAAGCGCAAAGAGTGTTGAAAGCAGGAGTTTTTTCATTTGTATTCAATTATTTTCAAACATAAAATTTTCAAAAGACCAATAGCCATTACGTTTCCCGTTTACACGCGAAATAATCCCTTTTCCCTGCAAAGAGACAGTGATGGACTTTACAGTTCGTTCAGATTTATGTATTTCAGAAGCTATTTCTTTTTGCGTTGCATTGGGATTTTCTTTAATGACCCTCAATACTGCAAGCTCTTCCAAAGTGCAATTTTTGCACTTTGGAGACAAGTTGAGTGCATTATTTGCACTTTGGGACATCATATTTGCACTTTGAATCTCATCGTTTGGATGCAACTTGCTCCAATCAACATGCATTTCGCGGTTAAGCAACCGATTATTTTCACCAATCAACATATTTCGGAAAAATCTTTCAAGAAACACTGTCGTCTCTGTTATCCCTGCGCGAATATTACTATAATTTGCTCTCACCAAAGCGTTTCTGAAAAACCATGAATGCTTTGCGAATGTGTCATTTACAACATTCAATCCGAGTGACCGCATGTATTTGATCATAAAAACCGCCGTCGTGCGAGTATTTCCCTCCCCGAAAGGGTGAATCTGCCACAAATCGGCGCAAAAGCGCACAAGATGTTTTATCGCATCATCGACAGGCACGCCGGAATATGAAAATTTACGTTCATTTTCAATATCATATTCAAGAGTATCCTTGATATTTTCACAACTCGCATAATAAACCGTGTCACCTTTCAAAACCCATTCGCTTTTAGTGATGTTGTAATCGCGAATCTTGCCTGCGAACTTAAATGTCCCTTCAAAAAGTCTGCGATGAATGGAAGTGAGCTGTGTAGGCGTAAGGCTGAATGTCTTTTCCGAAATGATCTCTGTGATTCGTGCCGAGACTTTGTCGGCCTCCTCTGTCCTTTCGTTTTCTACTTTATCCCTTACAGAAGCCGACTTGTAATATGAATCAATCAGATTCTTGGCTTCTCCTATGGTAATATCGCCGTCGATATGCTGACGGGCCGTATCAAGAAGATAATCAGATGGTTCCAGTCCATCAACTTGTTGAAGACCAATTGCCACCTGCCAAGCCGCACCACGTTCTTGTTTCTCCGGCTCGCCCTGTCTGATGTACTCGTCGAGGTCTTGAATCGTGTATTTCCTTTCTTCCATAATCTTCATTTTAATTTTTAAAATCAATGCGCATTCTTCGCGAACTCAAACAGTTCCAGCGGCAGATGGCAGTAGCCGTCAGGGTTCTTGTCAAGATAATCCTGATGATATTCCTCCGCACGGTAGAAATTCTCAAGCGGCATTACTTCGACGGCGATTTTGCCTTCAATCTCCGTTTGTTTTTCTTTAATAAAATCTTCAATCACTTGAATATCAGAGTCCTCAACATAATAAATTCCGGTTCTGTATTGAAGTCCCACATCGTGACCCTGTTGATTTACGCTTGTCGGGTCGATGGCGTGAAAATACATTTCGAGAAGAAAACGCAGCGTCACCGTTTCGGGGTCATATTCAACCATCACGGTCTCGGCGGCGCGTGTCGCCCCCGTGCAAACCTCCTGATACGTCGGATTTTCACTGATGCTGTTGGCGTAACCCACTTCGGTGTCGGCAACGCCCTTTATCATTTTGAAATAATGCTCGGTGCCCCAGAAGCAGCCGCCGGCGAGATAAATCTTCTTCATTCTGATTAAAAAATAAGACTGCAAAGGTAGTGAAAATTTTCGGAATTTCAGATAAAATTTGATCTATAGGTCAAATTGCAGGATACAGCACCTCTCAACCCCTTGTAAATACAGGCGATTCCGACGATTCAAAGCTTTCAGACCCAAAATCGATGCTTAAAAGTCTTCTATAGGTCATTTTGCAGGATACGACATGGCCGTATCCCTTGCGTGCACTAACTTTGCGCGAGTTTCAAAACTCAAAAAACAGTTAGTATGCACAAGAGTAAATGCCCCGTGTGCGGGTCTTCACACACAGTAAGGAACGGCAGGAGAAAAGGAAAGCAAGTGTATAAATGTGCGGACTGTGGCTATCAGTTTCGCAATGACCTTCTGCCGGACGATCTTCTTTTGTGGAAGTTATACCAAGACAACAAGCAGACCGTCAAAGAGCTTGCGGAACAGTTTGATGTAAGCGAATCCACCATCAAGCGTCGTCTTCGGAACGTGTCAATAGAATGGGAGCAGCCGCCGTTGTCAGGAGGCGGCTTTGCCCGCAAGACTTGCGATATGCTCGTACAAACTGCTGTCGGCGGCTCGCACGAACCCCCTGAAACTGACAGGATACATCTGAAGGAAATTGACTTTGCCAACAGGAAAGGAATAGTTGCCTTCATCAATCGCCACGCCGAGCAACGAACCTGCGGCAATGATGTGATATTCGGGTGCGTCTTCACAGAAATATTTCAACGCATTCAAGGCGTCTTTGCATTCCTGGATCTCATCAAAAAAAATCAGCGTCTTTTCCGGCAACAACGGCTTATCGGTAAAGAATGTCAATTCATCAATAATGCGTTTCGGGTCTTTTGTCCTTTGAAAAACATCGGCCAGTTCCCTTTTCCGGTCGAAATTGAAAACGGCCAAATTGTCATAATATCTCTTGCCAAAATATTCAACCGCCCACGACTTCCCGATCTGCCGCGCACCTCTTATTATGAGAGGCTTCCTGTCGGCACTGTTTTTCCACTCAAGCAGTCTCTCGGTGATGTCTCTTTCTATAAATTCCATCATGTGCCATTTTTGCTGCAAAGATACAATTTTTTTGGCAGAATCACACTCTATCGAAGAAAAATGTGATTTTTTTCACATTTCATGGAGATAGAATGTTAAAAAGGATTGTATATGCAAAATTGATTTGAAAAAGTTTTTGGTATATTTTTGAAGATGAACCAAAAAAAATATTATGATATGGTTTTATGAAAATTTCTTCTCAACCCTTTTCACGACGCCGCGGCTGACTTCATAAAGCATCCATAAAGGCAAGACGACGAGAATCATCGTGAACGCATCGGTGCTCGGCGTTATCAGGGCCGCGAGAATCATGATGACCACTATCGCGACCTTGCGGTATTTTTTGAGAAATTCAGATTTCAGCAACCCTATCTTCGCGAAGAAATAAGCCACAATCGGCATCTCAAACACAATGCCGAGCAGAAAGACAAGCGTCAGAAAAGTGCTGATGTATGAATTGAGTGAGATTTGGTTTCCGACGGTCGCGCTAACCTGATATGTTCCCAAGAAATTGAGTGTCAACGGGAAAATGATATAATATGCCGTCGCGACACCGAGAAAAAACAGAAGAAGGAACGAAAACGCACCTTTGACCGCAGCGGATTTCTCATTGGAATAAAGAGCCGGCCTCACAAAAAACCATATCTCCAAAATGAGATACGGGAACGCGACTACCAACCCGCAGACAAAGGCGATGCCCATGTGTGTGAAAAGCTGCGCCGTGAGGTTTATGTTTATTATCTCGACAGGATGTATCGTCGGGCAAAGACCAGGCATCGACAGGACTGACGCGATACGGCACAGAAGTTCGTACGTAGCGAAATCCTGTCGCAGCGGTGCCAGCACGATGCCGTCAAAGATAAACTCCTTGAAGACAAACGCCGCCACCGCCACCGCCACTATCACCAGCAGGCAACGTATGATAACCCACCTGAGGACCTCGACGTGTCCCCAGAAAGTATTTTCCGATTTTGACATGTTTTACTGTTTGTCAGCGATTTGCTCGCGGCTGCCGTCGCCGGGCTGCTTGTCTGGCTCCGGATTTCCGTTCAAATCGTCTTCAGCACCGTTCATCGCCTTCTTGTATTCGCGGACTCCCTTCCCGAGACCTTTCATAAGCTCAGGAATCTTGCGCCCGCCGAAGAGGACGAGAACTATGAGCAGGATAATCAGTATTTCCTGCCCGCCGATATTCAAAAGTACCATCAGACTATTCATAATCAGAAATTTAAGAAAATCTCACAAGTGTCAAAATTGATTTCCCAGTTGCCGTTTTCGGTGCTTTCCCATTTGTATTTGGCAGACATCCTGTCCCACCAGCCTTGGAATTTCGAGCCTGTCTCGCCCATGTCCTTCACGAGTTTCTCGTAAAGTTCGTTGTTGTCGGCCGTCAATATTTTAGCCAATTCATTCAGTCCGTTTCTTCTTTCAAAAAGTTGCTGAATTTCGTTTTTTTCTTCAGGAGTTACCTGACCTACTAATTTCTTCATTGCTATTTTTATTGATTATTAAAATTCCTTCCTCACTTCAAACGGATCCAAGTAGTTAATTTCCTTAATTTCAATATTAGGCATAAACTCGCCGATGTTACGAATATCGTTCAAGAGGCATCGGCTGGCGTTGCGTTCAAGGTGCGCCATTACGCATTGCTGGCGTGAAGGCGTGTTGATGTCCCATGTCATTTTTCGGTTGAGCCACACACAGCGGCGGCAATGGTAAGCATCGCATTTGCGACACAACGGCGCATGGTCGAGTTGCAGAAGCTGAAGGTTATGAATATCCAAGCCTTTTTCCAAGTCGCCGACCGAAGTGTCCGACGATGGCTTGTGATGATTCATCTGGTTAAACACCTGCATCCGCTCATCATAATAGAAGGCCGGGCAAAGGTAAAACTTCCCGTTCGGTGCCAGCGTTATGTTGCTTATACCAGCTTCGCAATTGTGCATCTTTTCCAACATCATCCTGTCGGTCAAAAGGTTGAACTGCGGCGATTGTCCCTGCTTGTAAAGTTCGAGCAGGGCTTTGCTCCATTCGTCCAGCACTTGCCTGTAGGCATCAATCTGCTCATCGGTGAACTTTTCCACATCGGTGATGCAGAGATTGACGCGCCTGCCATTGGCAAAGAGTTTGGCAATTTCGTCCTTTTGAATCAGCATTTCGCAAAAAGTCAGACGGAGAACCAAATTCTTGGTTTCCACTTTTTCCGGAATGGAATTAGCCACTTCCACATCAGCTTCGTTTTCGCTTTCAATGCCCGTAACAGGCTTGCAACCGACAGGGTAAATCTTCACATTGTCGATGCTCTCGATGACCGAAGCGTATTCCTCGGGCAAGGCATAATTCGGGAAAACATACTGAATCATCAGATTCTGCTTCATTCCGAAGAGAATGCCTTTCTTGAGGGTTTCGATTGGCATTAAGTTACGCTCTTTCAGCGGATTGTCGGCATGGCAGTACGCCACGCTGGTGTCGTCTAATAATATTACGAGGTATTGTAGCATGGCTTAACAGATTTCGGGTTTCACTTCACGTTTGTTGGCTTCGTACTGCTCGCGCAGGTCTTCGAGTTCAAGCTTGCGGTAGAGCTTGTTCCAATAGTAGTTGTTTGCGCGTACTCTTGCCTTGTGCATCTTGCAGATGGCAGTAGCACGTTGAAATACCGTATGTGTTTCAGCCGCATCGAAGTTCTCGCCCTGACACCATGCGCAGCCGCTCGCCACCTCGCATTTGATACACTCTTCCGGACTTTGTGTCGTGCGGTCGAGGGTGAGGAAAGGACGCAACTTGTTCTTGTCGATGCCGTCTTTGACATTGCCTATAATCCATGTTTCCTTATCGCGGAGCGAATACTGCGCAAAACGAGTGCAAGGGTAAAAATTGCCTGCGGCATCTATGGAAAGCATTCGTCCTGATCCACACCAGTTATTATTATGATCATTATTTAAAGGTTTTCCTATTTTTTCATCAAAAAAAGAGCATGTTTTCGTGTAATATAAATTATTGTCAATTATATAATCAGCAAGGTCTGTTAGTTGCTGTTCAAAAATAATGTCATCACCATCTTTCCAAACATTCTCAAACACAACATTTATATAAATAGAATTTATACCAAGTTCAAAAATATGGATTACACTTTCTTTAATATACGGAATGTCATCAGAACTAACAGTAACTTTTGTGCTTGAATCGGGAAACTGTTCCTGCCACAACGGGATATTTTTCACCACATCCTTGTACGAACCTTTCTCAGTGAATTTATAAACTCGGTTCAAGTCATGTTTTTTCTCTGTCCCGTCAATGGTAATGCCGATACTGAGATGCTTTTTGTTCTTTTCAATGAAATTTTGAACCTTTTTATCTGAATAATTAATACCATTAGTTGAAATACTAATTAAATAAGAATTAAACCAACGGTGATTCAGACGAAACATTTCAATTTTTATATAATCACAGATTTGATCAATCAAATCTATTTCCAATAGAGGCTCTCCTCCAATAAAAGCCCATCCAACTTCTTCCTCTGTAAACAAATCAGGTGTCGAAAGAATATAATCAACAGCAAGTTTAGCTGTATCCAAATCCATTCGTTCTTTATTGTTCTTTCCTACAAGATAGCAATACTTACATGCTAATTGACAATCTTTTGTAACGATAAATGTTATTTCTTTTCTCACAATTACTTATTTTATGATTACTAGGGCTGACCATATTTTGGCCAGCCCTTTATTTGAGGGAAGATACAAAAATTAAATTCAGCCTTAAATTACTATTTTAACTTTTAACCCTCATAATAACACTTTAGTCCATCCAACGGTTACAACCATTCCAGCAATCAGCTGTGCAGTTGTCATCGCAGTCTCCAGCACAATCGCCACTACAAGAACCACTGCATGAGTTTCCGCAACCTCCACAGCCCGAGTTTCCCGAGTTTCCCGAGTTTCCTTCATCTTTATCTTTAGTGCATGACGATAAAGATGATGTTCCCGCCAATGCAATAGCCGCCACTATCGGCAATCCTTTTTTCGCTGCATTCTTGAAGAATTCTCTCCTTGATTGAATTTCTTCCTTTTTGTTTTCTTCTTTCATTTCGTTTTCACTCAGTTATATCCCATTGAGTCCATCGGTTTTGAATGTTAATTTTTTAAAAATGCACATTATTTTTCTTGACCGCAAATTTACAACAATCCCAAAAACCAACCTGTATTCCAGCCGTGATTACAATTCACAGAAAAGTGACGATTATTCACTGATTTTTCAGTGAGTTTTTATCGATTCAAAGGCTTTCGACAAGATCGCGACGTTCTCTTCCGTAAGGTCGTCAAAAGTGATATTCAGACTTAATTTGGTGACAGATTTTGAATCAAGACCATGATGTTCAATGACATCGGCGAGGAAGTTGTGGTTCAGTATTTCGGAAATCCTCACAAGCAGCTCGACATCAATGGAGCGGCGGTCGAAAATCTTATATACGTTGGTGCGCTCGCAGTTTATCCGCCGCGCGAACTCCGACACGGTCATCCCGCTCGCGTCGAAGACCGATTTCACAAGATGCCCGATATGCAAACCGCCGCTGTTATTCACTGTGCCACCATTTTCTGACACGACATAAAAAAGGCGTGGAAGTAAATCTTGCCTGAACTCCGGGTTACCACGCCCACAATCTCAACAAGTCTATCCACGCCGTAACAAATACGACGCTTCGAGAACTTATTCTTGAGATTGTGTCCCCAGGGACGATGTGGTAAATTGGAGTTCAAGAATAGCTTCGAACCGCTATTTAATATGTCAGTATGTCATTTGTTCTACATAATATTGTTGTTAAAATTTCCGGCAAAAATACATAAATTCGGTGAATAACCGTCATTGTCACCGAAAAATTTTCGGCGAATAAGACTGTCATCCGCCGAACCCCGTCACCGTATATGACCTCACCCGCTGTCTGACCAAGTTCGGTGTCAGGAAACCGTTTCTGGCAAGGCTGACGCTCCAGTTTATCACCGTGCGATTGGTGACATTCAGTTTTTCGGCCATTTCCGTCGGGGTGAAGCTCGTCACATGATGTTTCTTCAGATACTTCAAGAAGTCCTTTTCCTTGGCGTTCAAAAACGTCATCGCCGCCGCCGACTGCTCCTTCAGACTCGCTTTCGTCAGTTCTACAACCTTTTTCGCGTGAAGCTCGACCATCCTCAAAAAATAATTCACCCATATCTCAGGATGCGGCGGGTTGTCGCGTCCGTCGTAATACAAAGGCGGAAGATTCATCTGCAACGACGAATAATATTCATCGACATCATAGGCGAAATACTCCTCTAACGAGCCAATCTGATTAAAGCCATAGCCGTAATAATCAAGCACATAATCGGAAATGATACGTGCCGTGCGTCCGTTCCCGTCCTCAAACGGATGAACTGTCACCATCTGATAATGAGCCACTGCCGCTTTAATCAACGGGTGGTCATCGGAGTCGTTCACATAATTTATCAGCTCGTTCAGCAACGGCAGAATATCGTCGCACATCGGCGGTATGTATTCCGGCTGTCGCGTCAAATCGTCATAAACGGCAAACAGGACGCCGGGCGGCATCGGACCGCGAATGCCGGTTTTCTCACTGCTTTCGCCCATAACCACCTGTTTCTGCAAAGCGAGAATCAACTCCAAGG
This sequence comes from Bacteroidales bacterium, assembly GCA_024400295.1. GTDB lineage: Bacteria > Bacteroidota > Bacteroidia > Bacteroidales > F082 > Limimorpha. The sequence continues at coordinate 32,255 of JAKSNA010000024.1, read as the reverse complement.
AAAATGGCTTGCGCTCTTTCAGAAAATTCTCCGACAGCTCCAATGCGGCGAAATAGTTCCTCACCTCCTGCTCCGGCTTCAGGAAATGTCGGTTCTTGGCCTCTATCGCACTGCTCGCCTGCTCCTCGGTCAGAGGGTTGCCCTCTATCTGCGTCGATGCATACGAACTCTTCTTTTTCGAACTCTTCCGCAATTTATTCGTCAGCGACAACGGCATCCTGCACGTCCCAACCTGCCCCCTATATTCCTCAATCGCAAGGATTCTGTTCATCATCTCATTTGTCAGTGTTATCTTTATCATAATTTCACTATTTTTTCACTATTTTTCACTGAAATATTATTATAAATCACTATATATAAACAACTTATAAAATAGTTTACTTTATTAAAAAGCACTGCAAATATAATAAAAATTTCACTATTTTTTCACTATTTTTCACTAAAATTTATGGAAAAGCGAAGCGAACAGACACATCACATCAGTTCATAGTTGGTGCTTCTGCCACCTTCCGCATTTTTCTTCAAGATGCCCTTGCCAATCAAATCGTTTATGTCGTTCAAGGCGGTGTCGCTTGAACATTTCGCTATTTTCGCCCATTTGCTCGTGTTGAGTTTTCCAAAGAAGCCGTCAAAGAGCATGTTAATCAGCTTCTTCTGACGCTCATTGAACTTCATTTCGGAATGTGTCTCCCAAAACTCGGCCTTTCGCAAGACCGACGATAACGTCTCACTTGTGGCTTTTATCGAATGTTCCAGACAATCCAAGAACCACAGCAACCACTCTGTTATGTCGCCTTCACCTCTTTGAACAGATTCCAACACATCGTAATAACGGTTTTTATCAAGCTGTATCTGATTCGACATGCTGTAAAACCGTCTCGGTGTCTCATCGGCTCTCGACAGCAGCATCTCCGTCAAAGCCCTGGCGATTCTGCCATTCCCATCATCAAACGGGTGAATTGTGACAAACCACAGATGCGCTATCGCCGCCTTCAACACCCGGTCGCAGGTATCGTCTTCGTTAAACCATTTTATAAACCGTTCCATCTCCATCGGGACTCTTTCAGGCTCAACAGCCTGATAATGAACGGTCTCAAAACCCATCGGACCAGAGACGACCTGCATCACATGCGTTCGATACTTGGCCACATCTATCGTATAGAGACCACTCATCCCATTGGGAAACAACACATTATGCCAACCAAAAAGTCTTTCATCCGTCAATGGTTTCAAATAATCATGTGTGGCATCGAGCATCATCTCCACCACTCCATCTACATATCTCGATGTCCTGACCAAACCTGCCGTCGGAATGCCAAGCCGTTGCGCCACCGACGACCTGACCTGCTCCATATTAAGCATCTCTCCTTCTATCTCCGAAGACTTCACAATCTCTATTGAAATATTCGTCAACTGAGCCTCATTCTGCAATGAAAAACCCATCGACGACAACTCGCCAAGCAGACGTCCCTGCATCGCTCTGACCGCCGCTAATCTGTTCATTATCTTTGATGTGTCGAATGTGAAATTCCACCAATTTTCATATTCATGCAAATACATAACTCGAATTTTTTTGCAAAAATACACATTTCCGATGAATATTCACTTTAATCACCGAAAAATTTTCGGCGAATAAACCAATTATTCGCCGAAAAAACTACGGGAACAAAAAAAATGTAGAGCCGCCACATTGTGACGGCTCTACGTATTAATTAATAAGGTGTACCCTATTATTTGTATTCAGCCAAGATCTCTTTGACTTTGTCAGGTGTCAGACGGCCATAGACCTTGTCGCCGATCATCATGACAGGAGCGAGACCGCAGGCGCCGACGCAGCGGAGGACGTTCAACGAATAGTTGCCGTCTTCTGTCGTACCGCCGACTTCGACATTGAGCTGACGTTTCAGTTCATCGAGAACCTTTTCAGCGCCACGGACATAGCAAGCTGTGCCGAGACATACTGAAATCGGGTTCTTACCTTTCGGAACCATTGTGAAGAACGAGTAGAATGACACGATGCCATACACCCTTGATACCGGGATGTTAAGTTCCTCGGCGATGACCTGCTGGACTTCTGCCGAAAGATAGCCGTATTCACCCTGTACTTTGTGAAGCACGTTGATGACCTCACCACCGTCATTACGGAACGATTTGCAAACGTCTTTGATGAAGTTTATCTTTGATTCTGATAATTTAATTGTTGCCATATTTATATCCTTTCTATTTGTTTACAACATTATTCACCACAAGCCTCAACGTGTTGTGATCTGTCAAAGTAATGTGTGTGGAGCTGTTCGTGGCTGAGGTGGCCGCATGGTTCACCGTAGTATTCCTTGTATATCGCGATGATATCAGGGTTCTCGTGTGACTTACGGATCGGTTTGCCTGCATCCTCACGGTATGTGGCTTCCATACGTTTGCGGATGATGTCGCTGTTGCCATGGTGGTAAGGCTGACCTGCGCCGCCGATGCAACCGCCTGGGCAAGCCATGACCTCGATGAAGTGGAAACCGCGCGGGTTGCCGTTGCGGACTTCTTCCATCATCTTACGTGCGTTGGCGAGGCCGTAGCAGACGCCGACATGGACCGGAAGACCGTTGAAATCAACAGTGGCTTCCTTGGTGCCTTCGAGACCGCGGACGACTTCGAGGTTGATGTTTGCGAGAGGTTTGCCTGTATAGACTTCGTAAGCTGTACGGACTGCTGCCTCCATGACACCGCCTGTTGCGCCGAAGATGACTGCAGCACCTGTTGACTGTCCGAGAGGGCTGTCGAAGTCTGACTCTTCGAGGTTGTTGAGGTCGATGTTATACTGTTTGATCAGGTGAGCAAGTTCGCGTGTTGTCAATGAGAAATCGACATCAGGGTTGCCGTTCACCTTGAACTCGTCGCGTGCGCATTCGCTCTTCTTTGCAAGGCAAGGCATGATGGAGACGACGACCATGTCTTCTCTCTTCACGCCGATCTTCTGTGCGAAGAAGTTCTTTGCGACGGCGCCGAACATCTGTTGAGGTGACTTTGCTGTTGACGGGTAGTCGAGCATATCCGGGAAGTTCTTCTCGAAGAAGCTCACCCAGCCCGGGCAGCATGATGTGAACAGCGGCAGAGTTGCTTTTTCGCCGTTCAGGACTTTCTTCACGCGGCCGAGGAGTTCTGTGCCTTCCTCCATGATGGTGAGGTCAGCGCTCCAGTCGGTGTCGAACACATAGTCGAAGCCGAGCTGACGGAGAGCGGTTGCCATCTTGCCTGTGACGATTGTGCCGGGTTCCATGCCGAACTCTTCGCCGAGGGCGACGCGGACTGCCGGAGCTGTCTGCACGACGACGGTCTTGGTCGGGTCGTTGATGGCGTTCATCACGTCGGAGATGTTATCAACCAATGTCAGGGCACCGACAGGGCAGACCTGGACGCACTGTCCGCAGTTGACGCAGCTTGAATCGCCGAGGTTCATCTCGAATGCAGGGGCCACGACGGCATTGAAGCCGCGGTTGACGGCTGACAAAGCGCCTACACTCTGGATTTTGTTACACATTGTCTCGCAACGACGGCACATGACGCATTTGTCAACGTCACGCATAACTGACAAAGTCTGGTCCTTGCGGTATGTTGACTGTGCGCCTTTGAACGGGATGTTACGGATGCCGAGCTTCTGGGCCAAAGCCTGAAGTTCGCAGTCGCCGCTCTTCTCGCACTGCAAGCAATCGTTCGGGTGGTCGCTGAGGATAAGCTCGACGACGGTGCGGCGTGCGTTGATGACGCGCGGGCTGTGTGTCAGGACTTCCATGCCCTCGACGCAGTCTGTGGCACATGCCGGGGCGAGGTTACGGCGTGGTTTGCCGTTGAAATCCTTTGTGATTTCGACAACGCAAACGCGGCATCCACCTGGTTTGTTCTCAAAATTCATTCCTGCCAACTCAAAATAGCAAAGGGTAGGAATATGAATACCGGCCTGACGGGCAGCTTTCAAAATTGTTGTGCCTTCTTCGACCTGAATCTTCTTGTTATCTATTGTTACGTTAATCATATTATTATATCCTCCTCTATTTTATTTGATAGAAATGGCTTCAAATTTACAACCGCTCATACATGCGCCGCACTTGATGCACTTCGTTGTGTCGATGGCCATCGACGGCAGCTTGTGACCTTCGGCGATGTAGTTTGTCTTCGAGATGGCTTCCGCCGGGCAGTTCTTCGCGCACTTGCCGCAGCCGATACATTTATCCTTGTCGATGACGTAGCTCATGAGTTTCTTGCAGACGCCGGCGCGGCATTTCTTATCAACGACGTGCTCAACGTATTCGTCCCAGAAGTTGTCGAGTGTTGACAGTACTGGGTTCGGTGATGTCTGACCAAGGCCGCACAATGCTGTGTCTTTGATGACTGCTGCGAGGTTGCGGAGTTCCTGGAGGTCTTCCATTGTTCCGTTGCCTTCGGTGATCTTGGTGAGGATTTCGAGCATTCTCTTGTTACCGATACGGCACGGTGAGCATTTGCCGCAGCTCTCTTCGCATGTGAATTCGAGGTAGAACTTCGCGATTGCGACCATGCATGATGTGTCGTCCATGACGACCATACCGCCAGAGCCCATCATTGAGCCGGCTGCCATCAGGCTGTCGTAGTCGATAGCTGTGTCAAGGTGTTTCTCTGTCAAGCAGCCGCCTGAAGGACCGCCTGTCTGAACGGCTTTGAACTTACGTCCGCCCTTGATGCCACCGCCGATTTCGAAGATGATGTCGCGAAGTGTTGTTCCCATAGGCACTTCGATAAGGCCGACGTTGTTGATCTGGCCTGCCAATGCGAACACCTTGGTGCCCTTTGACTTCTCCGAGCCGATTGTTGAGAACCATTCGGCACCCTTTGTGATGATGATCGGGATGTTGGCGAATGTCTCGACGTTATTGACGTTAGACGGCTTGCCCATGTAACCTGAAACGGCCGGGAATGGTGGTTTCAGGGTCGGTTCACCGCGTTTGCCTTCCATTGAGTGGATGAGTGCTGTCTCTTCGCCGCAGACGAACGCGCCGGCGCCGTAGCGAAGCTCGATGTCGAAGTTGAATCCGCTTCCGAGGATGTCATCACCGAGGAGTCCGCACTCACGGGCCTGTGCGATGGCGACCTGCAGACGGTGGATTGCCAAAGGGTATTCAGCACGGATATAGACGAGACCCTTTGATGCGCCGATGGCGTAGCCGCAGATGGCCATTGCCTCGATGATTGAGTTCGGGTCGCCTTCCATGATGGAACGGTCCATGAACGCGCCCGGGTCGCCTTCGTCAGCGTTGCAGATGACGTATTTCTGGTCGGCCTTGTTCTTCGCGCAGAGACCCCATTTCACACCTGTCGGGAAGCCCGCGCCGCCACGGCCGCGGAGACCTGACTTGGTGACCAGGTCGATCACATCCTGTGGTGTCATCTCCGACAACACCTTTGCGATAGCCTCATAACCACCGCGTGAGATGTATTCATCGATGTTCTCCGGGTTGATGAAACCGCAGTTACGCAAAGCTATACGAAGCTGTTTCTTGTAGAAGCCCATGTGCTTTGAGTCGGACACATGCTGTTTGTTCTCAGGGTCGAGGTAAAGAAGGTCTGTGACCTTACGTCCCTTGATGATGTGTTCGTTGACGATCTTCTCCACATCCTCAGGTTTCACCTGCGTGTAGAATGTGTTGTCAGGAAGCATCTTCACGATAGGTCCCTTCTCGCAGAAGCCGAAGCAGCCGGTTCTGATGACCTGCACTTCGTCCTGCAAACCCTTTTCCTTCAAGATTCTTTCAAAGTTTGCAATAATCTCATCGCTTGCAGATGCCTTGCAGCCGGTACCACCGCAGCAAAGCACGTGCGTTTTGATTTTTGTCATATAAAGTCCTCCAAATTAGAATGAATGATTAGATTTTCTCATAGTTCACCGGGATGATGCCTTCGACGAGTTCGTTGTTCATGACGTACTTCTCGAGGATCTCGTCGGCTCTCTTGTTGTCAACATGACCGAATACGATAGGATCCTTGCCCGGAACCTTGACTTCGATAGTCGGTTCTGCGTGGCAGTAGCCCATGCAGCCTGTCTGTGTGAAGACAACATTCAGCTTGAGCTGGTCAGCTTTCTCCATCATGTGTTCCATGACCTGTTTTGCACCAGCGGCTATACCGCATGTTGCCATAGCAACTTTCACCTGAACCATTGCGTCAGGGTTGTTACTTTTCTCACGAAGGTCGAGATTTGACTGTAATTTCTCTCTCATGGCCTTCAATTCTGCCAAAGATTTAATTTTTGCCATATCTATAAAGTATTGTTAATGAATAATTTAAATAAAAAATTCTATTTTTTAAATATACGGCAAATATACAATTCTTTTTTAATAAACAAACAAAAATCGCAGGATTATTAAATATTTATTTTTCAGTCGGGAAACACTGCTTTTCCGCCATTTTCCCCATCGAAAACTCACAGCCGCAATACAGCTGATTGTAGAAATTGTACTCCTTGATAATCTGCAACCTGCGTTCCTGAAGACCGCCCTTGCGCCAGTTCTGCGCCCAGAACGTGACATCGGGATACTGCGACACCGCGAAATCACCGGCCTCTTTGATTTGTTCGAGGCTCTTCCACCGACTCGACGCCAAGGTTGTCGCAATCACCGAAAAGCCGTTCTCATGAGCATATCTCGCAGTCCGTAACAGCCTGTATTTGAAACACTTGAGACATCTTCCGCCGCGCTCTGGCTCATTCTCGAGACCTGCCATCTCACCGAGCCATTTCTCATGGTCATAGTCATCGTCGATTATCTGCAAGCCGAGAGACTGCGCATAACGCGTGCATTCATTTTTTCTGATTTCATATTCCCCAAAAGGATAAATATTCGGGTTGCAGTAATATATGTAAGGTGTTACGCCATGCTTCATCAGACACTCTATGATTGCAGACGAGCACGGTGCACAGCATGTGTGAAGCAACACCTTATCAGCCCCGCCGGGCACTATCACCTCAAATTTGTTTTTCATATAAATTTTTTCGCAAAATTATAAAATTATTCAAAATAAATGATTACCTTTGCGAGGTTTTTAAATTGTCATTTACAATGAAAGTTAAGGAATTAGTTGACAGGCTGGGACTTAAAGTCCTTGCAGGCGAAAGCGGCCTTGACCGCGAAATCGACGGGTGTTACATCTCCGACCTTCTGAGCGATGTGATGGGCAACGCACAGGAAGGCAATATCTGGATTACTCTTCAAACACACAAAAATGTGATGGCGGTGGCATCTTTGAAAGAGATGTCGTGCATCATCCTCGTCAAAGACCTCGGCGCGAATGAAGACACCATCAACCAGTCAAACGAGGAAGAGCTGCCTATTCTCCAGACATCACTGCCGACATTCGAGATCGCGGGTTTGGTTTATAACTTGTTAAGGGAGTAGAGAGGAGAGTTAAGAGAGAAATCAAGATTCATGAAATCTCAAAACTCAAACTGATGGAAACAGGACTGAAACAATATCGGGCAGATTTGCACATTCACACGGTGTTGTCGCCGTGCGGTGACATCTACATGTCGCCCACCGCCATCGTGGAACAGGCGAAGAAGCTGCATCTCGACATGATTGCCATCTGCGACCACAACAGCACCCGTCAGGTAAAGGTGGCACAGCAGATAGGCCGCGAGACTGGTGTCTTCGTCATCGGAGGAGTGGAGATCACCACGCAGGAAGAAGCCCACGCCCTCGCCTACTTCGAGAACGATGAGCAGCTCGACAGGTTCCAGGAGTTCCTCGACGAGCACCTGCCGCACATCCCGTTGGACGAGGAGAAATTCGGCTACCAGCTTATCGTCGATAAAGACGAGGAGGTCGTTGGAGAGGAGGAATGGCTGCTGTGGTCGGCACTCGACTGCGACCTCGACACACTGTACGACAAGGTGCATGAGATCGGCGGTCTCTTCGTGCCGGCGCACGTCAACAAGCCGGCATCAAGCCTGATGTCACAGCTTGGCTTCATTCCGCCCGACATCAAGGCCGACGCGTTGGAGATCTCGAAGCATGTCAAGAAACCCGATTTCCTCAAGAGATTTGCATATCTGAAAAAATTCATGTTCACAAAGAGCAGCGACGCGCATTTTCTGCACATCATCGGTGAGGTACATTGCGTATTCCACATGTACGGCCTCACTTTTGACGAGTTCCGCAAGACGCTCCACGGCGAAGGCGGCAGATATGTTGACGCAGAGCCACAAGAGAAACTACAACTTTTATACGGATGAAAGAATTAGCATTACATGTATATGACCTGATGGAGAACTCCACCGCAGCCAACTCCACGCTCGTCGAGTTGACCGTCAAGGACAGCCTGAAAGACAACATCTATGCCTTCACTATCAAGGACAACGGCAAGGGCATGTCGCCGGAGTTCCTCGCCAGGGTCACCGACCCGTGGACGACTTCGAGGACGACGAGAAAGGTCGGGCTTGGACTGCCTTTAATCAAGATGAACACCGAGAACTGCGGCGGCGGCATGAAGATAGAGAGCGAAGTGGGCAAAGGCACCACGCTTAACTTCTGGTTCCAGCACGACAACATCGACCGTCCGCCGATGGGCGACCTCGCCGGCACCCTCGTGATGCTTTTCGCCGCCCACGAAGACATACACTTCATCTACCGGCACATCACCGATGATGACGAGTTCGTGTTCGACACCGACGAGATCAAGGAAGCCCTCGACGGCATGTCGATGAACGACATCAGCATCATGAAATACCTGAAGGAGATGATTCAGGAGAATTTGAAAGAGATACATTACAACGAATAACCACACAAACATCAACAAAACAAAATGAAACTATCTGAAATAGCCAAATTATTGAACGCCAGGGTAGTTTGCGGACAGGAGCGTCTCAACGAGGAGCAAGACATTGTGTTTGCCTCCGACCTCATGTCAGAGGTTCTGACATTGGACGACAACTTCCCGATGATTGTCACAGGGCTATGTACAATGCAGACCATCCGCACGTGTGAGATGGGCAACCTTGACATCATCGTGTTCGTGAGAAAGAAAAAACCGACTCCCGAGATGATTGAGCTTGCAGAGGACAACGGCATGGTTCTCTTGGAATGCGACTATTCAATGTTCAAGGCGTGCGGTCTGCTTTGGGAGGCAGGTCTGAAATCCATTTATTAACAAAATTTCACAGTTATGCATTTAGAATACACAATAGTTGAAGGAGACTTCGTCAATGCAGGTTCGGCTTCAAGCTCGATAAAGAAGACGCTGAAGCAGCTTAACGTGAACCCGTCGATAGTGAAACGCGTCGTCGTGGCCCTTTACGAGGCTGAGGTCAACGCCATTGCCCACGCCTACGGCGGCAAGGTCACCGCCGACATCGACGCCGGCACGATACTTCTCCGCGTCATTGACAGAGGGCCTGGCATCCCCGACATCGACTGGGCGATGCAGGAAGGCAACAGCACAGCCTCGCCGGAGGTCCGCGACATGGGCTTCGGAGCCGGCATGGGGCTTCCGAACATCAAGAAAAACGTTGACCGCCTCAACGTGCAGTCCACCGTAGGAGTCGGGACCACGGTCGAGATGGAAGTGAATTTAGCTTAAATCGGGAGATTTAAGACTCGAAAAATTAATAACTTAAAATTTGAGATTATGGCATTTTATCACGCTCTACAGATCAATGGAAACGCTTGCGAAGGCTGCTCTCATTGCATGAGGGTCTGCCCCACCGAGGCCATCCGTGTCCGTGACGGGAAAGCACATATCGACGAGACCCGTTGCATCGACTGCGGCAACTGCTTCATCGCATGCCCGCACAAGGCAGTGTTCGTCAAGCAGGACGACTTCGAGGAAATCTTCAAGTTCCCCTGCCGCGTCGCGCTCATACCGGCCGTGTTCCTCGGCCAGTTCAAGAACGACATCAGCGTCTCACGCATCTATGCCATACTCAACGAGATAGGGTTCCAGCACGTCATAGAGACGGAGATAACAACTCCAATCTACACAGAGGCGAAGAACAAATTAGAGCGTGAGGCCGACGCCAAACCTCTCATCTCCACATTCTGCCCGGCCATCGTGCGTCTCATCCAGGTGAAGTTCCCCGGACTGGTGGAAAACCTCATCCCACTCAAAGCACCTCTCGACATCACCGCGTTGTATATCAGGAGGAAACTCGAGAAGGACGGCTGGCGACCGGAAGACATCGGCGTGTTCTACGTCACACCGTGCGCCGCGAAAATAGCCGCCGTCAAAAGCCCCGTCGGCGAGGAGAAGTCGTCGGTTGACGGAGTGATAAACATGGACTCCCTCTACAACCGCGTCTATAAGAAAATCAAGGAACAAGGCCACGACTACAAGGAAGTGAAACTGCCGATAGCACAACTAACATCAGACAGCATCCTGACCTCTCTGACAAACGGCGAGAGACGTCTGTCGGTGTCGGAACACTCACTGTCGATAGACGGCATGGACAACTCCATCGAGTTTCTGGAAAAGGTTGAGAGCGAAGAGATTGAAGACGTCGAGTTCCTCGAACTTCGCGCCTGCGACCAGAGCTGCCCCGGCGGGATATTGACATATAACAACAGATTTCTGACATGCGAGCGTATGTTTGCGAGGGCACGTTACGTGGCAGGAAAAGAACGCCGCGGTGAGCTTACACGCGCCAAAGAAGTAGAGGAAGAACGCGACTTCCTGCTCAACAACATTGAGGTCGGAGAGATAGAATCACGTTCAATAAGCCTTGACAGCGACATCTCCAAAGCACTTGAGAAATTAGTCAAAATCAACAGGTTAAAGAAAATGCTCCCGCAGGTTGACTGCGGCATGTGCGGCACGCCGAGCTGCGACGCACTGGCGGAAGACATCATCTGCAGAGGTGCCAAAGCCACAAGATGCGTGTTCATACAACATCACCTCGAAAAACAAAACGCCATGGACCTTGACGAGTCGATGAAAATATGGGACGACATCTGGGGAGAAGACAAGATAAAAGTCAAACACAGAAAAAAAGAAAACAAGTAATGAGTTCATTTACAATAAGAAAAGCCGAAGAGAACGAGGCGGGTCTGGTGTTTGAGTTCATCAAGAAACTCGCTGTTTATGAGAAAATGATTGACGAGGTCGAGGCTGACGAGGCGACGATTCACGACTCGCTGTTTGTGAAAAAAGACGCTGAAGTCGTGTTCGGCTGCGAAGACGGAGTGCCGGTAGGATTCGCCTTGTTCTTCCACAATTTCTCAACATTTGTCGGGAGGAAGGGTCTTTATCTTGAAGACTTATTCGTCATTCCCGAAAAAAGAGGCCTCGGTTATGGGAAGGCCCTCCTACTCCACCTCGCGCGACTCGCGAAAGAACGTCACTGCGGCCGCATGGAATGGGTGTGTCTCGACTGGAACACGCCGTCGATAAACTTCTACAAGTCGCTGGGAGCCAAGCCGATGGACGACTGGACGATATACAGGCTTGACGAAAGAAGCCTCGAAAAGTTATAAAGTTTATAAAGTTATTTCGCTTTCTGAAATTTTCTTATTTTAGCGGATTAAATTTTGAAAAATGTTATTCATATAAATAAAAAAGTAATACAATGAGCATTAAAGACTTACAACCCAAAGAAGTGTTTGAGAACTTCTACAGTCTCACACAGATTCCGCGTCCGTCGAAGAAAGAGGCGCAGGTTATTGCATTCATGAAGAAATTCGGCGAGGATCTCGGACTCGAGACTATCGTTGACGAGGCGGGCAACGTCATCATCCGCAAGCCGGCGACACCTGGCTACGAGAACCGCCGCGGTGTCATCCTCCAGGCGCACCTCGACATGGTGCCACAGAAGAACGCCGACTGCGCACATGACTTCGAGAAAGACCCCATTGAGACTTACATTGACAACGGCTGGGTGCGTGCGAAAGGCACGACCTTAGGCGCTGACGACGGCCTCGGCGCGGCGGCGGCAATGGGCGTGCTCGCATCGAAGACACTCGAACACGGCCCAATCGAGGCGCTCTTCACCATTGATGAAGAGACAGGCATGACAGGTGCCAACAAGCTCAAGGAAAACGTCTTGCACGGCGACATCCTACTCAACATGGACTCGGAGACCGAAGGCGAGCTCTACGTTGGCTGCGCGGGCGGCATCGACACCAACGGCATCTTCTCACCCAAGATGGAGAAAGTTGCAGACGGCATGGCCGCCTTCCAGCTGATTGTCAAAGGACTTAAAGGCGGTCATTCAGGGATGGACATCAACCTCGGAAGAGGCAACGCAAACAAAATCATGAACACACTGCTAATCATGGCGTCACAGAAATTCAACGTGCGTCTCGCCACCATCAACGGCGGCAGTCTGCGCAACGCGATCCCACGCGAGTCGTTCGCCACAGTGGTGGTCCCGGCAGAGAAGGCGGAAGACCTCAAGGCTTACGTCGCCGAATATGAAGCTGTCGTCAAAGAACAGTTCAAAGAGACTGAACCAGATGCGACCGTGACGATCGCCGAAGCCGAGATGCCAGCTGAAGTTATCGACAACAAGACCTTCAAGAACCTCATGACAGCCATCGCGAAATACCCTAACGGCGTCATCGGGATGTCGAAAGACTTTGAAGGGACCGTCGAGACATCATCGAACCTCGCCATCGTGAAGATGGAAAACGGCAGGATCGTGACATCATCGTTGCAGCGCGGTCTTGTTGACGAACTCAAGGACAAACTCGCCGGCGAGATACGCAACGTCTTGATTGACAACGATGCATACGCCGAGTCATCAGGCGAATACCACGGATGGCAGCCGAACATCAACAGCCCTATCCTCGCCACGATGAAGAAAGTCTATAACGACAAATTCGGCAAAGATCCGAAAGTCATGGTCATCCATGCCGGCCTCGAATGCGGCATCCTCGGAGCCAAATACCCGAACTGGGACATGATCTCATTCGGTCCGACTCTCGTACACCCGCACTCACCAGACGAAGCACTGCTCATCGAATCAGTGCAGCCTTTCTGGGATTTCCTCACAGAAACACTCAAAAATGTGCCAGAAAAATAGATGTCTGTTGAGAGATTAGAGTTTAAAGATTAGAGTTTAAAGTTGCAACGTGCTAATAAACAACACGTTGCAACTTAAATATTTTTTTCAAAGAAAATGTTTTTTGAATAAAAAAATTTACTACTTTTGCGCTCTGATTAAGAGAAATAAAAGAAAATAAAAAGATAAGACAATGAAACGCACATTTCAACCATCGAACAGGAGACGCAAGAACAAACACGGTTTCAGAGAAAGAATGTCAACAGCTAATGGCCGCAAGGTTTTGAAAGCCCGCCGCGCCAAAGGCAGAAAAAAACTCACAGTATCTGACGAGTATTGATTCGGCGAAGCCGTACCTATAATTATTTAAGGTTAAAAAAAAGAGACAATGACTATTGCCTCTTTTTTTTATGCCGCCATCATTCCACATCACATCTGCCGGACACAAAAAAGCCGCCGTCAGAACGACAGCGGCCGTATTTTCAACATGAAATATTTCAAGCCTTACATTTCCTTTGTGTTCTCCAACTTCGTGTTATCTTTCTTCCATTTATTGATATTGAACACGAGGTTGAAACGCAACGTGTTCTCAAGCGGGTTCACACCGGAATTCGACGTGTTGTTAACAGGAACGAGGTATGAGATGTCGAGGGCGAAGACGTTATAACGCAGACCGGCACCAAAAGTCAGGTAACGGCGGTTGCCTTTGGTTCTGTCCTCATGGAAGAAACCGGCACGCACCGTGAACACCTTATTATACCAGTACTCAAGACCGCAGCCTATTGTCAACTCCTTCAATTCTTCACTAAAGCCATCTGGTGCGTCATAGAACGACTGGAAAAGTCCCTGAACCATCGACACATTGTCATCCTTTCCTCTTAAGACATTGCCATGATTGTCACGGACAGGCGGCGTCGGTACGAGAAGCTTGTTCAGATCAAATGTAAACATCAATGAATTATAGTCGTCAATGTTGAGTTTCAGCGACGGGCCTAAGCGGAGGTTTGTAGGTATGAAGCTTGTCTGGTTACTTCCCTTATTGTACGACATCTTGCTTCCAATGTTAGTGATTGCCACGCCCCACGCTATTTCTGCATCAACAGTCTTGAACCAATAGACAGGTCTCTGATAATAGACACCGATGTCGGCTGCCACAGCCATTGCCGGCTTGTAGTTGTCGCCCTGTCCCTGTGTGAGGTCAGAATAGATGAAACGAGCAGACACCGCGCCGGATATATAGTCGCCGAGTTTCCTCGAATAGCAGGCATCAACAGAGAACTCGTTCGGGTTGAACGTTCCCTGATCAACGTTTTCATTATTTCTGAAATTGATCTGTCCGAGATTGAAATACATGAGCGACAGTGCCACCGTTGACTTCTTGCTCACACGCTTTGAGGCTGCGAGATAAGCAATATTCATGTCGTTCACAAGTTTTCTCAGCCAGGGCGTGTAGGCGAGACCGATGCTGAAGTCATCTTCCTGGAACGCGTACTTCGCGGCATTCCAATGCATTGAATAAACGTCCGGTGTCGTCGCAACGCCGCAATCGCCCAAAGCGCCAGAGCGGGCATCTGGTGCAATCTGCAAGGCAGGAACTGCTGTATTAATAACTCTTGACTCCTGTGCTTGGCTGACATAGCCCAAACCGGCTGAAAGCAAACAACTTAAAAGAATTGTTTTAATCTTTGTCATAAATGATGTATTGTTATAATTTAATTTTCCTTTCAAAAAACTCCGCAAAAATACACAATTTTAAGATACTCTCACGATTAACTTTAAACAAACGCAATAATATCTTTCATATTGTGTGACAGATTCTTTTTTTATCGGGTCATCGGGCTATTATCAGCTTGGAGAACCCCGATGCCGTCTCGTTTTTGCTGTTCGAGACAATCACATTATATATATATACGCCTGCCGGCAACGCGCTTCCGCTGTCGTTAGTGCCGTCCCAAACTATCGGGTCAACGCGCATAGTGCCATTACGCGACTCGTTGATTGTCCTGACAAGCTGCCCGCTGATGTTAAATATCTTAACATTGACATCAATCGGTTCTTTCTGGTTATGTTCAAACATGATACGCGTCTCGTTAGTCATCGGGTTTGGCACATTGATGAGGTTTTCGACTGCGAGTGTGCCGTCACCGCTCTTTATCACCGTGAAGTCAACCGACACTGTCGTTGAGTTGTTGAATATGTCCCAGACCTTCAGTTTCAGGGTATGCCTGCCGCTGTTAAGATTATAAAGCCGGTATGTCAGTGTACCGAACTCATTAAGGTCGTATGGCGTATCATAGTAATTATTAAGGTTATACGATTTCTCGGTAGCGCCGGTCAACGTCGCCATAATGTCATGGCCTATTCCAGCGCCAGAAGTGTTGATGCCCTGTGCGTCTCTTATTTTCGCGATGATCACTGGATTCTCGTTAGTGATGCCTCCGCTGACAAACATTTCATCGTCGATATACAGGCGGACTTCCGGCCCGTTCTCGTCAGGAATGACGTTTTCATCGTATCCACCGACGATTATGTCATCATTATTGCCATTTGCATCTGTCACATAGTCAGTGGCATAGAAACTTATCAAGCCGTTTCCATAGTTGTATTTGATGTCTTTCGGCAATGTCACCATCATGTCGAATCTGCCGTTCACGACTTCTGTTTTACCAGAGAATATTCTGCTGTCGCGAAGCTCGAAATTGAACTTCGGCTTGTCATGGTCGCCGTGTGTCCGGTAGGTGTTCGGCTTATCGTATATCGACACGTGAGCCACTCCGTTGAAGTCGTCCATAAGGCAGTTGAAGTTATCTCTGACCTCGCCTTCCAGCCTGACAGTGCTCATCGCCTTCAGTGTGTCAAGAGGCTCAAGTCCGACAGTCTCCCCGTTGAGTTTCGTGAGGACGACATTGTTTTTCGGATATGCTATTCTCAGCGCAGGGTCGCCAAACAGCACAAAGACCTTGGCGTTCTCATCCAGGTTTTTATCTTGTTTAGCAGCCTTGAGAACATCTCCTATGCACTGGTATTCACCACCATACATCTTAAACATATTACGGAAAATATTCTTCTCAAGTCTTTGATTTTCCGGACCTCTAGTTGTCCTTGCGGTGGTAATCATATTTATCGCGCCACCTTTTTCGTTCAGATAAACGAGTTCGCCGGCTGAAGTCCTTGTGTGGTCATCGAACCTGCTGAACTCGCATGTGGCTGTTATGAAAATCGGGAGCATAGGCATATTCTGCCACGAATTAATATCTTCGATTGTGAGTATCCGTTCATCAGCAAGACCCACCTCACCGCCGTGTCCCACGTAGTTGAAGATCAGCGTTCCGTTCTCGACACGGTTTGTAATCGCCTCATTGACATCAGGGCAGCGTTGTCCGCTCGCCGTTGCGACCTGTTCGTAAGCGTCGAGATATATTTTGTCAACGACCATCTCTCCGCCCCAGTATTCCAAGGAATCCGCCAGAGCCTCGGAGTTCGTGAGGAAGCTGCCGCCCTCATATTCATCGTCGCAGACCAAGGTAATGACGTTACGCCATTTATTCATGGTCAAGTCATTCTTTTCCAAAAACTTCTCTATCTTATTTATGGCGTTTGCAGCCTGTTCAGGTGTCGAGACCGGCATTCTGCCGATTGCGAGGTCCACCACCGACCCCGACTCCATCACGCCCTCATCAGGGTCGAGGCACACAAAGAAGTCGTCAGTGGCGATGCAGCCTGTCAATGACAACGACGCCACCGACTCATACGTCGGGACGAGGCACACATCACTGTTTTTGTACGCATACGAAGCGTCACCGAGCAGAAGCACATATTTAAGCTGGTGTTCACCGGAGCTGTTGTCACGGAGTTTCCTGATGAAGTCACGGATAGCCGAGACATCCTGTGCGCCGCAGGAAAACTCATTGTAAATCTCTTTCGGGGTGACGATTTCGATGACGAGATTGTCCATTTCATTATGGATGCTCTTGAGCCTTTCCGCCTGTGCCACAAAATCCGGATGTGTAATTATGACATAATCAACGTCTTTCAGCGCATGAAGGTTCTGGTTTTGAACCACGCCTGCAAAAGTTGTTTTATCAAATGAGTTTCCGGTAAACGCGACGAACTCCTTGTTTCTCGCGCCTTTCACATTGAACGTGAGTGTTGCCGACTGTGTCGTCACTTCCATTTTTTTCGGTTCTTTCGGGTCGGTCACGTCCCAGACCTGCGTCGAGCCAGTCGCATTCGAGAGTTTGTATTCATAAACCAAAGAAGGGTCAGTGCACTCAGGGTTGCGGAAAGTCATCACATCACCCGACATCTTCAGTTTTCTCCATGCGTTGACTTCTATGTAATTAAGCCATCCGACAGAAGACGAGCCTGTCCTTTCAAAGGTCACGTCGATATTGAAAGAGGAGGCGTTCAGGTCGAACTGTCTGACACCCGTCGTGGACGTCTGCGCATATCTGTACCGTGTGCTGCCCATTGGTCCGAGCGAAACTGACGAGATTGTTGCCGCTCCCATCTTGTATTTAAACGACACCTGCGACGGGTTACGGGCCGCCATCTCGGATCGCAGTTTGGCTTTTCTTGCCGTCACAGCATTGGGGAACGAAAAGCCGTATGACCTTGACAGCGTGATGTCGAACTTGTCAAAGTACCATGTCCTTCCCATATTAAGGAAATTAAACTCCTCCTTGTCGTAGCATGCGCCGTCAATAAATTCATCGACAGCCACTGTCTCGCCGTCCGGCCCTGCAACCGTTTCAACCCGTTTCCCCGGCGTGTCGCCTATTGTCATGAACACGTACGAAGAATCTGAATACGGATTGTTAACATGTTCATAGAACTGCTCGTTCGCGTTATACCTCCACGCGACCGGGCCGCGGGCGTAGAACACGATAAGGTCTCCGTCATCAAAGCGGCCGTCTGACTCACCATATATGATAATAGGTATCTCAACGAGGTCATCCGGGCGCTTATCACCGGCAATCACCGGCAAAATCCCGCCGCCATTGTGGAACAGTCTGATATTTTTCGGGTTGATGGCATTCACATCGACCCCCATTGATTTCAATTCGGAATATGAGATGCAGAACATCCCGGTGTGACCGACAGACATCTTATACCAAACGCCGCTGTCAAGCACAGAATCAGCGGCCAAGACACTGTTCAGCATAATTATGTTCACAATCGCTATCGCGATAGCCTTGATTATTTTTTTCATACTAATAATAAAAGTCTGCAAAGATACAATTTTCTTTGATTTGCAGAACGTTTTCTCTGAATTAATATTGCAATATTCACGTGTAAAAAAATTTTCAAAAAAAACGCAAACATTCAAATAAAAGTCGTATAATTGCGCCGCGAAAATGTGTCAGTAGGAAACGACACATTTTTTGATGGAAAACACAATAATACAACGTTTTCCGAGTTTTGATTGAGTAACAAAAACACAGTGATGATGCGTAAAAATTTCAGATTAGCAACGATTTTCGCGGTTTTATGCGGGAGCATTTTGTTTGTTTCATGCGAGAAGGTTCCGGTTTCCAAAACGACAGGGTGGAGTTACAACGACCCGAACTATGGCGGGATGTATGTGACTGATGCGCCGGAGCAGATGGTTGGTCCTGGTCTCGTAGCCATTGAGGGTGGCACGTTCACCATGGGCGGAACACAGGAAAATGTCTATTACGATTGGAATAACGCTCCGCGTCAGGTGACGGTCTCGTCGTTTTACATGGACCAGACAGAGATCAGCAACCTAGACTATATCGAATATCTCCATTGGATGAACAGAATTTACGGCAAGGATTATCCGATGATTGTCAAGAATGCGCTGCCGGACACATTGGTCTGGCGCAGTTCGATGTCATATAACGAACCGATGGTTGAGGTATATCTCCGCCACCCTGCATATCGCGACTATCCCGTCGTCGGTGTGTCATGGCTTCAGGCAAATGACTACGCCTTGTGGCGTTCAGACCGCGTCAACGAGAACAACCTGATCAATGCCGGCGTTCTCACATATGACCTGAATCAGACCAAGGACTCACATTTCAGCACCGACGCTTACGTTGCGGGTCTGTACAATGGTGTGATCCAAAATGGATTCAAGGATCTCAACCCTAACAGCGAAACAGGATTACGTAATGTCAAGATGGAGGACGGATTGCTCCTCCCGAAATATCGACTCCCCACGGAAGCCGAATGGGAATATGCAGCTCTCGGACTTGTCGGGAACACAGAGAACGAACGCATCACCAACCGCAGGGTGTATCCATGGGACAGTGAAGGTCTCCGTACAGAAACCAAGAACTACTATGGCAGCTTCGTGGCGAACTTCAAGAGAGGGAGCGGCGACTATATGGGTGTTGCCGGCAACCTCAACGATGGCGCGGCATTCCCCGCTTCGGTTTACACATACTGGCCTAATGACTACGGCCTGTTCAACATGTCAGGCAATGTGTCTGAATGGGTGCTCGACGTATATCGTCCGATGTCTTACGAAGATATGTCTGACCACAACCCTTACCGCGGCAACGTGTTCATGAAGAAAGAAGTTGACGAAAACGGGCAGATCGTTTACGCTCCGGAAACAGCAGAAGAGAACGCTGTCCGTCAGAACTACCGCTACAGCTATAACATCAACCATGACGACGGTGACTTCATGTCAACGATACAGAACGACTGGACAAATGCCGGCGGCGAACAGAGCGAATACACGAACCAGATGTACGAATACGGTGTCACAACTCTCATCTCAGACAAGTCACGTGTTTACAAAGGCGGCTCATGGGCAGACGGTCCTTATTACCTCAGCCCTTCGGTGAGACGTTTCCTTGATGAAGACCAGGCTTCGGCAACAATTGGTTTCAGATGCGCCATGAACATGATTGGCAGCGCATTGGCAAAATAATTCAACGAGAAATCATAAATCAGCCGTCATTTCTGGCGGCTTTTTTTTATTCAGCATGGAAAACATAGAAAAAATTTACCAACATTACACAAAGTCATACACAGTTACGACCGACAGCCGCTGCATCACAAAAGACTGTGTTTTCGTCGCCTTGAAAGGAGAACATTTCGACGGCAATGACTTCGCCTACAAAGCCGCGGAAGACGGCATCGCCGCCTGTGTCATCGCCGACCGGCAAGACCTTCCCCGGCATGAAAGGCTGTTCGTCGTCGAAGACAGCCTCAAGACATTACAGCAACTTGCAAAGCATCACCGCGAGAAGATGAAAACCACTGTGATAGGCATCACCGGGACAAACGGCAAGACGACCACGAAAGAACTCGTCTCAGCCGTCCTGACAAAAAAATACAACATCATTTACACTCAAGGCAATTTCAACAACCACCTCGGAGTGCCTCTCACCTTATTGAAAATCAAGCCGGAGACAGAGATAGCCGTCGTTGAGATGGGTGCCAACCATCCTGGCGAAATCAAGCAGCTCACCGAAATAGGACAACCTGACTACGGCATCATAACCAATATCGGCAAGGCTCACCTCGAAGGTTTCGGGAGCTTCGAAGGCGTCGTGAAGACAAAGTTCGAGATGTACCAATATATTCATGACCACGACGGGATGCTGTTTGTGAACAGAGACGACCTGCTTCTCATGGACTTAGCCGACGATATGGTAAAGATAACCTACGGCAGCAACAACGACTCCGACATCATCGGGGCTTTGGTGTCAGCCGACCCGTTCCTGAAGGTCTCACATTGCTGGGACGAGTTCGACACGCACCTCGTCGGCGATTACAATTTTGAAAACGTGATGGCGGCAATAGCAGTCGGATGGAAATTCGGCGTCAAAAACGACGACATCCACAAAGCCATCTCAAGCTACACCCCAACCAACAGCCGTTCTCAAATAATTGAAACACAGAAGAATAGAATCATTCTCGATGCATATAACGCCAACCCGACAAGCATGAGCCATGCCGTGAGAAATTTCCGCAACATCTGCAAAGACGACAATATGCTCATCTTAGGCGACATGCGCGAACTCGGCACCGACTCGCAAAAAGAACATGATGCTGTCATCAAACTCGTCAACGAACTCGGCTTCAACAACGTGATTCTTGTAGGACAAGAGTTCAAGAAAGCTTGCAAAAACAGTTCACTCCTGACATTCGACAACATCGATGACCTGTGCAGACACATCGAAAATCACCCCATCGAAGGCATGGACATCTTGGTCAAAGGCTCCAACAGCATGAAACTCGGGAAAGTCGTTGAACTCCTGTAAGTTACAAACGATACGTATAAATTTAATGACAGAAAGATATAACATAATCGGCTTGATGTCGGGCAGTTCGCTTGATGGCATTGATATGGTTGACGTTGATTTCTGGAATGACGGTGAATGGCATTTCAGGATTGTCGCCAAAGATAATTTCGAATATGATGCCGAATGGAAGAGACTGCTCTCCGAGGCGTTTTACCTGACGCCAGGCGATTTGCAGTCCCTTGATGTCAGATATGGCAAACTGCTCGGAGAAGTGACAAAGGCATTCATCGACAGGCATCACCTCAAGCCCGAAATTGTCGCCTCACACGGACATACCATCTTTCATCGCCCGCAAGAACACTTCACCCTGCAAATCGGTGACGGACAAGCACTTGCCGATGCCTGCGGCGTGGAAGTCATCAATGACTTCAGGACGGAAGATGTGCTGAAAGGCGGACAAGGAGCGCCTCTCGTCCCAATCGGCGACAAGCTCCTGTTTCCAGAATATCCTTATTGCCTTAACATCGGAGGAATCGCGAACATCTCATACGATATTGACAGTCAACGTATTGCATACGACATCTGTATTGCAAACCAAGCGCTGAATCATTTGGCCAGATTATTTGACAAAAGCAAATGCTATGACAAAGACGGCTTGATTGCCCGCAACGGAGTCATTGACAGCCAACTGCTTGAAAAACTGAACGCCTCTGACTATTTCTCACAGAAACCGCCGAAATCGCTTGGACGCGAGTTTTTCGAGGAGAACATCAAACCGCTGTTCGTTCAGGCATCACAACGCATTTCAACACAAGACATATTGGCGACATTCGTCGAACACATTGCCATTCAAATCGGAAAATCCATTGAAAACCAGCCTGTTGGCAAGATGCTGATCACCGGTGGAGGCGCGAAAAACAAGTTCTTAGTTGAAAGAATCCAAGCAAACACGAAACACGAAATCGTAATTCCAGACAACGACATCATCGATTATAAGGAAGCATTAGTATTCGCTTTCCTCGGACTTCTACGCAAGCGCAACGAAATCAATGTCTTAAAGTCTGTGACAGGAGCCGACAGCGATTCTTGTTCAGGACGCATCTTCAATGTCAGCAAGCGTATTTTTTCAATTAATGAATAATATTTTACGAAGTTTTAAGTTTTTAAAATCAAAACACACAATATGAATCTACTGAGCATTTTATTACAAGTACCTGCAACAGAGGCAGTTACAGAACCAGCAGAATTGAGAATGTCATTATGGGAGCTTGCCATGCAAGGCGGCTGGATAATGCTGATATTAGGAATCTTTTCTTTGATTGCCGTGTATATCTTCATCGAACGATTCATCACGATAAACAAAGCATCAAAAAAAGACGACCTTTTCATGGACACGATACGCAGTTACATGCTCGACGGAAAACTGAACGATGCCAAGGTCTTGTGCCAGAAGACCGCGACACCGCTCTCAAGGATGATTGAGAAAGGCATCTCGAGAATCGGGAAACCGTTGAACGACATCCAGACAGCAGTGGAGAACGTCGGCAACCTTGAGGTCAGCACACTTGAAAAAGGCGTCGCAATCCTCGCGATGATTTCAGGCGCCGGCCCGATGCTCGGCTTCCTCGGCACCGTGATCGGAATGATACGGGCGTTTTACGACATGTCGATGGCCGGCAACAACATCGACATCGAGCTGCTCTCAACCGGCATATACCAAGCCATGGTGACAACTGTCGGCGGCCTCATCGTCGGCATCGTAGCGTTTATCTTCTACAATGTGCTTGTCTCTCAGATAGATAAGGTGGTGAACCTGCTCGAATCAAAGAGCATTGAGTTTATGGATGTCTTGAACGAACCGGTAAAATAAACAGTCATGGCACTAAAGAGAAGAAACCAAAGAAGAGCCGACTTCAACTCCTCGTCGATGTCCGACCTGGTGTTTCTGCTGCTTATCTTCTTCATGCTGACATCGACACTGGTGGCTCCCAACGCCATCAAGCTGCTGCTTCCGCAAAGCAGCAGCCGCACCATGGCGAAACAGACCGTGACAGTCTATATCGACAGCAGCAACAACTACCATATAGGCACTAAAAAAGGCGATGCTAAAGCCGTTGATGAAGGCCGGCTTGAGGCGGAAATTACGGTTGCCCTTGCCGGAACAACGGAAGGTACCGTCGTGGTTCGTTCAGACAAAACCGTTGAGGTTCAATATGTTGTAAACGTCATTGATGCCGTAAACAACATCAACAACGCGACAAATCAGAATCACAAGGTACTACTTGCCACATCATCGAAGAAATAAAAATGACGAGAGAGAAAAGAAATAAGGTCGTTGCATTGGCAGTCACCGTTTTGGTTCACGCCGCTGTCGCAGCGCTGTTGTTGCTGATGGCGTTCACCACTCCCCTGCCGCTTCCCGGCGAGGCCGGCGTAGAGGTGAACCTCGGGATGTACAACCAAGGCATGGGCGACAATCAGTCTCCAAGACCAACGAAGCCTGTTGCGGAACAGCACGCGCCAAAGCCGCAAGAGGTTGATGATGTCATAAAACAAGACACTGAAGAGGCACCGGCCATCGACGAACAAAAGCCTGTTGAGAAACCGCAACCTGTTGTAAATCAAAAGGCTTTATTTAAACCTAAAAAGAACGACGTGCCGACGGCATCGCAAGGCGCAACAGGACAACAGGGCGACCAAGGCAATCCCAACGGCACTACAAGCAGCGACAACTATACAGGTCAAGGCGGCAGTGGCGGCGGCCCGTCTTATTCTCTCGGAGGCCGCGGGGCGAAACACCTCCCCTCACCTGATACCAACTTCAGCGAGGAAGGCAAAGTCGTCGTTGACATTTGGGTTGACCGTGACGGTCACGTCAGGAAAGCAGAAATAGGCAAAGGCACAAACATCACTAACGCCACGATGCGCGAGATGGCGAGAAACGCCGCGATGTCGGCAATGTTCACACCCGACAGCAACGCCGCAGAGTTACAGAAAGGAACAATAACTTACAATTTCATAATAAGACAATGAACTACGCAGATACGACAAACTGGATGTTTAACCAACTTCCAATGTATCAATTAGTTGGAGCGCAGGCATACAAAGCCGACCTACACAACACAATCGAGCTGCTTAACATATTAGACAACCCGCAAAACAAATTCAAGACCATACACGTCGCCGGGACCAACGGCAAAGGCACCACATCACACACTCTGGCGTCAATATTCCAGGAACACGGCTTCAAGACCGGACTTTACACCTCGCCGCATCTTCACGACTACCGCGAGCGCATCCGCATCAACGGCATGATGATCCCGGAGCAGAATGTCATCGATTTTGTTGCCGAACATAAAGAACAGATGGAAAAGATGCAGCTTTCGTTCTTCGAAATGGCTACAGGAATGGCGTTCGACTATTTCGCAAAAGAGAAAGTTGACATTGCCGTCATCGAGGTCGGAATGGGAGGACGCCTCGACTGCACAAACGTCATACGTCCCGAACTGAGCATCATAACGCAGATCTCGATGGACCACATGCACTTCCTTGGCGACACACTTGAGAAAATAGCGACAGAAAAGGCAGGCATCATAAAGCCATGCACGCCGGTGGTCATCGGCGAGACACAAGCCGAAATAAAACACGTCTTCATCAACAAAGCAAACGACGGCAACTCACCGATATATTTCGCCGACCAAATCTTCGATTGCGACAAAATACACATAGACTCTCTTGATTATCAGGAATTTGACATCTGGAAAAACAGCGAGCTGCTGATGGAAGCGGTAAAATATCCGCTGCTCGGACATTACCAGAAGAAAAACATGGCAACGATAATCTGCGCCATCGACTTGCTCAGAGATAAATTCGGCATCAGCAACGACGAAATCATCTCCGGTCTTGAAAACGTCATCAGAAACACAAACCTCATGGGCAGGTGGCAGATTCTGAACAAAACACCTTTGGTAATAGCCGACACCGGTCATAACACCGGCGGAATAAAAGAAATAGTAGCACAACTCAACGATATGTCTTTCAACAAGTTACATTTTGTTTTAGGTTGTGTCAACGACAAAGACATCGACGGGATCCTTGGCCTTCTGCCACATTACGCCGAATATTATTTCTGCAAAGCCGACATTCCAAGAGGTCTCGACGCCAACATCCTTGCAGAGAAGGCGTTCAAAGCCGGACTCCGCGGCAGCGTCTATGAGTCGGTGCATCACGCATATAAGTCAGCGCTGAACAACGCACGCTTTGACGATGTCGTCTTCATCGGCGGAAGCAATTTCACCGTCGCAGAAATCATATAAAATCAATGTGACATTCTGAATATTTCAGGGCGTCACATTGAAAAAAATTTTATCTTTGCAACCATTATTATGCAAAGACTTATCAGGACAATACTCATATTGCTCTCGCTTCTCATCATGTCGAGCTGCTCAATCAGGAAATACGTTCCTGAAGGCAAGTCGTTGTTACTCAAGAATAAAATCGAGATAACAGAGAATTATGACGAGCTGAGCTATTCTGAAATTTCAAAGCATTTAGCACAAGACGCGATGCCGCAGCTGTTCGGATGGATGCCGATGGTTAATGTTTATTACCGGACCGAGCATAAAACCGACAGGAAATTTTACAAATGGGTAAATGAAAAAATCGGCAATGAACCGGTTTATTTCAGCGAGTCTTCAACTTTGGAATCAAAAAGGGAAATTGAGACGTATCTCAACGACATTGGATTTTTCAAGTCAAAGGTAGTGACTTCGAGCGAGATAAAAAATAAAAGAGCCAGGGTGACATATACGATTCATCCGTCTAAGCCATACAAAATCAAGAACATATATTACAAGATTGCTGATGACACCATAGCACGGCAAGTCAAGGAGATAGAAGATAATCTGCCAGTGAGGACTGGGGATAACTACAACGCCTACACGATGGATGAGGAACGCGATGTAATACTCAACCACCTGAGAAACAACGGTTATTACTATTTCACACGTGATTACATCATTTTTGAGGTTGACACCAACTTCAAGTCGCAAAGAGCTGACGTCACACTGCGCATCGACGGCAGCAAGCACGACAAATATTTGATAGACAACATCTTCATCTATCCGAATTACAAACAGAGAAACAGGTTGCCGGCAGACACGACGACGCACACTTTCAACATCGGCAAGAAATCGGACGACATCACCTTTAACTTTGTCTGTCACGGCGACCCGAAGATCAGAAAAAAAACCTTCAACCAGATTGTCCAGCTGCATCCCGGCGAAGAATACTGTCTGAAGAAAGTCACGCAGACATACAGGTCGCTCGGCAAACTCCCGATATACGCCGCCACAACCATCCGTTTTGACACCTTATCGAGTTCACCAAATGATACCGTCAAACACCTGAACTGCAACATTTATCTAAAGAAAGGCAAAACAAATTCCTACACCTTGCAGATTGAAGGCACCAACTCCGGCGGAAACTTCGGTGCGTTAGGCAGTGTGACTTACAGGAACAACAACATCTTTCACGGTTCTGAGGTGCTGAATGTCAAGCTTAAAGGCGGCTATCAGTTTATCTCGACAGACAAACTCATCAGTTCTGACGGGCATTTTCACGGACGAGAATTTGGCGTTGAGACGAACCTGTCCTTCCCTCGTTTCTTAGGTCCTTTAAGAATGCGGCATTTTGTCAGTGAATATCAGCCAAAAACCACAATCACAACAGGTTACGACACAAGGACAAGACCGTTGTACCGGCGGCAGACATTCATAGCAAGTTTCGGTTACAACTGGATGACAAGCGAGAAATCCCGGCACATCCTTACGCCAATCAACATGAACACTGTCAAAGTTGACCAGTCTGACATCTTCAGATCGATGCTCGAAAACGAATCCAACCAGCGACTTAAAGACCAATACACGAGTCACTTCATCGGCGGCTTGAGTTACTCTTACATCTTCAGCAATCAGAATATCAATTTCTCAAACAATTTCTTTTACATAAAGGCAGACGTTGAGACATCAGGCAACCTTCTTTCACTGTTAAACAACAGTTCACTAACCACAAAAGTCGATGATTATCACGAGATTTTCGGCATAAGATACGCCCAATACATAAAGCTCGGCCTGGAATTCAGATATTATCATTATATCAATTTCGGCAACTTCGCCTTCAGGATGATGGGCGGCTACGGCATCCCTTACGGAAACTCCAAGGACATGCCCTTTGAAAAGAACTACTATGGCGGCGGCGCCAACGGCATGAGAGGCTGGCCATACAGACAACTCGGCCCTGGCAGTTACAGCAACGAACTCACCAAAAGTAACGAAAAATTCGGCAACATACAACTCGAATTCAACGCAGAATACCGCTTCCCGATTTACGGATTCCTCAACAGTGCCATCTTCGTTGACATCGGCAACATCTGGAACTCGCAGCCTAATGAGGCTCTTCCCAACAGCGAATTCAAATTCGACACATTCTACAAACAACTTGCAATGGACATGGGCATCGGCCTCCGCTTTGACTTCTCTTTCTTCCTCGTGAGGTTTGATTTCGCCATTCCGTTCAGGGATCCGAAATACGACGAGACAGAGAGATGGCGCTTCAACAAATGGCAGTGGAAAGATGTGGGGTTCAATTTCGGCATCGGATACCCGTTCTGAGTTGAAAGTTCATAAAGTAGAAAGTTTATAAAGTAGAAAGTTCATAAAGTTGAAAGTTTGTAAAGTTTGAAAGTTAAAAAGTTATTAAATTTGATAAAAGCGGGAGGATTGTAGCATGATGACGAGAGGTGAGCTTTTCAACAGGTTGCTGAGTTCTTTCGGCTTCGAGCCGACTGAAGGACAACGCACTGTGCTATACCATCTTGCGGCATTCCTCCTTTCCGATAAAAAAAGCCCGACTTACCTTCTTCAAGGCTACGCCGGCACTGGAAAGACGACACTGGTCACGACTTTGGTGAGAACGCTCCCGCTCATCGGGATGAGATACCAGCTGCTCGCCCCCACCGGACGCGCCGCCAAGGTCTTGAGCAGCTACTCAGGCAAGCCGGCCTCTACAATACACAGGAAGATTTACCGTTTCATGTCGTTCCCGAACGGCAGCTTCAGGATGACAAGAACCGAGAACAGACACACAAACACCGTCTTCATCGTTGATGAATGCTCGATGATATCCGACGAGACCTCAGGCAACGGACGTTCACTCCTCGACGACCTCATTGAATATGTGTTCAGCGGCGAGAACTGCAGGCTTCTTTTCATCGGCGACAAAGCCCAGCTGCCACCCGTCGGCATTGACATCAGCCCCGCCAACGACATCAACGTGCTGAGACACGGCTTCAACCTCACTGTCGCCTCTTTCGAAATGACCGAGGTGATGCGTCAGGCTCTGCAATCAGGAATATTATACAACGCGACCGAACTGCGGAAACGGATTAACGGCGACTATCGCCATGACGACAATTACGACCATGACGACAAAGACCCGATGCTTCCGTTGTTTGACACCAACAGTTTCACCGATGTCAAACGCATTGACCCGCAGGATTTTGAGGAACTGCTTCAACAGTGTTTCAACGGCAGATCAGGCAACGAGGCCGTGGTGATTTGCCGCAGCAACAAACGCGCCAACATGTTCAACCAGGCCATACGCGCCCGCGTGCTTCAGGAAGACGGCGAGATTTCCACCGGCGACAAGCTGATGGTCGTGAAAAACAACTACTTCTGGACCGATGAAAGTCAGAAAATAAGTTTCATTGCCAACGGCGACATGATCGAGCTGATGAGAATCAACAACATAGAGGAGATGTACGGATTTCATTTCGCCGATGTCGAGATACAACTCACCGACTATCAGGACGAGCCGAATCTCTCAGTGAAAATACTGCTGGAAACACTGACGAGCGACTCCCCCGCCCTCACGCAAGAGGAATCCGACAGGCTTTATCGTTCTGTTGAAGAAGACTATATGGACATCCCCGACCGCCGCGAACGTTACAAGGCCATGCGCCAGAACCCGTATTTCAACGCGCTTCAGGTGAAGTTCGGCTATGCTCTGACATGCCACAAGACGCAAGGCGGACAATGGCCCGTCGTCTTCATCGACGCGCCTTTCGTTCCGGAAGGAGAAACGCTGCAAGTCAGCGACTTACGATGGTTCTACACCGCCGTGACACGTGCGCAGGAGAGACTTTATTTCGTGAATTTCAAGGAAGAGTATTTTTTCGGTTAAATGAGCAAGGAGTAAAGTTAAAAGATGCTGACGCATGATGTTTTACCAGCAAGCGTCAGCATCTCTAACCTCTAACCTCTAACCTCTAACCTCTAACCTCTAACCTCTAACCTCTAATCTAAATTCACTTGGTGAATTTATGATTCTTTCCAGGGAAGTATGCCATGTCGCCGAGTTCTTCCTCGATGCGCATGAGCTGGTTGTACTTGCAGATACGGTCGGTACGTGAAGCAGAGCCGGTCTTGATCTCGCCCGTGTTGAGTGCCACTGCGAGGTCGGCGATGGTCGTGTCTTCAGTCTCGCCTGAGCGGTGGCTCATGACTGCTGTATATTGGTTGCGATAAGCGAGGTTGACAGCGGCGATAGTCTCCGTGAGCGAACCTATCTGGTTGACTTTCACAAGGATAGAGTTAGCGACATTGCGGTCGATACCCATCTTGAGGCGTTCGACGTTTGTCACGAACAGGTCGTCACCGACGAGCTGAATCTTGTGTCCCATCTTGTCTGACATGAGTTTCCAGCCGTCCCAGTCGTCTTCCGCCATACCGTCTTCGATGGAGATGATAGGATATTTCTTCACCCAGTTGTCCCAGAAATCGACCATCTGAGCCGGTGTGAGTTTCTCGCCTGTTGACTTGTGGAGATGATAGACGTTTTCTTCCGGAATGTAATATTCTGATGAAGCGGCGTCAAGGGCGATGAACACATCTTCGCCAGGGCGGTAGCCGGCCTTCTCTATTGCCTGGAGGATGACTTCGATGCCTTCGTCATTTGAGCGGAGGTTAGGAGCGAAACCGCCTTCGTCGCCGACGTTTGTCGAATAACCGGCTTTCTTGAGGACGTTCTTGAGGTTATGGAAGATCTCCGAACCCATCTGGATTGCCTGATGGAATGACTTTGCGCCCACCGGCATGATCATGAACTCCTGGAAGTCAACGCTGTTGTCGGCGTGTGAGCCGCCGTTGAGGATGTTCATCATCGGGATAGGGAGAGTGTTGGCGCTGACACCGCCGATATAGCGGTACAGCGGCTGGTCGGTATAGATGGCACCGGCTTTGGCGCAGGCCAACGACACTCCGAGGATCGCGTTGGCGCCGAAGTTGCCTTTGTTATTTGTGCCGTCGAGTTCGATCATCTTTGCGTCGATGGCGTTCTGGTCTGTCACCTCGTAGCCGATGATGGCCTTTGCTATTTCGTTGTTCACATGGTCAACTGCCTTATAAACGCTCTTGCCCATGAATTTGGTCTTGTCGCCATCGCGAAGTTCCACTGCTTCGTGGACACCTGTCGATGCGCCTGACGGGACAGCCGCTCTTCCGAGGATGCCGTCTTCGGTGATGACATCCACTTCTACTGTTGGATTGCCGCGAGAATCAAGGATCTGGCGTGCATGAATGTTTCTGATTGCGCTCATTTTATTACTTTTTTAGCCTAAAAATTCAAGCCGCAAAGATACTATTTTTCGGCGTAGGTATCGCACTACGAATAAAATATTTTTCGCCCTAAAAAAAGCCTCTCTTAACGCGCCTCTCTCCTCCCTACTCCTTACTCTTTTAACTCCACTCTCAACTCTCCAAACTCCAAACTTAAATCACGCTCCACTCTACAATATTCCGCTTTTCCGACGAGAACCCGACTCCTATCTTGAACAGTTTCCTCGAATCAGCCGCGTAAGGTTCGGCGTAGCTTTTGCCGTCAATCTGCTTCAACACTTCGGCGGCGGTGCCGTCAAGTTTAAATTCAAAGATGTAAACGTTGTCGTCCGTCTCAACGATTATGTCGGCGCGGCCTCTTGAGTTTTCTTTTTCCGTCAAAGCCGTGTAGCACGACAAAAGCCTGAATATCAGGTATAAAGTGTAATGATAGTGGTTCTCGTAGCCTCCGGCTGGTTGAAGCCGCTGAAAACGCTCACCTGCGAAAACTTGGTGACGCCGGTGAGAAGCACGAAGCGGAGGTGCTCGTCGGTTTCCTTGAAGGTGCTGTATATCTCTTTCAGCACGTCGCGGTTGAGATGCTCCTGAGGCTCCATGAGTACATCGAGCATAGGCTTGTCGTATTCGTCAACGAGGACCACGACCTTCCGGCCGGTCTTCGCGTGCGCCGCAGCGATGACGTTTGAGAAGCGGATGTCAACTTCTTCATACTTTTGCTGACACCATATTTCTCCTCCCATTTGTCAAGACAATTTCTCATGACATTGGAGATGTAACCAGGGGCTTTGAAATTACCTTTGGGAAAGTCTATCCTGAGCACAGGATATTGCGTCCAATCCTTCTCCAGTCCCTCGATTTTCAAGCCTTTGAAAAGTTCTTCCTCTCCTCTGAAATAGCTTTCAAGCGTTGATATTAACAGCGATTTCCCGAACCTGCGCGGACGGCACAGGAAGCAGATGTTTTTTTGCGCGAGCTGGTAAACGAGGTCTGTCTTATCCACATACACCATGCCCTCTTCGATGATTTTGCTGAACGTCTGGGTTCCGATCGGGTATTTCATAACGCGATGTTTTTTTCGGGCGCAAAAATAGTAAAAAGTTTGTAAGTAAGTGAGCATAATTAAACTTCAATTTGGATTTCGAGGTCTCGAGGTCACGAGGCTTCGGGATTTCGAGATGCCTCGCATTCCCATGACCTCGAAGAGGTCTCATTTCCGTTACCCTATACGAGCGTAGCGGAGTGTAGGGCAGCGGCATCCATCTAGGCGTGCGCCTACCCTCCGTGACCCGCTCGACCTCGAAGAGGTCTCATTTCCGTTACCCTATACGAGCGTAGCGGAGTGTAGGG
>JAKSNA010000023.1 GCA_024400295.1 Bacteroidales bacterium | reverse complement strand
CCACGCCGACCCGCATCTTGTCGAGACGATAAAAGAAAGGGCGCCAAGGTTCTGAACATGAAAAAGCCGGACGCAGCCTCTCGGACATACACGGAAATTAGCATATCACACCGTCGTAAAGGTCGGAAACATGGAACTCGAGGTCGTTGCCCCAGACGATGTTGCCATATTCAAGACGCCCTTTCCTGAAATTGGATGGTTTGAGATATTTGTTATACTGTGGGTGAGGGTGACTGCGGATAAAAGAACCGATGTCAACGCGACGCGTGACACCGTCACTGAAGACCAGGAACACGGTGATGTCATCGTTGCACGTCGCTTCTGTTATGGTTATATAATCATTCATTTTACAGTTTCTTTTTGATTACAGTTCTTCTTACTGATTTTTTCAGCACAAAGAAGTTTATCCACTTCTCTATGATATTCATGGCATATTTCTCCACAAACTCACGGGCTTCGTTTTTCTCCCTATCAGTCAGTTGCGGACTTTTGCCCTTCCTTTCCCTCACTTCGACAACCTTGCCGTTTTCGATTATTATATCGAAAACCGTCTGTCTCCCAGCTTTCTCAGCGTGCACATGTATCGGCTCGTGTTCCAGTGAATAGAACTTGAATACGAAACCGAAATATTCATATATTGTTGGCATAATCTCATGAATTTCACGCCGCAAAGATACACTTTATTTCTAAAACGCGTGCCGGAACGCACAATTTTTTCATTTTCCCGACAGTCTCTTCAGTTCGTTATTCAGCCTCACGGCGAGAAGCACCACGATGAAGATGAAAATAAAGTTTCGCAGCTTGCGCCGCCACGGCGTCTGCTCCCGGATGACGGCCGTGCGCACGGGCACGTCCTCGCGGTAGCGTATCACGGCGGTGTCGGGGGTGTAGGTGACCTGGAACCGTCGCGAAGGCAGCCTTTTGACAGTGAAAGCGCCATGAGCCGCGCCGATCACAACGCATGAGTCAGTTCCCGGCTCGGTGTCTGGGTCGAAGACGGCCGTGTCGGCCGGCGGGGCGAACACAAGCAAGGTGTCTATTCTCACGGTGTCGACCACGAGCAGTTCGGGATGGCTTTCGGCTATGCGCTGGATCCGCCGCGCCGCGCGTCGTGACGAGTTGCACGACGCGAGCATGGCTGATGACAATATCAGAATTATCGCAAAATACTTTGGCCTCATTTTTCATTGCGATGACATTTGATTTTGACTATAACGGCATGGCCGCTACGTTATTGCGCTCCTGCCCCCTGGATCTTTCCGCTGTAGGAAGACTGAGAGTTTTTGTTTTGCTTGCTGCGCGGCCCCGGGCACGACTTGTTGCCGCACGACACAGACTGTTGCGTGAGCTGTCCGTTGCGGTACGTTCTCTTCACAACGGCATTCGGCGTGCCGCAGTACGGGCACGGCTCTTTTGTCTCCGTCGTCTCGATGAGTGGCTCCGGAATGGGCAGCTCAGGCCAATCAACCGCATCTGTTTCTGGATTTGCTCCCAGTTCCGTTTTGGTTTCTGTCGTGTTGTCGTTTTCTTTCCTGTCTTTCCTGAAGAAGAGGAAATACGCCGCTATTGCCAAGGCTGCGAGCGTGATGATGTTTGATTTGCTCATGTTTCTGTCTTTTATTTATTTTTCTGATGAATTGTTTTCTTTGTCGTCGGGGTTGGTCAGCTCGATGGATGTCTTACCGACGGTCATCTTCGCGTCGATGCCCTTGTCGATGGCGAGATACACGCACCACAGCGTCGGGAACGCGAGCAGCAGCCCCACGCCCTTCAGCACCGAGCTGTCGATGACGCCCGCCGGCGGCATGATGAGCCCCGCCACCTCCATGCCGATGGAGACGACAAGGCAGAGCCAGAACGGCACTCTGCCGCGGAGGTTGTGGAAGATGCGTCTCGCCATGGCTGCGTCTTATTGTTTTTGATTAGTGTAATTGTATGTCACCATGAAGACCGCATAAGGAGGTCTTGTTTGTACATTAAAACCAGGGATGTCCTGCACCGTGCCGGCATACAGTATCCTGATGTCAGAAAAGACGATCTATAGGTCAAATTGCAGGATACAGCACCTCTCAATCCCTTGTAAATACAGGCGATTCCGACGATTCAAAGCTTTCAGACCCAAAATCGATGCTTAAAAGTCTTCTATAGGTCATTTTGCAGGATACGACATGGCCGTATCCCTTGCGTGCACTAACTTTGCGCGAGTTTCAAAACTCAAAAAACAGTTAGTATGCACAAGAGTAAATGCCCCGTGTGCGGGTCTTCACACACAGTAAGGAACGGCAGGAGAAAAGGAAAGCAAGTGTATAAATGTGCGGACTGTGGCTATCAGTTTCGCAATGACCTTCTGCCGGACGATCTTCTTTTGTGGAAGTTATACCAAGACAACAAGCAGACCGTCAAAGAGCTTGCGGAACAGTTTGATGTAAGCGAATCCACCATCAAGCGTCGTCTTCGGAACGTGTCAATAGAATGGGAGCAGCCACCGTCGTCAGGAGGCGGGTTCGCCCATCTTGACGCGACATACTGGGGACGCAATTGGGGGATAATGCTCGCTCTCGATGACGCGACAGGTTGCGTGCTTTACCTGGAGTTCATCAAGAACGAGACGAACGCAGACTACGAGTCGGCAGTGCGAAGTATTGAAGAACGCGGCTATGAGATAAAAGGGCTCATCATTGATGGGAAGCAGAGCCTGTTTGGCATCTTCAATGACTATAAGGTTCAGATGTGCCAATTTCATATGAAACAGATAATCAGACGCTATCTTCCGTATCGTTTCACTTGTCAGACGGCGGCGTGTGAGGGAATGCCCAACACCAACAACAAGATTGAAGGGACCTTTACGGATCTAAAGAAGAACCTGAACAACCATGGCGGCATGGCGGAAGAGAATCGCAAGCGATTCATTTGTGGGTTTTTCTTGGCATTGATAAAACCACTTGCATAATGCAAAAGGCGGATCTGACAGTACGTCCAATCCGCCGTTGCATTTTGCAATTTGGTATATACGATTCTATTCCTCGCAGAGTTGCTCCCCAGCAGAGCTCGGCTACGCTTCAAACCGCAAGGCAAAGTTAGTGATTTGTATTATACGGCAAGGCGATAACGGAGAAATCTTATCCTGCAATTTGACCTATAGCGACATGCCTAGACAAAAAATCCTGCAAATTGACCTATACGCCAAAAAAAATGTCAATAAACTATCTTCCCGCAGTTTTAAAGAACAACAAACACGGCTGGCAAATCGAATACCACGCCTTGAACCCGGTGATTAGAAAAGGTTTATTCTCTAATCTCCAACCGTTCCTCTTTTAAATCTACTTTAACTTTTAACAAAGAATCACTGTCTCTCGTACCTCTGCACCTCTTCGGAGAAATATTCGAGTTTGACGCCGGCGGTGCGGAGCATCTCCTCCGATTCAGCGCCGTCGTGGTATTTGCGTTGGCACACCACGCGCACTATCCCGCAGTTGATGATGAGCATGGCGCAGGTGCGGCACGGTGTCATCCTGCAATAGAGGGTGCTGCCTTCGAGGGCGATGCCGCGACGGGCTGCCTGCGCGATGGCGTTCTGCTCGGCGTGGACGGTGCGCACGCAGTGCTCGGTGATGCGTCCGTCTTCGTGAATCATCTTCCTGAACAGATGTCCGACCTCGTCGCAATGCGGCAGTCCCGTGGGCGAGCCGACGTATCCTGTGACAAGGATCTGACGGTCTTTGACGATGACGCATCCGCTGCG
This sequence comes from Bacteroidales bacterium, assembly GCA_024400295.1. Taxonomy (GTDB): domain Bacteria; phylum Bacteroidota; class Bacteroidia; order Bacteroidales; family F082; genus Limimorpha. The sequence goes on along the minus strand of JAKSNA010000023.1, from coordinate 43,803 downwards.
GCCGCGGTCGCATGTGGCACGTTCGGCGACGGTGTCGGCCATGTTCATGAAATACTCGTCCCACGACGGACGTTTATATTTATGATTCTCAATATCTTGGAGCACCTTCTCCACCTCACTGTTGAGGTCTTCTATACTGCCGTTGTTCCGGAGGACATAGTCGGCCTGTCTGATGCATTCGGCGAGATTCTGCTTATTCGGGTCGTCGGATGTCATCTCGCGTTCCTCGTTGGCGACGAATGTCTCGAAGCTCACCGAGTCGGTCTCCGACTTACGTTCGGTGATGCGCTCGTAACGTGTCCTGCGGTCGGCATCGACGGCGAAGAGGTGGAAGTTGCCCTTGGCGCGGAGAGCCGTTATCTCGCCCGGCGTGCGTATGCTCTCGATGACAGCGTCCTTGCCGGCCGAATAAGCGCGGTCATACAGTTGCTCGATGATGTAACTCGGCGAGTGTTTCGCGCGTAAATCATTGGCTGTCAAAGTCAACGTGTCACGGTTCACCTCCAGTCCGCGGCGTTTTATCTCTTCCGCGATGAAGGCACGCACCGAATAATGCACGTATCCCTTTTTCCCAACCAGATACTCAACGATGGTGCCTTTCCCCGCACCCAATGTTCCTGTTATACCTATTATGTTCATATCATTACCTCCGCGCATATACCGGCTGCGCCTACATGTACCCTATTATTATAACAGCGCCTTAATCTTTAATCTTTAATCTTTAATCTTTTAACTTTAATCTTTCAACTCCTCCTTCAAATCCTTGATCCATTTGTCAATCTTCACCGGCTTGTATTCTTTCATTTTTCCAAAAAGAACGGCAGGGTCATCACTGACAATCAGGTTGTTATAATGGTCCTGGCGGATGAAGCCGTCGCGTACGCCGCGGTCGATCCACTGCACGAGGCCATCGTAATAGCCGAGAGTGTTGTACAACGCCATCGGCTTCTCCATGAGGTGAAGCTGGTCGGCGACTACCACTTCCGAAAACTCATCAAGTGTGCCGAATCCACCCGCCAGCGCAATGAAAGCGTCCGACTCCCTCAACAGAATCTCCTTGCGTTCTGCCATCGTTGCCGTCGGGATCATCTCGGTGATGCCAGGATGTCCGATCTCATGGTCAAGCAGAAAATCGGGCATCACGCCGATGACCTTACAGCCGCGTTCGAGCATCCTGTCGGCGATGACTTTCATGATGCCGACATTGCCGCCACCGTAATATAAAACACACTCATTATCAGCGAGAACGTCAGCGAGTCGCCGAGCCGCCTCAGCGTAACGCCGGTCGAAGCCCATGCTGCTCCCGCAGAAAACACAGATATTTTTCATTCGTAAAATTTTTGCAAAAATAATATTTTTTCATATTCAGCACATTAACACCTTTTCAAAAAAATAATTATTTTTGCGCCATGCAAAAAAACGATTACACAACAGAAGAAATCGCCAAAATCATTGATGGCGAAATAATTGGCAATCAACACAATAACATCGTCATAAAGAACATTCTCTTTGACAGCAGATTGTTGGTGGAGCCAGACAACACGATGTTTTTCGCACTTCCGAGCGATAGAAACGACGGGCACAGATACATCGACGACCTATATAATAAAGGTGTACGTGCATTCGTGGTCAGCCATTCTGTCACGGCAAACGATGATGCCGTCTGTATCAAAGTCAAAGACCCTTTGACGGCGTTGCAGCGGCTCGCGGCGCATCATCGCGGACGGTTCGACATTCCGGTCATCGGAATCACCGGCAGCAATGGCAAGACCATTGTGAAGGAGTGGCTTTACCAGATCCTGTCGCCCACGTTTTCGGTGGTCCGCAGCCCGAAGAGCTACAACTCGCAGATTGGCGTGCCGCTGTCGGTTTGGCAGATCGACGGCAGCCACGAAGTCGGAATCTTCGAGGCGGGCATCTCGCGTCTTGGCGAAATGAGAAACCTCCAGGAGATAATCAGGCCGACGATAGGTATCTTCACCAACATCGGGCCGGCGCACGGGAAGAACTTCGACAGCATCGAGCAGAAAATCAACGAGAAACTGAAGCTGTTCGGCGGAAATCTCAAACTCTGCATCTTCAATGCCGACCAGACTGAGGTCGCCGACGCGATAAGAAACGCCGGCATCAACGCGTTCTCGTGGAGCAAGACCGACAAGAACGCCGACCTTTACATTAAAGGTATTTCACGAAACGGAGACACGGTAATCCGCGCGGTTTACAAAGGGAAAGAGACCGAGACCGTCATCCCGTTCATCGATGACGCCTCCGTTGAAAACGCGATTCATTGCTGGTGTATCGCGTTGATTTTCAACATTCCTGAAGACATCATAAAAGAACGCATGTCTCATCTCGAAAGCGTGGAGATGCGCATGGAGCTGAAGGCCGGCATCAACAACTGCCTCGTCATCAACGACGCATACAACAACGACCGCAACGCGCTCGCCATCGCACTCGACTTCATGAACGCACAGCGTCACGACAACAAAGTGCTGATTCTCTCCGACATCATGCAAAGCGAACTGAAAGAGGATGAGTTGTATCCATATATAGCGCAACTCGTTGAAAATAAAGGTGTTGATATGCTGATAGGCATCGGGGAAAAGATTTCCAAATATAAATCGTACATAAAAATCAAGAGCTGTTTTTATGATTCAACAAATGATTTCTTGGCAAACCACCCAATGCAATCATTCGAGAACCAGATAATTCTGCTCAAAGGCGCAAGAAACTTCGAGTTCGAACGCATCATGAAGGTGTTGCAGAAGAAGTCGCACGAGACGGTCCTGGAAATCAACCTCGACAACCTTGTGAAAAACCTCAACTATTATCGCGGCAAGCTGAAGAAAGAGACCAAGGTGATGGCGATGGTGAAGGCCTTCGCATACGGCAGCGGCAACCACGAGGTCTCAAACGTCCTTGCCTTCCATCACGTTGATTATCTTACCGTCGCATACGCCGATGAAGGCATCGACCTGCGCAGCCAAGGCATCAGGCTGCCAATCATGGTGATGACACCGGAGACCAACACCTTCGACAGCATCATCAAAAACAACCTCGAACCTGACATCTACAGCTTCCGTTGTCTCTCGCAGCTTGAAGAAGCTATAAGCCAATTAGATACAGCATTAAAAGAGCCTGTAAAAATCCATATAAAATTAGACACCGGCATGCACCGTCTCGGTTTCATGCCCGACGACATCGACGCGCTCATCGACAGGGTGAAGTCAAACCCGAACATCAAGATACAGAGCGTGTTCTCGCACCTCGCAACGAGCGACATGCCGGAGGAGAACGACTTCACGAGACAGCAGATTGACACATTTGAAGCCATGAGTTCAAAGATTGTGAAAGCGTTTCCATACAAAATCATACGTCACATCCTGAACACGGCCGGCACGACACGTTTCACTGAATATCAATACGATATGGTGAGGATCGGCATCGGTTTGTACGGTGTGGCGTCATGCGATGAGGACCGCGGAAAGCTCCACAATGTCATCTCCTTGAAATCGACGATAAAGCAGATCAAGGAGTACGAGGCCGGCGAGACGGTGGGTTACGGCCGTCACGGGAAGGTCACGAAGCCGTCGCGCATCGGCGTCATCCCGATAGGTTACGCCGACGGGTTGCGCCGCCAGCTCGGCAACGGAGCCGCGTGTTTCTGGGTCAACGGCAAGCCGGCGCCGATCATCGGCAACGTCTGCATGGACCTCTGCATGATCGACGTCACCGGCATCGAGTGCAAAGAAGACGACACGGCGGTGCTTTTCGACGAAAGCCATCCGATTGAGGAAATATCAAAGGCCTGCAACACAATACCTTACGAAATCATGACAGGCATCTCGCAGAGGGTGAAGAGGGTTTATGTGAAAGAATAGTTAAAAGAGTAAAGTTGAAAGAGTAAAGTTGAAAGAGTAAAGTTAAAAGAGTGAAGTTAATAGAGTGAAGTTAAAAGAGATTAGAAAACAAATTCATTAATTTAGAGAAGGGACCAATTTATGAAATACTCATTTGAAAGACTTATTGTATGGCAAGAGGCGAGATCTTTTGTCAAGGAAATCTACATCATACTAAATAAATTTCCAAAATTTGAACAATATGCATTATGCGATCAAATCAGAAGAGCCTCAATATCAATCCCATCTAATATCGCAGAAGGAAATTCAAGAAATTCAAACAAAGAAAAAATCCATTATATCGAGATTGCTTACGGTTCATTGATGGAAACATACTGCCAACTGATATTGTCAAATGACTTGAATTACATCAGCGACAATGACTTAAACACCATCAGGCCCAAAATAGATTCTATAGGCAGACTCCTATCCGGACTAAAAACCTCCCTAACCAAGTAGATGCCTCCATCTCTTTTAACTTTACTCTTTACTCTTTACTCTTTAATCTCTAATCTCTAACAACTATTCCGCTTTTTTCAGCAGTACCAGATAAACCGGGAAGTGGTCGGAGTAGCCGCCGAGCCACACGCCGCCCGCGAACGAACGCCACGGGTAGCCGTTGTAACGTCCGCCGTGCTGTTTCAGAAACTCCTTGGAATGAACCATCGGCTTCATCATCTGGTAGGTGGCGAACGGGTCGTTTTCGTCCTTGAGCAATGCCGGCGTGATGATCATCTGGTCGAGGACGCCTTTCACGTCGCGGTAGTAGTTGGTGCCTTCGCCGTTCTGGTGCATCTTCCACATCGGGTTGAAGTAGTCGCCTTTCTTCATCTCCGACACCTTGCCCTTCGCACCAAGATACTCGATGATACTCTTGTTCGTCGGATAATCGTTGTAGTCGCCCATCATTATGACCTTCGCGTTGGGATTCTCACTCAGGATCGAGTCGGTGATGTGGCGGCAGATATTCGCCGCAGCCACACGTCCCGGAAGCGAGCGTTTCTCGCCGCCATAACGTGAGGGCCAGTGCATCACGATGAACGACATCTCCTCGTCGTCGAACATGCCAGTCACGACGAGCTGGTCGCGGGAGATGAAGTCGGGCTGTCCGGGGCAGACGAAACGGTATGATTTTGTGTTTGTTACGGTGAAATATTTCGGATTATAGATGAGAGCTACATCGACGCCGCGTCGGTCGGGCGAGTCGTAATGGACGATCTGGTAGTTGCGGCCGGCAAGGGCTGGCTGTGCCACGAGGTCTTCAAGTACCTTACGGTTCTCCATCTCGGAAAGACCCAAGACAGCGAGTCCGTCTGGCGACTTTATCTTGTCGTCGTCACAGGCACCGATGGTGGAGATGGCATACGCCATGTGTTCGAGTTTCGTCATGTATTTCTCAGTGTTCCAGACGTTTTTGCCTTCAGGAAGGAACTCCTCATCATTCTTGTTCGGGTCATCGATGGTATCGAAAAGATTTTCAAGGTTGTAAAAACCGATGAGACCTAACTTGTAATTTTGGACTTTGCCCTTCTCCTGCGCACAGAGCGATGTAGCCATCATCGCGGCAATCAATGTAAAAACGATTTTTCTGAAAAACATATTCCTTCCAAATATTTAGGCTGCAAAAATAAGAAATATTCGTTTAACCCAACGGGAAATGTCGTTTTAATTAATTTTAAGTTTTTGTCATGCGGTTCGATTATTTTCATACCTTTGCAACTTTCTTTCAATTGTAGTTTTAAATATCAAAAATACATAATCGCAAAGCGAATGAAAAGGATTTTTCTACTATTAACCATTGCTACAGCATTCAGTGTCAATCTGTTTGCACAGACGCAAGGCACTGACACCATCAATGAGAACACGACGTTACCGACGATTGTGATGATTGACTCGGAATATGATGAGACGAACAGTTCGACCGACATCTCGAGTTTCCTGCAGTCGTCGCGTGACATTTTCAGCAACATCGCGGCGTACAACCTGAGCAACCGCAGGTTCCGCATCCGGGCATACGACTCGAAATACACCGATGTAATGATCAACGGTGTGGTGATGAACGACCCTGACGGCGGGCGTCCGTACTATTCTAACTGGGGCGGTTTGAACGACGCGATGCGTAACACGACGATTACCTTGAACACGGGCATGGCTGTCGAGGGCTTCGGTGGTGTCGGCGGCCTGACAGCCATCAGCACGAGGGCGGGCAACTACCGCAAGCAGATGTCGCTGAGTTATGCGGCGGCGAACCGTTCCTACTCCAACCGCCTGATGCTCACCGTTTCGACAGGCATGATGAGCAACGGCTGGGCGTTCACGTTCTCCGGCTCACGCCGTTACACTCCCGTCAACAACAAGGTCATTTACAGCGAAGGCACATGGTACGACGCCTACAGTTATTTCTTCGCGGCGGAGAAGAGGCTCGGCGACAAGCATTCCCTTGGCCTGACGATATTCGGCAGTCCGTCGAGCCGCGCAGGGTCAACACCATCGGTGCAGGAGGCTTTCGACCTTCTCGGGACAAACTACTACAACCCTAACTGGGGCTGGCAGACCGGCGGCGACGGCAAGAAGTTCAAACGCAACGCACGCGTCAGCTCATACCACCAGCCGATGTTCATGCTCGAACATTTCTGGAAGCCCAACTCAAAATGGGAAATCAACACCACGGCATATTACTGGTTCGGCAAAGGCGGTTCCACATCGTTGGAATGGGGTGAGGCCGCCGACCCGCGTCCCGACTACTACCGCAACCTGCCGAGCTATTACCTTTACCAGCTGCAGAACGGTCAGGAAGGATACACCCCGGCCGGCTACGAGGCTTACACCCTGCAATGGATAAACGATGAGTCGATGCACCAGATCAACTGGGACGAACTCTATGCCGCCAACAGACGGCACCTCGCCACAGTGCACAACGTCAACGGCACGGGCGAGACGACACAGGGCATCTTCTCGAAATACATCGTCGAGGAACGCCGTCAGGACAAGAACCAAGGCGGACTGTCGAGCAGCTTCAAGCACGAGTTCAACCCTAACCTCCACCTCAACGGAGGCCTCAAGGCCGACATCTCAAGGACTCACTATTATAAAAAGGTGGCCGACCTCCTCGGCGGCGACTATTACTTGGACATCGACAAATACGCCGACGGCGAGGCTTTCGACATCACCGATGAGCAGCAGACCAACATCAAAAACCCGAACCACGTGGCAAAGGTCGGCGACATCATCGGTTACAACTACTACGCCAACCGCAACATGGTCAACCTGTGGGGCCAGCTCGACTACGTGAAAGGCCACTGGACCACATTCCTCGGCATTGAGGCATCCATGACGCAGACCTACCGTCACGGGCTGTTCGAGAACGGACGTTTCCGCGGCGGCGAGTCATACGGCGACTCCAAGAAGCTCAACTTCCTCAACGGCGGCGTGAAGCTCGGCGCCACATACGCCGTCAACGGTCGTAACTACATCATCGCCAACATGATGTATAAGACGCAGGCCCCGGAGTTCCGCAGCGCATTCGTCGCACCACGCGTCCGCAACACCGTCGTCGAAGGTCTGGACAGCGAGAAGATCTTCGCCATCGACCTCGGCTACGAGTTCCGCGCACCATGGATGAAAGCACGCCTGAGCGCATACCGCACACAGTTCACCGACCTCACATGGAACCGCTCGTTCTATTACGAAGGCACCGGCAAGTTCGTCAACTACATCATGAACGACATCAACCAGCTGTCGCAAGGCATCGAACTCGGACTTGAGTTCAACGTGTCGCCGACAGTCTCCCTGCAGCTCGCAGGCTCGACAGGTGAACACATATACACCAACCGTCCGAAAGTCAATGTGTATGAGGACAACAACTCGAAAGCCATCTACGAAGGCGAGACAGTCTATCTAAAGAACTACTACGTCGGCGACATGCCGCAGACCGTCGGGGCTTTCGGCGTGAAATACAACGCACCGAAAAACTGGTGGGTCAACCTCACAGGCAACTACTTCGCGAACTATTACCTCGCCGTCAACCCGTGCAACCACACAGCCGATGCCTTCCAGAACATCTATCAGGAAGACTACCGCACCAGCAAGCTCCTTGACCAGACCAAGCTGCCAAACGCTTTCACACTCGACTTCTACGCCGGCAAGTCGTGGTCGGTCAAAGGCTATACCATCCTCCTCAACGTGAGCATCAACAACCTCCTGAACAACAGGAAAACAGTCCTCTACGGTTACGAACAGCTCCGTTCAGACTACGACGACCCCGACAGATTTCCGGAGAAATATTCATACATGTACGGCATCAATTACTTCATCAGCCTGACAGTCAGACATTAAGGAATTAAAAGTTTAAAGATTAAAGTTAAAAAGTCATGAAGAAACTCGCATTAATCATAATAGGTATATCATTGATTTTTGTCTCGTGCAAGAAGGAACTCGACACGCCGAATCTCAAGCCTTTCCCGTCGGGAGAGACGCAGACCGTCGCCGACCTCCTCGAGAAGATTGAGCAAAACGGCGAATATCAATTCGACACCGTCAAAGACGCATCGGTCGAAGGCTGGGTCATCGCCGACGAGAAGTCGGGCAACATCTACAGGACATTCTACCTCAGGGACAACACAGGTGCCATCGCCGTATATCGTCCGAGCGGCAGCGATGACTTCGACGCACGCACCGGCGACCTTGTCAAGATCTCCCTCAAAGGCGCGATACTCGGCAGCTACAACGGCCTCCCGCAGATACAGCTTCAAGAGGAAAAGACCAACAGCCTCATCTGCATCAAACAGAGAGACGGCATAATCAATCCGACTGTCACAACCTTGGCAGACATCACGCAAGGCAAACATCTATGTGACCTCGTGATGATCAACGGCGTGGAGTTCTCCGACTATGAGGGACACACTTACGCCGAGAATGGAGCCAACACCAACCACGGCATCGAGGACTGCAACGGCTACAGCTGCATAGTACGCACCAGCAGCTACGCCACCTTCGCCAACGACTCTCTCCCGAAAGGCAAGGGAAGCCTCATCTGCATCGTGTCGCTCTACAGGACCGACTGGCAACTGCTCATCCGCAACACCAACGACGTCAACATGAACGGACCGCGCTGCGGACAGATCGGCGGACAGCCACAGGAGATGCCGTATGAACAGCCGTTCGCCACATCTTTCGGGACATACTCCACCTACGACGTGGCAGGCGAGCAGTCGTGGGGCATCGACTTCTCGACAGCCAAGATGACCGGATTCGTTGACCAGGTGAACTACGCCAACGAAGACTGGCTCATCTCCTCACCCGTCAACGTGACAAACGTCAGTCACGCCAAACTGACAATGAATTACATAGCACGATATTTCTCAAACCTCAACCACGACGTGACGATTCAGGTCTCGACAGACTACGTCTTCGAGAGTGACCCGACGACAGCCACATGGGAGCAGCTTGAAGTCGAACTCACAGAAAGCACCAGCTGGAATGACTTCATGACAGCCGAAGCCGTCCTTGACAAATACATCGGACAGCAGATATGGGTGGCAGTAAAGTATCTCTCGACAGACTCGAAGGCTGGAACAATTGAGATTCAGTCAATTAGCATCACAGAAGGCGATTTGACGCCACCGGCACAGACGATATTCAGCGAGCCGTTCTCGTCAGGACAGGGCGACTTCACCATACAGAACGTGTTCATGGCCCAAGGTCTCAGCTGGGTGTGGAACTACAAGTCGCCTTACGGAATGGTGGCAAGCGCCTTCGCCAACAACACGAGCTACGAGTCGGAGAGCTGGCTCATCTCACCCGCCATCGACATGAACGGCTTCAGCTCCGCCGTCCTCACCTTCGAGCACGCAGCCAACAAGCTGAACGGCTCGCCAGCCGACTATTATTCGGTCTGGGTGTCAACAGACTACACCGGCGGACTGCCCGATACGGCCACATGGACACAACTCACTGTGCCGACATATCCCGCAGGAACCAACTGGACGTTCGTCGCGTCGGGCGACATCGACATGAGCGCGTACCTCGGAAACAGCAATGTCCGCATCGCATTCAGATACACCAGCGAAGACGGCAACTCCGGCTCATGGGAAATCAAAAACGTATTAATTAACGAATGAATCATTGATGTTTAAATGTTTATAAGATGTTAAAGTCAATTTTAAGATACTCAATATTGAGTCTGATGATAATCGGCATGATGTCATCGTGCGTCAAAAAGAATGCCAGACAGAACAACTTCCCGGAGCCGCCTTACAAGCCGCTGCCTGCGGGTGACACCATCACCATCGACAGCATACTGACTCTCTGGAAGCTGGAAGGAAGCCACAAGTTCACCACCGACACATACGTCATCGGCACGGTGACCGGCGATGAGACATCGGGCAACCTCTACAAGGCGGCGTTCATCCAGGATCCTGACGACAACAGCGCCATCGAGCTTTACATGAAATCGACATGCGGACTGAGAATCGGCGACGTCGTCGCGGTTTACCTCAAGGATGCCACAGCCTCCGAATACAGCGGCACGCCACAGATTCAAGACCTCGACCCGAAATACATCACGATACTCGAAAACGAACAGTTCATCCAGCCGGCCGTCATCCCGGTAACCGAAGCCTGCAACCATCTCTGTCAGGTCGTGACATTCGAGAACGTACAGTTCGTGAAAGACGACCTCGGCCTCACCTACGCCGACACCGACGGCTACGGAGAACGCACCATTGAGCAGAACAACTACGGCATCACCAGCACGATAATCGCAAGGACAAGCAATTACGCGAGTTTCGCCAACAAGGAGATCGCAAGAGGCAACGGCACCTTCACCGGCATCGTGACACTCTACGCAAGCGGCAGCAACACGACATGGCAGATGGTCATCCGCTCCGTCAACGAGCTGAATATGAATGGGCCACGCTTCGGAGCTTCAGGCACCGGCACAGAAGACGACCCTTATGACGTCGCCTCGGCCATCAATATCCAAAACGAATCAGAAGGATGGGTTCACGGTTACATCGTCGGCGCGGCTAAGTCAACCACCATCGTGACAAACGATGACATACTCTGGGAGCCGCCGTTCGGCAACGAGGCGATCACCAAAGCCACCGTCGTCATCGCAAATAATCCTGACGAACGCAATATCAGCAACTGCCTCGTCGTTTACATGCCTAACAACAACCCGTATGAAATCAGACAGAAAGTCAACCTTGTTGACCATCCGGAAAACATTCATAAGATGTTGAAAGTCAATGGTCATCTCAAAAATCAATATGGTTTGCCTGGCCTGAAGGCAGACGGTAATTTTAAGTTGGAATAATAAGAAATAGTTAAAACGATTGAATATTATGTCAGAAAACCTCGTAATCATCCCGACTTACAACGAGAAAGAGAATATCGAGAAGATCATACGTTATGTCTTCAACCTGCCGATGCAGTTTCACATTCTCATTATCGAAGACAACAGCCCTGACGGCACGGCGGACATCGTCAAGCGCCTGATGCAGGAGTTCCCCGACCGGCTCTTCATCGAGGAGCGGAAAGGCAAGCTCGGCCTCGGCACTGCATACATCCACGGTTTCAAGTGGGCCTTGGCGCGTGACTACCAGTACATCTTCGAGATGGACGCCGACTTCTCGCACAACCCCGACGACCTCATCCGACTGCACGACGCCTGCGCCAACGGTGCCGACCTCTCCGTCGGCTCTCGTTACAAATGCGGCGTCAACGTCGTCAACTGGCCGATGGGAAGAGTGCTGATGTCGTATTACGCCTCGGCTTACGTGCGTTTCATCACCAGGATAAAGGTGCGCGACACCACAGCCGGCTTCGTGTGCTACACACGCAAAGTACTGGAGACCATCGACTTTGACAGAATCAAGTTCGTGGGATACGCCTTCCAGATCGAGATGAAATACACGGCATGGAAACTCGGCTTCAACATCGAGGAAGTCTCCATCATCTTCACCGACCGCCGCGAAGGCACGTCGAAAATGTCGAAAGGCATCTTCAGGGAAGCCATCTTCGGAGTGCTTAACCTGAGATGGAGAGGCATCACTGGTAAAATTAAAGCAAGGAAACAATAATGAACTATATCATTGAAAACGCGACACTTGTCAACGAAGGCAAAACCTCGTTGGCAAGTGTCTTTGTTAAAGACGGCATCATCGAGAAGATTATTCCGGCTGACGGTAGAGACGGGGCATGCCCCGTCTCTACGGCAACAGATTGCAAAGACGGGGCATGCCCCGTCTCTACGGCCCAAAACATCTCGAATTACAACGTCATCGACGCGACAGGGTTGTTATTATTACCCGGCGCCATCGATGACCACGTTCATTTCCGCGAGCCGGGACTGACACACAAGGCCGACATCGCATCCGAGAGCCGCGCGGCCGTGGCAGGTGGCGTCACGTCGTTCATGGAGATGCCGAACACCAACCCGCCGACGCTCACGCAGCAGCTGCTTCAGGACAAATACGACATCGCCGCCGAGAAGTCGTGCGCCAACTACTCGTTCTACATAGGTGTTTCAAACAACAACATGGATGAGGTGCTCAAGACCGACCCGAGGCGCGTGTGCGGCATCAAGGTGTTTATGGGGTCGAGCACGGGCAACATGCTCGTGGATGACGGAGACATTTTATCCACCCTGTTCAAGGAATCGCCGTGCCTCGTCGCCGCACACTGCGAAGACGACGCCATCATAAAAGCCAACACCGCGGATTTTGAGAGTGGAGTGTTGAGGGTGAAGAGTGGAGTTTTCCCGCATCCAATAATAAGGAACGTCGAGGCATGCTACAAGTCGTCGTCGAAGGCGGTGGAACTCGCCACGAAATACGGCGGACATCTGCATGTGATGCACGTCACCACCGAGAAGGAACTTTCGCTTTTCAGGAATGACATTTCATTGAAAGACAAGAAGATAACCGCCGAGGCGTGTCTGAATCATCTTTGGTTTTCCGACAAGGATTACAACCGGCTCGGCAACCTGATAAAGGTGAACCCCGCGATAAAAAGCGAGAGCGACAGGCAGGCGTTGCGGCGTGCGCTCATCGATGGCCGCATTGATGTCATCGGCACCGACCACGCGCCACACACCTTGGAGGAGAAGATGAAGCCGTATATGTCGGCGCCGTCAGGAACGCCTTCGATACAGCACGTGCTGCCATGCATGATCGAGCTTGCAAGCCAAGGTGTTCTGAGCATCACGAAAGTCGTCGAGCTGATGTCGCACAACCCCGCGACGCTTTTCAACATCAAGCGCCGTGGCTTCATCCGCGAAGGCTACCACGCCGACCTCGTACTCGTTGACCCACACAAGCCGCAGGTCATCAGCAACGCCGGCATACTGTCAAAATGCGGGTGGACGCCGTACGACGGTGTCGGGCTTCACAGCAGCATCACCCACACCTTCGTGAACGGCGAATTGGTGTATCACGACGGCAAAGTCATTGACACTGTGAGAGGAATGAGATTGGAATTTAACAGATAATCAATAAATTATAAAGATGAATAAACTATTAAATATCATTGCATTAGCACTTGTTTTAGCTTCCTGCACCTCCAACGAGGTCCGCAACTGCGAGAAAGTCGTGCGCCGTCACGACACCAACGGCACGCCATGGATTATCTATTATTACGATGTCACCGGCAGCGACAGCACCTGGGTTGAGGAGAAATGGTATCACGACAACGGTATCCTTAACCTCGAGGGTCATATCGTCAACGGGAAGCGCGAAGGTCTTTTCAAAGGCTATTATCCCTCCGGCAAACTCATGAGCACCGGCAATTTCCATGAAGGTCTTCGTGAAGGCCGCGGCGTGGTGTATCACGAGAACGGCAACATCAGCATCGACGGATTTTACAAGAACGGCGTGATGACCGGAGTCTGGAAGTTCTACGATGAGAACGGCGAAGTCATTGATGTTCAAGAATATGAATGACATGCAGACGTTATCGGTCTTCTCTGACGAGAGTTATATGCGTCAAGCTTTGAATGAGGCGCGGGCTGCCGCCAATGACGGTGAGGTGCCCGTGGGTGCGGTCATTGTGGTCAACGACAAGATAATCGCACGCGCCCACAACCAAGTTGAAATGCTGTGCGATGTCACCGCGCACGCCGAGATACTCGCGATAACGGCGGCGTGCAACGCTTTAGGTTCCAAATACTTAGACGACTGCACACTGTACGTCACCCTTGAGCCGTGCGTGATGTGCGCAGGTGCCTTGGAGCATTGTCATATAAAAAAGGTGGTGTGGGCCTGCGATGACCCGAAGAACGGATTCCGTTGTTTCGGCAACCTGCTTCACCCCAAGACCGAAGTCGCCAGCGGGGTTTTGAAAGAGGAATGCATGGAAATGCTGACGAGTTTTTTTAAGAGTAAGAGATGAGTTTTTAGTCTTTAGTCTTTAGTCTTTAGTCTTTAGTCGTTAGTTTTTAGCCATTAGCTGTTAGCCTCTTTTAACTCTACTCTTTTAACTGAAAAACTCTCTGAAGAACTTCATCAGCAGTCTGACGTGTATTCCCGTAGCGCCGGCGGGCTTGTAATATTCCGCCTTGTCGAGGAACGCTGTCCCTGCGATGTCGAAGTGCACCCACGGGTAGTCGGTGAAGTGTTCGAGGAACTTGCCTGCGGTGATGGCACCGCCGAACTTGCCGCCCACGTTCTTGATGTCAGCGATGTCCGACTTTATCATCTCGCCGTATTCCTTGAACATCGGGAACTTCACGAGGCGTTCATAGACGCGTTCGCCGACATCTTCGAGTTTCCGGTAAATATCATCAGAGTCTTTCCCGACACACACCGTGGCGTAAGGCCCGATGGCGTACGATGCCGCGCCGGTGAGGGTAGCAAAGTCAAAGACCATCAGCGGGTTGTATTTCTTAGCGTAGGCGAGTGCATCGGCGAGGATGAGACGTCCCTCGGCATCGGTGTTAAGAACCTCGACAGTAGTGCCGTCGAACATGGTGATGACGTCGCCGGTGACGTGAGCGTTGCCATCGAGACGGTTGTCGGTGGCTGGCACGAGCGCGATGACATGGACAGGCAGCTTAGCCTTGGCAACGGCATAGACGGTGGCGGCAACGGTGGCAGCGCCGGCCATGTCGTGTTTCATGTCATTCATAAACTGCGCTGTCTTGAGGTTATAGCCGCCCGTGTCGAACACTATGCCCTTGCCCACCAGCGCCACAGGCCGGTCGTTGACAGGCTTCTCCGGCTTCCATTCGAGGATGGTGAATGTCGGCTCATCGACACTCCCCGCGTTGACAGCGAGAAGGCCGCCCATCTTCAGGGCCTCTATCTTCTTCTTGTTCAAGACCTCCGCCTGTCCGCCGGCCTCACGCACCTTCGCACTGATGATGTCGGCCAGGTCTCCCGCGTTGAGGTGGTTCGCCGGCTCGTTGACGAGGTCGCGGGCAAACAACGTGGCCTCGACGGTGACGTTCATCTTCTCCACACAGTCGTCACAGGCGGTGCCTTCCAGCAGCCAGACGGTTTTCAAAGCGTTGGCCTTGGCGTCGGTCTTGTATTTCTTAAACTCATAGTTGGTGAGCATGATGCCTTCAGCGACACCCATCTTGGTGCAGCGTTTCGCCCCGATGTTTTGAATGAGAACCTCCTCGTATTTGTTTTTGTTCAACAACTTGCAGATGGCGGCACCTTTGCGGCGGCAGTCTTCCATGAAGTCCTTCTCATCAGCATCGGCGGCGATGAAGAAGATGACGTAAAGCTCCGTGTATCTGTCGATGACAACAGACTTGTCCTTGTCTTCATCGTATGAATTTCTCACATACTCCGCCTCTTCAGCGCGAAGTGCGAGCTTGTCTATTTTCTCAATTCCGTCAAGGATGAAAACCTTCGCCTTGACATCATCATCATTTCTGAATTTTAAAACTGTATTCATATTTTTTAACACAAGTTTCACGAATTTTTAACACAAGTTTCACAAGTCTTTTCTTTACTCTTTACTCTTTACTCTCTCCTCTAAATCTCCGTTTCCAGCACCTTCATTATCATATCGGTGGCACCGACTTTCTTTGCCACGTAGTTGTTGCAGACCTTTGACGCCTCCTTATAGAAACCCTCATCGGCGATGAATCTGTTGAAGACGTTGTCGAGTTCATTTTGGTTGTTGATGACGAAAGCGCCTTTCAGTTCCACGAGTTCGACGGCCTCGACATAGTCGTGATATTTCGGGCCGAAGACGACCGGCACGCCATAGACGACAGCTTCCTGGATGTTGTGTATTCCGTCGTAGAAACCGGCGCCGATATAGGCGAAACGCGCGTATTGATAGAGTTTCGACAGCATCCCGATAGTATTGACCACAAGCACTTTCGACTTCACCTCATGGTTCAGTTCAGTATAAAGCTGATAGTCGTGAAGTTCCGATTCAATCTGTTTGATATGTTGTTCGGATATGTCGTGTGGCACCATGATGAAGCAATAGTCGTCGGGCATGTTCTTGATGAACGGATAGAGCAGTCGCTCGTCGGACGGCCAGGTGCTGCCCGCGATGATGCACTTTCTCCCGTTGATGAAGCGTTCCACCTCCGGGTAGCGTGGTGCGTTCTGCGCGATGGAATACACACGGTCGAAACGCGTGTCGCCGGTCACCGTCACATTGTTGATGCCAATTGTGTTCAGCAGACCTGCCGTCTCGACGTTCTGGGCGAAATAATACTTCACGTCACGGAGTCTGTCTCTGAACCATCTGCCCCAAGGCATGAAAAAGTACTGCTTCGGGCGGAGTAGTACCGAGATGTAGAACAGCGGGATGTTATTGTCTTTCAGCACTTTTATATAATTAAACCAGAACTCATATTTCACGAAGAAAGCGGCTTTAAGGTTGAAGTTTGCCACAAGTCGCTGTGCATTGCCGTTGGTGTCGGCGGGCATATACGCGACTTTGTCGGCAAGAGGAAAATCCTTCTTCACCTCGTAACCCGAAGGCGAGAAGAAAGTAAGCAGAATCTTGTATTTCGGGTAGTTTTCTTTCAGTCGTTCGATGACTGGCAGTCCCTGTTCAAACTCGCCGAGCGACGACACATGCATCCAGATCCATTGTTCGTCAGGGTTATCCTGTTTCAACGTGTCCCATTGGTTCCTGCGGCCGTCGCGCCACAGCTTCGCCTTCTTGTTTCCAAAAGCAGCGGCGACAAGAATCAAGCCGCTGTATATCCTGATTATTAATGAATAAAAAACTCTCATTTCAAAACAAATACCTAAACACTTAAATACCTACGCAACCAAACACCTACGCACCTAATAGTAATAATAATCGGCGGGCATTCGTCTGTACGTCGGGATGTAAATCGCCGCCCTTATGCCGAGATAGCCGTCGTTATAAACCTTGGTGTCTTTCGCCTTCAGGTTGAAATCCCATTCGCGCATCGGCGTGGTGATGGCGCCGACATACTCCACGGCGACGGAGAAGTTGAACACTCTCGTGCTGCTCATGAAGAGGTAACCCACTGATGCTGAATAGGCGAAGCCGCCGCGTTTGCGGTCGTAGCCGTAGCGGTAGTCGTCGTTGAGCGGTTTGGGAGGGGAGGCATACGAGCCGAACTCCGTCCTTATCCAGGTGACGAGGAAGCCGAGGCCGCCCTGCACGAAAATGCCGCTGTTAGGGTTCGGTTTCTTGAACGCGAACATCTTGCCGCATGTGAGTTGGAAATGCACGCCGCGCTCAAACAAGGCATAGCTGCCATAGATGCCGTCGCCCGTGATGATCTCATCATTAAGGTCGAGAATCTCACCGAAAAGGTCACGACGGCTGATTTTCACTTTATTGCCGGAAAGATAATTGCCATTGACGCTGAACAGCCAGTTTTTGCTGGTCTTGTAATACACGCTGCCGCCGACGGTGTGGTTGTTGCCGAACAGTGCCTTGGTGTCGGCCGTCACCGGCATCTGGAACGAATACGTTGCCTGAAACATCCACGTTGGTACGCATTCTTTCCTGATGTCCCTCCCTCTCGAATTCGGGGTGCCTGGCGCGGAGATGGTGCTGAGGTCACCTTGGGCGCGAGCCGCCACAAACATAAGCAGCAACGATAAAAACGCAAAAATCCTTGTCCTCATTTTGACCTTTTAAAATTCCTGCAAAGATAAGAAACCTTTTGCAATGCGAGATTTTTTTTTGGAAATATTTATGCACTTGGGAAATTATTAGTATTTTTGCACCAAAAATAAAAATCATGAGGAAGAATATTTTACACATTGTCGCCTCTACATTCATGGCGGCGTTATTGTTCGGTTTGTCAATGACATCATGCAAGAAAGACCCAAATCCAACCCCAACCCCAGCACCGGACCCGATAATCACGATTGTTGACTCCATTCCTGCAAGCATCCTGCCGAGAGAGATTTACGGGGAAGTGTCATCAAGAATCAACATACACAGTGGCAACACACCTCCCGACATCAGCGGGCAGTACCTGTCACAGCCTCACGCCCTGCTGTACGAATCATACAACCAGTCATACGACCCAGATGACTCGACGGTGTTCTACAGCGACCGTTACGTAGCATTCACGTTTTCAGAGGCCACCGGCATGGATTTCTACGGCAAGCAGTGGGATACGGATAATGGGAGATGGATTGAAGAACACGTCAGCAAGATGAAGATCACGGGAGAGGGCGATAACTTCTGCTGTTTCTACGTTAATGAGGGCTACCCGAACGGGATCTATCTCAAGCAATCGACCATCTTCAGCGGCACGCTGACACCGGAAGGCCTCAAGGACTTCAAGGTAGCTGTCATCATGGTCGAGAACGATGGCGATGAAGAATTTTATGAGAAGAACAGCTTCCGCATCCTCGGCGACTTCGACGGCATGGCCGAAAACAATAACTGGATGGGCAAGAAAGCCCTTGTGACACCCCACGGACAGGCTGACTCCTTCCTGAAATAACAGAAACAGAAATGTCTGACGAAACTTTCATTTCACAAGCGACATTACCAAACGGAATAAAGATACTTCACCGGCGGCGCGCCGGTGAAGTGTCGCATTTAGCGCTGATGGTCAACGCCGGGATGCGCGATGAGACGTCTGACGAGAACGGACTCGCGCATTTCATCGAACACCTCGTTTTCAAAGGCACCAGACGCCGCAAGGCATATCATATCCTCAGCTGCCTCGAGAACGTCGGCGGCGACCTCAACGCCTTCACCACCAAGGAGGAGACATGCATACACGCCTCCTTCCTCAAGGAACACCTCAACAAGGCAATGGACCTCTTCGCTGACGTCATCTTCAACAGCACCTTTCCGGAAAACGAGATGGAGAAAGAAAAAGAAGTCATCCTCGACGAGATAAACTCATACCGCGACACACCCGCCGACGAGATCTTCGATGAGTTCGAGAACATGCTCTACAGAGGACATCAGCTCGGACGCAACATCCTCGGCACCATCGACCTCGTGAGCAACTACACGCGCGACGACATAGTGCGTTTCCATAAGTCACACTACGCGCCCGACCGCATGATAATAGCCTGCATCGGCGACGTCAGCTTCAAGGACTTCAAGCGGATGGCAGAGAAATGCTTCGCCAGCTGTCAGGGACAGGCTGTGCCATTCAGCAGGACACCATTCGTCACGCTGCCCGCCATCACGCAGGTGGAAGAACGCACCAGCCACCTCACACACGTCATCATCGGAGGCCTCGCCTACCCTTACAACGATGACCGCAAACTGAAACTCATCCTCCTGAACAACATCCTCGGCGGCCCTGGCATGAACACACGCCTCAACCTCAACATCCGCGAGAAATACGGCTTCGCCTACACCATCGAATCACAATACAACGCCTATTCCGACACCGGCAACTACACCATCTACATGGGCGTTGACCCACATTCGCAAGAGAAATCAATCGAACTGGTGTTCAAAGAACTGAACAAACTCATGACACAGCGACTCGGCACACTGCAACTCTCGAACGCCAAGAAACAACTTGTCGGACAGGTGGCGTTGAGCAACGAGTCGGGGATGAACGACCTTCTCAGCATCGTACGCGCCGGATTCTTCGAAGAACACATCGAGACGCTGCCCGAGACAATAGCCAAACTCGAAAAAATAACATCTGAAGACTTGCTCGAAATAGCCAACGAGGTCTTCCAAAGAGACAGTGCGAGCCTGCTGATTTACAAAGGACAAGAGGAGAAATAAGATATTGTCATCTTTTGGTCATCAGTCTCCTAACTAAACCACCTCCCACTCGTCGATGTTCTTCTTTTCGCTTGAAAAATCTTCACCACCAATCTTCACGAATTGCACGAATTGCACGAATAACGAGGCTGTGTTGTGCGCCAGCCACTTTTAACTCTACTCCCTACTCTTTACTCTTTTAACTCCACTCTCAACTCTCCAAACTTCAAACTCAAACCACCTCCCACTCCGCGATGTTCCGTTTCTCGGAAGAGAACGCGACTCCTATCTTGAACAGCTTCCTCGAATCCGCCGCGTAAGGCTCGGCGTAGCCTTTGTCGTCAATCTGCTTCAACGCTTCGGCGGCTGTGCCGTCAAGCTTAAATTCAAAAATGTAAACATAATCGTTTGTCTCAACGATGATGTCGGCGCGGCCGCGCGAGTTTGCTTTTTCAGTTAAAGTCGTATAGCAAGACAACAGTCTGAATATCAAATATAAAGTGTAATGGTAGTGGCTCTCGTAGCTCCACGCGCGTTCCTGATAGTTGGCGTTGTAAGGTATTGAGGCGAAGAAGCCCGTCAGTGTGTCGCGCAGGTCATCGAGGCGGCATTGCTTCAGCATCTTGTTGATTGACAGAACGCACGAAAACGTCTCTCCGTTCTGGTGGAAATAGTCGTTGGCCAGGAGGTCGATGAAGCCGTTACACACCTCGTTGTTCGGGAAATCGAGGGTGTAAGTGAAATCCTCCCTGTCGTATCCTTTTATCGTGAGGTAGCCGCTCTGGTATATCATCGCCAACGGGTCTTCGGTGTCGGCCTTGTAGTCAATGAAATATTTCTTCGCATACTGTCGGCTCAGGATGTCCTTGATGTTGGTCTTGTGCCTGTCGATGAGTTTTACGAGATAAGTCGGAGTGCCTGTCGCAAACCAGTATTCATCTAATTTTCTGTCATTCAGCGCATTCAGCACACTGTACGGATTGAAGATGTCGAGCATCTTTTCGGAGAAATGGTAGCCATCGTATTGTCTCTTGAGACGAAGATACATCTCCTCCTTGGAATATCCGAGTTCCTTGGCCATCGCCTTAATTTCGTCATCGAAATATGCAGTGAGTTCGTCTTTCGTGATGCCGCACAGCGCGTCGAACTCGCTCTTCATGCTGATGTCCTCCGGCTGGTTGAAGCCGCTGAAAACGCTCACCTGCGAGAATTTCGTCACGCCGGTGAGCAGCACAAAGCGAATGTGCTCGTCGGCCTTCTTGAACGTGCTGTATATCTCTTTCAGCGCATCGCGGTTCATCTGCTCCTGCGGTTCCATAAGCACATCGAGCATCGGCTTGTCGTATTCGTCAACAAGAATCACGGCTTTTTGGCCGGTCTTCTCGTGGGCCGCAGCGATGACGTTGTAGAAGCGGACGCCTATCTCGGTGTATTTGCTGACAACTCCATATTCAGCCTCCCATTTGTCAAGATAATTGCCCATGACATTAGCGATATAATCCGAATCCTTGAAATTGCCTTGTGAGAAGTCTATCCTGAACACCGGATATTGCTTCCATTCATTCTCTAACCCTTCGATTTTCAATCCTTTGAACAAGTCTTTCTCTCCTTTGAAATAACTATCAAGTGTTGAAATGAGTAATGATTTTCCGAAACGCCGCGGGCGGCAGAAGAAGCAGATGCGTTTCTGCGCAAGTTGATAAACGAGGTCGGTCTTATCTACATAGACCATGCCTTCTTCGATGAGGGTCTTGAATGTCTGGGTTCCTATCGGGTACTTCATAACGTGATGTTTTTTTCGGCTGCAAAAATAGTAAAAAGTTTGTAAAGTTCATAAAGTCTTTAGTTTTTAGTTTGGAGTTTGGAGAGTTGAGAGTGGAGTTTTTTCAGTTAAAAGAGTAAAGAGTAAAGTTAAAAGAGTTTTAAGTTTGGAGAGTTGAGGGTGGAGTTTTGGTTTGGGTTTTGGTTAAAAAGGTTTGGGTACAAACAGGCAGCTGTCGCCGTAGCTCAGGAACCTGAAGTCGTGGTCGAGGGCGTAGCGGTACGCTTCTTTCCAGCGGTCGCCGATGAGTGCCGACACTAATAGCAGCAAGGTGCTCTTCGGCTGATGGAAGTTGGTAATCAACGCCTTGGTGATTCTTATCGGGCACGACGGCGCGATCATCAGGGCGGTCGTGGCATGAAGCGCGTCGAGGTGGTGAATGTCGAGATATTTCAAGATTGCGTCGAGCGACTCCTTCGCTGTCGGCAGAGTTTCTCTCTTCTGATACGGAAACCATTGGTTCACATGGATGTTGCGTTCCCCAAAGCCTTGTTCGAGAAGCATCACGCCAATCCAATAGACCGACTCGATGGTGCGCATCGATGTCGTGCCGACAGGAATTATCGTGCGGTCGATGTTGTCGCGCAGGTTTTCGAGACATTGTCTCTTCACTATTATCGACTCGGAGTGCATCTCGTGTTCGCCTATGGTGTCGGTGGCGACGGGGCGGAAAGTGCCGGCTCCGACGTGAAGAGTCACTTCCTCGATGGTGTGTCCTTGTTCTTTCAGCTTGGCTATCAGCGGTTTGGTGAGATGCAACGATGCTGTGGGGGCGGCGACGGAGCCTTCATACTTCGCGAACACGGTCTGGTAGCGTTCGCGGTCGCCAGCCTCCGCCTCACGGTGAAGATACGGCGGGAGCGGAATCTCACCGGCCGTTTCAAGCACCTCCGCGAAGCTGATGTCAGCCGGATTCCATGAGAAACGTATCACAGAATAAGCGTCGGTCTTCTCCATGCGCTCGGCGACCAGAGTGATGTCTTTGTCTTTGATTTTCAGCGGCATCGTGAGCGGCCCGTCTTTCCAGCGGCGTGAGTTGCCGACGAGACAGCGCCACTCGACGGGCGAGCCTGCGGAGAACGCGAGCTGATAGTCGCCGTCGCCCGTTATCGGCTCCAGGCAGAACACCTCGACGGCGGCACCGGAGTCTTTCACGAACTGAAGACGCGCACGCACCACCTTCGTCTCATTGAAGACAAGTACCGACCGCTCGGGCAGATACCCGCCGATGTTCCTGAAACGGTCTTCGTGTATCTCATTGTTTTTCAGCACCAAAAGCTTTGATGCGTCTCTCTCGGCCAAAGGATATTTCGCAATTCTCCCGTCGGGAAGCGGATAATCGTACTCCGCGATGTTGATATTTTGAACGTCTGAAATCATCTGGCTAATTCTCCTTTTTCTCCAGTGCCGCCTTTATCGCGCGGCTGAGCTGGTCGGGGCACGACGTGGGCTTGAAGCCGCAACGGATTCCTTCGAGGCGAGCGACAACATCTTCCGCTTTCATGCCCTCGACGAGGCGGGCTACACCCTGCGTGTTGCCGTTGCACCCGCCGTAAAACTGCACGTTCCTCAAGATGCCGTCTTCGATCTCAAACTCAATCGCCTGACTGCATGTGCCTTCTGTCCTGTATTGGTATTTCATTATCTGATCACTATTTTCTGATTTCTGTTTTCCATTCTGACAACATAAACACCTGTGTTCAAAGCACTTATGTTAATCTTCCCGTTACACACGAACTCATCGGCGACCACTCTGCCGAGGCAGTCGAAGATTTGAACACGTCCGATGTTGTTCACAATGAGTTCATCGCCGCTCTGATACACAAACTCGTCGTTTTCCGGGCCGTTTGCGATCCTTATCATAAACCTGTCGCTGCCATCGGCCATCGAGCCGACAAACTCATAACTGTCTGATGACAAATCCGTTACATTTCCCGTAAGGACATCAACAAGCTCAACGTCTGAATTTGAAGAGATGATGAACTCCCCTATCGCGCCGCACTCGAACCCGAGCGGGATTGTAACTGTTTCATTTTCACCTACGTTGACTATTGAATAATTTTCGCCGTCAATTTCGAGATACAGCGACGGCGCTGTCTCGCTTCTGCTGAAAAGTTTCTCGGCGTTGTTTAAAACACCGTCTGTCGGGCGAATCATCACCTCATCGCTTCCGTTCTGGCCAGACACCTTGATGATTATTGATTTTGAATCGTTTCCTTTGCGGAATGTTCCGGTTTCTGTTGTCTTGACACCATTGTCGATGACAACGTCTCCATTATTGAGAGTCTTCACGAAAAAGCCCTGGCAAGAGGCTATGATGTTCGTCGCGCCGTTTGTCCCTACGCCTCCATTCCCGAGTTGATAGACGCCATATTGATGGACGTCATCATTGTAGATCCAGATGTAAGGGTTGTCTCCGAGTGCATCACGGTTCCACCCGTCCTCTGCTTCCCAGTCGATGCTGCACGGGTACGGGTTTCCGATGAGGTTGAAGCCTCTCAGCACCGATGAGCTGGCGGTGACGGGGATTGCGACCTCGCCCGTGTTAAACACGCCGTTGAACGCCATTTCGGTCGTGGTGCCGTATGAGGCGAGATAACCGCGGCCAGGCTTGAAGTTCATGCCGTTTGTCGTGTAGAATTCGTTATTTACATCGTGGCTGTCAGCCTTTTCGTTGTACCAGTTGTAATCCGGCTCGCTGTAAAGATACAGGTCGTAATTCTGCCCGACGGCGTTTCCGACGAAGTCAGACACAGGGGCTGCAGCCACAGGCGATGACATGAAATGCCATTTCCCTGCGATTTCGTCTTTCGAGTCCACTGTGAATTGACGTTTCACCGTGCCGTTCACTCCGGCGGCGTCGCTCATGAAGGCGGCATCCGACTCGACTGTGAGCCATTCGTTTTCAGAGAGGCTCTCCACATCATCTGCGACCCTCAAAATATTTCCGGAACTCACCGTGGCGGTCACACCTTTATTAATGTATATGCCATCAACATCAGCATTTTCATCGACGGCAACGTCATTTTTCACCCAGACGGCGTCCGAGGCGGCCGGCTTTGAACCTTCAAGCCAGTTTGCATTGTTCGACCAGTCGGCATCCACATTTCCGAGGAACTGCTTCGTGGCTCCTGCGGGGACAAAGACCGAGTTTGACGGCTGCGACTCCATCCCGAAATAGTTTGTCGTAACGTGATATTCATGGAAGCCGTTGTCGTTTTCGGTGTAATTGTAGCTTGAGCCAGATTGGTCTTCGGCGATTTTGACACCGTCTTTGTAAATATTATACGAATAATCGCCATCAGTCATTCCAACAACAATAGAGGCGGAGAACCTTTGGTCATTGTCCCAGTTCGGAGAATAATAGGTTGCTCCTTCGTCATTTGACAAAAGCATGGCGTTAGCATAATCGTCATTGTTATATTCCACCATGGCGATGGCGCTTGAGGCTTCGGTGTGCAAAGTGATCAACAACGGTTCAAGATAATTCACGTATGTTGGTTCGTCGAGAACTATTTCCGTCCACTGTTGCGCATTCGCATCGACCGATTTTGAAGCTATCAATGTAGTTGGTGAGACAGTCGTGCCATTGTATATTTTCAACGTGTAAGCCCCAGCTGCAGCAGAGAAAAATCTGACTCCACTGACCGCCATTCCGGCGCATTGGTTGAGCTTTGACGGTTCATATTTCTGAGCCCAATATTTGTAGTCGGCTGTATAACAACTCGATTCAACAATTCCATAACACAATTCACCCGACTTGCTCGACGGCTCTTCCCATTCCAAAGTCACAATGTTTCCGTTGACATCGCCGGTGAGGTCAGAGACGACGGGGCCCGGATAAACATAACTCACGCTGACCGAGTTGGAGGCCATCGAGTTGCCGCCGCCCGGACAGTTGCTTTTCACGCAGTATGAATATGCTCCGTATGTCGGCAGATGATCGGTGAAACTTGTGACCGTCACCGAGTTGTCAATGAGCGCATTATTTCGGTAAACGGAATATGTTGCAATGTCTTCGACGTCGTCCCATGTCAATGTCACCTCATTGCCCGACAGGGAAGCCGTCAGGTTGGCCGGCGTGTCACAGGCGGATTCGACCCTGAAGGAGATTGTCTCTCCCGCCGCCGAGATCTCTGAAATCATCAGATTGTTGTCAACCGTCCCGTCAATAAAAAACGGCTTGGGATTTGTTGAGGCGTCGAAGGCGGTGCGGCCGCTTTCAGCACTGAAGTATGCACTGTTAATTGAGCCGTCTGCTGTTGTTGTCCCGCCCGGACGGAAAATATAGACCTCGTCGAATCTGGTCACCCCGTCCCAATATCTGTTGCCGTACCCTTCTTCATCGGTGTTGATTCTGTAGATGAGAAGTCCCGTGCCAGGAATCGCTGCCTCCACACTCTTTTTCCTGTATTCCAAAACATAATACTGATTGCTTTCAGGACTCGCGATCTTATAGCAGTTGTTTGTGCTTGACGAGATGTCGTGCAGAGTGTAAACGCCAGGTTCTGTTATCTCCGGGATTTCATCAATCCAGTTGCCATACATATATTTCATGTACGCTCCCATGTGCTGCGGAGGCGTGGTTTGGCTCTGCATCAGGTCCCATTTGTCGATGGGTGTCGGGCCGGTAAAGCTGTAATGGTACAGGTCGGGCGCGCCCAACGAGTGGTTCATCTCATGACACATGGTAGAGGTGTTGAAATAAAGAACGGCATCAGCCAACTGGAAGTTGAACGTATGAACTTTTTTCCCGTTTATGTACACATCTCTGCTATACAACTCCCATTGATGCGGCCACAAAAGACTGCTCCACGCGCCGACATCACCTCTCACCACAAAACACACATTATCAACAAGACCGTCATTGTCGTAATCAATGTTCAAATCGTCGGGAATCATATCGTAGTTGTTGATATAATTTACTGCTCTTTCCAAAAGTGCGTGTTCTCTCTCGGTCCGCTCATCATGACCATTGTAGCCGACAGGGTTCGTCGTCGCATCGTAAGGCTGGAAATAGCTCCTGCTCTGAGTGTCCTGATAGGAAACAATGTTTTCTCCGATCGGTGCCGGATAGAACGTGGTCGGGATGTTTATCTGATTGTACGAGGCTTCCTTGAAATAGCTCTGCATCGACACTTCTGACTGATTTTCGTTAAACATGTTGTTCACCGAGCTGAAGGTGTTTGTGAATTCGGTGTCATCGGCGAAGCGTATGAAAATCACTATGTTGTTCAGAGTGCCGTGGTTTGTATCCCTGTTTTTGGTCTCCGGCTTCCGCAGATGTTCGGGCACGTCCCAGGCCTTACGCCTCTCCATGCGTTTCTCCGGCGAGATGCTCAGATACGGTTTCAGGCGGCCCGCCGGGTTTGAACGTCCGGCAATCAGATCGGTCGGCACGAGTTCGCCCTCCTTCAAGTCGGCATAGACATAAAAACCGTTTGCATGGTCTTGGATGATTGTGAAACCTTGTGCATCATGGAGATAGTTATAAAACTCATCGCCTGATGCGAAACATTCCAATTTCGTGCCGTCAGGCTGGGTCAATGTCATCGGCACATTTTCAAGATAGGCGGCCTTTGCGAAAAACAAAGAACCGAACATTACGATAAAAAATAAAGCTCTTTTCATATAATTAATTTTTTTTAGTCCATTTTCAAAATTCATCTGCAAAGTCTTTCAATGATTTCTTCATATTGCGGGAACTCTTTCAACAGTTCCTCTTTCTTTCCGAGTTCGAAGTTCTCAAATTCAAACGCCGGCGCCACGGCGCAACCTACGAGGCAGAATCCTTGTCGCGACGGGATCTCCGCGGCGAACCACTGCCCGGGTGTTATCACGACCTGCATCTCGCCGTCGGCGGAGAGATGATGCGTGGTCAGCTTCCCGTCAAGGCCGATGACATGGATGTCGAGCTGCGTCCCGGCGTGATGGTACCATATTTCCGTCATGCCGTGCAGACGGTGGAACGCCGAGAAGCTCTCGCCGTTGAGCATGTAATAAATCGTGGAGATCTGTTTCTCTCCGTTCTCATCATTGCCGAAAACCTGACGGTACCAGCCGCCTTCGGGATGAGGCGCAAGGTCCAGTCTTTCAATTATTTCTTCAATATTATTCATTTGTTTTCAATATAATCTCGTCAATCTTCTCCTTTGAGTCTGTCGAGTATCCTGCGTTCTTTCTTCGTCGGGCGGCCCGTGCCTTTGTCGCGGAACTCGGTCTTGTAGGCGTGCATGAACTCGATGCGCTCGTATTCCTCCGCCGGCGTCCTGTCGGCATAGATGTTCGTCACGTCTTTCGGCGACACCCTGCTTTTGGGGATGCTCAGCACTTCGACAACCTTGTGAAGCTGTCCCAGCTGCACCGCGATGACCTCGCCGATCCTCACGTCGCGCGACGGTTTCACCGACACGTCGTTGACTTTCACCTTGCCGCCCTTGCAGGCGTCGGCCGCCAGAGTGCGCGTCTTGAACAATCGCGCGCACCACAGCCATTTGTCTATCCTCAGTTCGTCCATGATTCAGGTGATTAGGTATTTTAGGTAATCAGGAGTTTTAGATCCTAAATTCCTCAAACTCCTCAAACTCCTAACAACTATTTTTCTCTGAAAAATAGTTGTATCGGCACTCCGTGGAAGTCCCAGATGCTCCTGATTTTGTTCTCAAGATAGCGCACATACGTTTCCTTGACGTCCTTCGGCAGGTTGCAGAAGAAGATGAACTGCGGTGTCGGGCTTTTTAGTTGTGTTATATACTTGATTTTCAGGAATCTGCCACGTGACGCTATCTGCGGCGGCTGCGAATTGATGATTTCAAGCATCGTGTCGTTCAGCTCGCGGACCGGCACCTTACGCTCACGGTTCTCATAGACATCATGCAGTGTCTCAAGCACCTTGAACGTCCTCTGCTTGTTGATGGCCGAGGTGAAGATTATCGGGTAATCGACAAACGGCGCGGTCTTCTCGCGGATGGCGTTCTCGAACTTGAGGTGCGTGTTGGAGTCTTTCTCTATCAGATCCCATTTGTTGACGACCATGACGAGGCCTTTCTTGTTTTTCTCGATGAGGCGCAGGATGTTCATGTCCTGTGACTCAAAGCCTTGCGTCGCGTCGATCATCAGCACGGCGACGTCGCACTCCTCGATGGCGCGGATGGAACGCATCACCGAATAGAACTCGATATTTTCAAACACCTTCGATTTCTTGCGCAGTCCGGCGGTGTCAACGAGCATGAAGTCCATGCCGAAGGCGTTGAAACGCGTGTTGTTGGTGTCGCGTGTCGTGCCGGCGATGTCGGTCACGATATGTCGCTCCTGTCCGAGGAACGCGTTGATTATCGACGACTTGCCGACGTTTGGGCGTCCCACGACGGCGAACCTCGGAAGCCCGGAATAGTCTTCCGTCTCGTCCTGCGGCAGATATTTTATCACCTCATCGAGAAGCTCGCCGGTGCCTGTGCCGGTCATCGCCGAGAACGGGAAGATCTCGCCGAGGCCGAGGGCGTAGAACTCCGCCGCCTGTCCGAACTTGCTCGGTATGTCGGTCTTGTTGACCGCGAGGATCACGTGCTTCTTGCATCTGCGCAAGATGACTGCGACATCTTCGTCGAGGACGTGGATGCCTTCCTGACCGTCAACGACGAAGATGATGACATCAGCCTCGTCGATGGCGAGATCGACCTGTTTCCTGATCTCCTCCTCGAAAATATCCTCGGAACCGACGACATAACCGCCGGTGTCAATCACCGTGAATGTCTTGCCGCACCAATCGCTGTGGCCGTAATGACGGTCGCGCGTGACGCCGCTTGTCGCCTCCACGATGGCCTGACGCGACTGCACCAAACGGTTGAATAATGTCGATTTGCCAACGTTTGGCCTTCCTACTATTGCTACTATATTGCTCATGTTTTTATGAATATGGAACCGCTACGCGGCTCTTTTTGTCTAATTTCTACGGATATGGAACCGCTACGCGGCTCTCTTATCTCTCCTCTTTTAACTCTTAACAAAATCACGCTTCGTACCCGAAATGTCTCAGCTCCTCCTCGTTGTCCCGCCAATCCTTGTCAACCTTCACGTTGAGGTCGAGGAACACCTTCTTCCCGACGAACTCCTCGATGTCGGCGCGTGACTGTATCCCGACGTTCTTGATTGCGCTGCCGCCCTTACCTATTATGATGGCCTTCTGTGACTCGCGTGATACGTAAATCGTCGCTTTGATGTTGATGAGGTTCTTGCTTTCCTCGTAGGCATCGACTGCCACCTCCACGCAATAAGGTATCTCCTGCTGATAGTTCAACAATATTTTCTCGCGTATTATCTCTGTGATGAAGAAACGCATCGAGCGGTCGGTGAGCTCGTCTTTCGGGAAATACGGCGGGCATTTCGGCAGTCTCTCCACAATACTCTCGAACACATATTTAATATTTGCCTGATGCAAGGCGGAGACGGGGAACACCGTTGACTCCGGCAATGCGCTCTGCCAGAACTCGACGGCTTTCACCACCTCGTCCTGGTTTGAGAGGTCGATTTTGTTGAGCAGCACGAACACAGGGATGTTCGTCTTCTTCACTCTTTCGATGGTCTCCTCGTCGATTTTCTTGTCGGTGATATCAACGACGTAAAGTATCAAATCAGCGTCAATGAATGCGACATTGATGAACTGATTCATGATTTCGTGCATCTTGTAGGCCGGTTTCTTGATGATTCCGGGGGTGTCGGAGAACACAATCTGGAAGTCATCGCCGTTCACGATGCCCAAGATGCGGTGTCGTGTGGTCTGCGCCTTCGACGTTATGATGGAGATTTTCTCGCCCACCAAATCGTTCATAAGCGTTGATTTTCCGACATTTGGCTTGCCAACTATATTGACGTAACCTGCTTTATGATCCATATTTTTATAATATTTCCAATTATTTTAAAAAAAAAATCAAAAAACACTTGACACGAGCGGAAAATAGATGTAATTTTGCACTCGCATTTCAAACATGATGCGGGGTGGAGCAGTCCGGTAGCTCGTTGGGCTCATAACCCAAAGGTCGGTGGTTCAAATCCGCCCCCCGCTACAAGGCAAGGAGGTCCGAAGACCTCCTTTCTTATTTTATCTTCTTCTCTGCGGCCATGAAAACTTCCTTGCTGCTCTCGTCGGCAATGAAAGCCACGATGTAGAACTCTTCGTCATTGTATTTCTCATCAACGGTGAATTTGAAATTCGTGATGAAATTCATACCTGCCTTCAGATCCTCATTGCCGAGGCTTCTGCCCCATGTGATGCCGTCGGCGGTGCCACGGAACACATGACGGTGCATATAGCCAGCGTAGATGCTGTCAGGGGTGGCTTGTTTGCCCAAGATGTTGTCTTCCATCATGCAGACTGTCAGTTTCGACTTAGGGAGTTCGTTGAGTATCTTCGTGTGGACGCTGAGTCTCAGCTCTCTGTCCGCGTCATCATATTCCGATTTGATGACCATTCTCGCCGGAGCTTCACCTGCCATCGCTTTTTCAACTTTTTCCGCCCACTTCGCCGAGCCGACCACTTCGCCGCGGTTGACAAGTCCGTTGGGGTATGCCGCTATGTTGAAAGCGTTGTTCCACTCGTTGCCGTCGTCGGTCCTGAAATCAGGGAAGCCGCCGGTTGGATTCTGAAGGACTCCTTTCGGATGGACACCGAGCACGATGAGTTGATGTCCGTATTGCTGCTGAAGCTGAAGCGCGATCTCGCCCGCCGCCGGACAGTTGTTGCATTTCACGCCGGTGTAGTCTTCGAGAAGCACTACTATCTTCCCGTCAAAGTTTATCGTGTCTTCTTTTGTCAAAGGGATAGTGTCGCTCTCGGCGGCTATTGGTTCGATGAAATATGGTTCATCAAGTTTGTCGCATGACGACATGGCGAAGGCGACCGTCATGCCTGCAAGTATTAATGATAATTTCTTCATTTTATTCGTATTTTTTAGAATGAGGTCGTTATTGTCAATTGCACGCCGCTTGACGCGGGCACTGTACGGCACACGCCGCCGACGCACACGAGGCCTTCGCTCTGACGGCCGCCGCTGATGGCGATACGTGTCTGGTCCTTGATGAATCCGAACGAACCCGTGAAATAATGGTCGCGGTTGTCGGCGATAGGATTGCCGTAGTTGTATTTGTCGGCGATGGAGACGAACCATTTCGGCGCGATGGTGTATTCCAGAAGGAACGCCGCCCAGTTGCCGCGTTTCACGTAATACGCCTCGTGTCCGGCCTCAATCTCATGGTCCTTTCCGACATTGTCCCACATATGCTGCATCTCGAGACGCAGGCTGTGTTTGTTATTGATTTTATAAATCACCTCGCCGAAAGCGATGTTTGCCTTCACCACCTCCGCCCCAGGGTGATTCTCAATAACTTCCATATCATAATACAGATTGATGTACATCAAGGTGAGATTCCATTTCTTGCTTATCTTCTTGTCGATTTCGAAATTGAAATCACGGTAGAACATGCGGTCGCCGATGGCGAAGAAGTCGGATTCGTAGCCTTTTGTCCCCGGCATGTTGATGACGTTCTGTCCGCCGTACATGATGGAGTCGCGTTTGATGTCGTTGACTTGGCTGTAGTTGAACGCGAGTTTCGTTCCGTATTTCCCGCCGAGGGCGGTCTTCTTTGGAATCATGTAGTTGATTTGGAACTGTATTCCCATCTCGCCGAGCGGCTGCGAGGCGTAAGAGAACATCGAGGGCAGGCTGTGCGTGTGCGTGTAGTTGAGCGGCGGCACGAAGCCGAGGTCGAGGTCGTTCTGCGTGGCGGAGTGGTCCGACTTGAAGCTCATGTTGTCAACGCGTTTCACCTGAAGCACTGCGCCGAGGCCTCTCTGCGTGTATGACAACGATGCCAGAAGTTCCTGTCCGTCGCGGTAGATCCAGTTGTTGAACGCCGACGGGTCGTTGATCTTGCGGGCGTATTCGGCGCCGAGGTTGAATCTCCAGAACCCGAGGTTTGCGCGTCCGGCGTATGATGCCACGTTCTGCGGAAGGTTGTAGATGACGCCGCCTTCCTCGCGTGTCTTCTCGCTTTCGTATTTGCTCACAAAACTTGCTCCGACGATGGCTCTCACATCCGCGTCGCTGATTGCCGCGATGCTTTGGTTGATGTCCCATTCAGCGTCAGCGCCGCGCACGAGACCTCTCGCCGGCTCATTGGTGTTTTCGTTGTAATACGGCGCCCAATAAAGCCTCTGCATTCCGTACAGCCCCTTGACTGTCACTCCGTTGACCGGACGGTACACTGCGCGGACACCGCGGAGCGAGTTGTCGAAGCCGAGTGTCCATTCTTCGTAAGTCCTGAAAATAAGGCCGTTGCCGAACTGGTCGTAGATGTCACCGACGGTGAAGCCCACTGTGCCGTTGTCGTATGTGGCGAAGAAGTTAGCCACGCCCATGCCTTTTGTCCTCATGTCGAAGCCCGACATCGGTGTGTTTTGGTAAGCCTCGAAACGCATCCCGGCAGTGAAGTCGCCGAGGTTGTATTGCAGCTTCCCGAACCCGTAGCCGCCGAACTTCTCGCCGTTGATGTTCTCTTCGCTGATGCCGATGCCGTTGTCGGGCCAATAGTAGTTCCCGTCAATCTGGAAGCTGCCGCTCACGCGGGAGCCGGATAGGAACGACTGTCCGTATGTCATTGTGGAGCAAAGTATTGCCGCCACGAGAATCAATATCTTCTTCATTTCTCTATGAGTTTCTTGATTTCGTTATAGACATCTTCCTCGCCGCCTTCGAGGTAGCCTGTGTGCTGCCACACGACCTTGCCGTTGCCGTCAAAGAGGAATGTGTGCGGCGGGTTCACGACGTTCATTGCGCGTGCGAGTTCCTTGTTCACGTCGAGAAGAATCTCGAAAGGCCAGCCCTTGCCTTCGACGAAAGGCTTGATGCGTGCCGAAGAGCGCGAGTCGTCGATGGAGACGGAGACAATCTTCACGCCTGTCTCCTCAACCCAGTCGTCGTAAACGTCAGTCAGGGCATTGTGTTCCTTCACGCACGGCCCGCACCATGTCGCCCAGAATGTCATCACGAACGGCTTGCCATCGTTGTTAATTTCAGCGACGTTGACGCTCTCGCCGTCAAGGTTCTTCAAAGTGATGTTCGGGAGGTCTGACTTCTCCTGAGCCATCATGCCGAAGCCCAGAAATCCCAGAAGGATGAATGATAATAACTTTTTCATTTTTTAAAACGTTTTAAAATTGTACAATTATTTATTTATCAATTATTTACAAAATATAACTCTCCAAAATCCTGCATTCGCCCCGGGCGTGAACCTCCACCTTGTTCACCGCGTTCGGAATCAAGATGCACTCACCGAAACTGACGTTTTCTTCGCCGCCATCGTATCTCAGGGTGAAATTTCCGCCCACGCTCATCAGAATCACGAATGAGTCGAGTTCGGAGTAGTCCTTCGCCAATGTCGCGTCGAGGTTGATGAAGTTGGTTGTGAAATATGGGCAGCTCACCATCTCGACGGTTGCGTCTTTCCTTGTCCGGTCGTACTCTGTCCTGTAGCTGTCTTCTTTCTTGAAATCCAAGGTGTAAAGTGCCTGTGGCACATGTAGTTCGCGGTACATGCCGTATTGGTCGATGCGGTCCCAGTCATAGACGCGGTATGTTGTATCGCTTGTCTGTTGGATCTCCGCCACCATGCAGCCCGGTCCGAGGGCGTGGATGCGCCTTGCCGGGATGAAGAACACGTCGCCGGCCTCAACCTTTTCATAATTGAGCACTTGCTCGACTTTCTTCTCATCAAGGAGACGTTTGAACTGTTCTTTCGTCACTTCCTCGCTGAAGCCGGTGACGAGTTCGGCGTCTTTCTCGGCGTTCAGCACGTACCACATTTCGGTCTTTCCGTTTTCAAGACCGATCTTCTGCGCTATCTCATCGTCGGGATGAACCTGCACCGAAAGCCATGTCAGCGGGTCTATTATCTTGATTAGCAACGGGAAAGTCTCGCCGTATTTGTCGAAGACATGTTCCCCGACGAGGTCGCCCATGAACGTCTCCACGAGGTCGTTGAGTTCATCGCCCTCGAAATTCCCGTTGCACACAACGCTGTTTTCGCCGTCAACACCAGAGAGAAGCCACATCTCGCCGCAGTTCATCAGATTACCGAAGTCCTTGTGCAGCAACGTCTTGACATTCTGGCCGCCCCAGACTTTCTCCTTGAACACAGGCGTGAATTTCAGCGGATATAGTATATTCATTTCTGTTATTTCCTAATTTTCCAAAGTGCAAAAATACGAATTTTTTTTAAAGGAATAATAATTATTCACGAAAGATGTTTTTACGTAATTTTGCCGCGATTTTAACAGAATCTTTCAACTTTATAAACTTTCTAACTTTAAACATCATGCAAGACATCATCAACCTGAGACATACGCTTCACGACAACGCCGAGCTTTCCGGCAAGGAAGTGAAAACCAATGAGATACTCAACGCTTTTCTTGAGAAATTAAACCCCGACGTTCACATCCGCAACATCGGCGGCAACGGCATCGCTGTCGTTTTCAAAGGCAAAAACAATGGCCGACGCGTCATGGTGCGCGGCGACATCGATGCGTTGAACATCCCCGAAGGCTACCGCCGCTGTTCGCACCGCTGCGGTCACGACGGGCACGCCGCCATCATCGCGGGGCTGGCGCAACGGCTTGCGGAGAGATGCCCCGACAACGGCGAGGTGGTGCTGCTCTTCCAACCTGCCGAAGAGACCGGCCAAGGTGCCAAGGCAGTTCTCGAAGACCCACAGTTTCAGCAGATTAAGCCTGATGTGGCATTTGCGCTCCACAACCTTCCGGGGTATGAGAAAAACATGATTTTGATAAAAAACGGCTGTTTCGCGGCGGCTTCGTTAGGGTTGAAGCTCATCTTTGAAGGCGTCACCGCGCACGCCTCACAGCCGGAGACGGGGCGCAGCCCGATGCACGTGATGGCGGCGTTGCTCGACATCTTCAAGAAGAAGGCCGACATGCTTTTAGACGAGGTGCCGCTGACGATGCTCACCGTCACGCACGCTGTCTTAGGCGAGGAGACGTTCGGAGTCGCGCCGGGTCACGCGGAGATCTGGATGACGCTGCGGTCGTACGACAACGACAAGCTGCAACACCTCACCGCCGACGTGGTGCAACTCTGCAAGATGGTCGCCGACAAACAGGGATTACGCTTCAACAGCAGCATACACGAGGCGTTTCCGGCTACGATGAACTCTGACAATGAAGTAGTTGCGATAAGAAACGCCGCCGAGAGCCTCGGCCTCGAATACCAATATCTCGACGAGCCGTTCCGCTGGTCGGAGGACTTCGGGCGTTTCGCGGGCGTGTGTCCGTGTGCTATGTTCGGTCTCGGTTGCGGCACGGAACACCTGCCGCTCCACAACCCCGACTACGAGTTCGAGGACGGGATCATTGAAACAGGAGTTAAGGTCTTTGAAAGCATCGTCAGACCACTAATTGTATGAGCTTCACCACGAATTGCATGAATTAAACGAATAACGAGGCTGGTGTTATGCGCCAGCCTCTTTTAACTCTCCTCCCTACTCTTTACTCTTTTAACTCCACTCTCCACTCTCAAAACTCCAAACTCAAACCACGCTCCACTCGTCGATGTTCTTCTTCTCGCTTGAAAACCCGACTCCGATTTTAAACAGTTTCCTGCTGTCAGCCGCGTAAGGCTCGGCGTAGCCTTTATCGTCAATCTGCTTCAGGGCTTCGGCTGCCGTGCCGTCAAGTTTAAATTCAAAGATGTAAACGTAGTCGTCCGTCTCAACAATCATGTCGGCGCGACCACGTGAGTTCGCTTTCTCTGTCAAAGTCGTATAGCAGGATAAAAGTCTGAATATCAAGTAAAAAGTGTAATGATAGTGGCTCTCGTAGCTCCACACGCGTTCCTGGTAGTTCGCGTCGTAGGGGATTGAAGCCAAAAACGAGGACAGCTCGTCGCGGAGGTCGTCTATGCGGCCTTGCATCAACGCCTTGTTTATCGTCAGTGCGAGGGGCTGCTGGACGTTGGTCATCTTGAAATAATCGTTGGCAAGCAGCGCAACGAAGCCTTTTTTCACCTCCACATTCGGGAAATCCAAGGTGTAGAAATAAGTGCCGCCGACACTCTCATAGCCCTTTATCGTGAGGTAGCCGCTCTGGTAAATCATGGCGAGAGGGTCTTCGACATCGGCTTTGTAGTCCATGAAATAGCTCTTCTCGTACTGCTGACTCACGATATCTCTGATATTGGTCTTGTGCCTGTTGATGAGTTTTACGAGATATGTCGGCGTGCCTGTCGCAAACCAATACTCGTCTATTTTCTTTTTTTTCAACGCGTTGAGGACGCTGTACGGGTTGAAGATGTCGAGCATCTCCTCCGAGAAGTGATAGCCGTCGTACTGTTTTTTGAGGCGGATGTACATCTCTTCCTTTGAGCACTTCTTTTTCTCCGCCATCGCCGCTATTTCGTCATCGAAATATGCAGTGAGTTCGTCTTTCGTGATGCCGCACAGCGCGTCGAACTCGCTCTTCATGCTGATGTCCTCCGGCTGGTTGAAGCCGCTGAAAACGCTCACCTGCGAGAACTTTGTCACGCCCGTCAGCAGAACGAAACGGAGATGCTCGTCCGCGACCTTGAACGTGCCGTAGAACTCCTTCAGCACGGCACGGTTCTCCGCCTCCATCGGCTCCATCAAGACATCGAGAAGCGGCTTGTCGTATTCGTCAATGAGGACGACGCATTTCCGGCCGGTCTGTCGGTGCGCCTCGGCAAGAATGTCGGAGAACCTCGACCCCAACTTGTCTATTTGTTTCTCTATCCCAAGCTGGCGTTCCCACTTGGTAAGGCATTTGTCAATCTCCTTTTTGAGGTCGCCTTCAACACCGTAGCCGCCTTGCGCGAAGTCTATCCTGAACACAGGATACTGCGTCCATTCTTTCTCTAATTCCTCGATTTTCAAGCCTTTGAAAAGTTCTTTCTCGCCTTTGAAATAGCTTTCTAATGTTGATATTAACAACGATTTCCCGAACCTGCGGGGGCGGCACAGGAAGCAAATGTCCTTCTGTGCAAGCTGGTAAACGAGGTCGGTCTTGTCAACATATACATAACCGCCTTCGATGAGTGTGCTGAATGTCTGTTTTCCTATCGGGTATTTCATAACGGCCTGAAATTTTTTACGGCTGCAAAAATAGTAAAAAGTTTGGAGTTTGGAGAGTTGAGAGTGGAGTTTTTTCAGTTAAGAGAGGAGAGAGGAGTGTTAAAAGAGTTTTAAGTGTTGAGAGTTGAGGGTGGAGAGTGGGGAATTTGGGATTGTTCGACTCCCTGCGGTCGCTCACAAGGACGGCATCACTTGGGGGAACAAAAATATTTAGTGTGTTGCGGCAAAGCCGCAACCCACTAAATATCAATTATTTAAAAACAACGTCATTGCGACCGAGCGCAGCGAGTGGAGCAAACTCATATTTTTTCAGTTAAGAGAGTAGAGAGGAGAGTTAAGAGAGTTTTAAGTGTTGAGAGTGGAGTTTTGGTTTGGGTTATGGTTTTGGTTAAAAAGGTTTTGGTTAAAAAGGTTTTGGTTAAAAAGGTTTTGGTTTTGGTTAAAAACTATTTTTACTATTTTTGCGGAAAATTTTCAAGCCATGAATTTCAAGCAATACAACCACACCGAAGAGGAACTTCAACAACGCATTGAGGCAATACTGAAAAGACAGAACGAAAGCTGCGACCGCCGCGAGTCGCTGAAGACAATATTCCAAAGCATCGACTTCACGACTTTGGAGGCGTTCGACAACACACAGAAAATCAACGAGTTCTGCGCAAAGGCGTTGGCGTTTGCGGACAACGGGCTGCATCTCTCCGTCCCGGCGGTTTGCATCTACAGTCCTTTCGTGAAACAGGCGAAGGAGCTTCTCAAAGGCAGCGGCATCCGCGTCGCCACGGTGGCGTGCGCCTTCCCCTCGGGGCAGATGCCGTTTGAACTGAAGAAGAAAGAGGTGGAATATTGCGTTGGACAAGGTGCCGACGAGGTCGATATGGTCATCTCAAGAGGCGCGTTCCTTGAAGGCGACTGCGACACCGTCTTTAACGAGATACAGGGCATCCGCGACATCTGCCAGCCGCCTGTCCGCCTGAAGGTGATCCTTGAGACCGGCGAGCTGAAGACCGCAGCCAACATCCGCAAAGCCAGCGAGCTGGCGATTATGGCGGGTGCCGATTTCATCAAGACCTCGACGGGTAAAGTGCCTGTCGCGGCGACGCCGATGGCGGCCATCGTGATGTGCGACACCATCAAGGAATACTACGAGGCGACGGGGCAGATGGTCGGCTTCAAGCCCGCGGGCGGCATGTCAACGGTCGAAGACGCACTCACCTATTATTATATAGTGAAGGATATCTTAGGCGACAGATGGCTCAACAGCAGGTTCTTCCGCGTCGGGACGAGCCGTCTGGCCGGGAAAGTGATGGAAGAGCTGTTGAAATAAAACTATTTGACCTCAACACTGTTCTCGTAAAGAAATTCAGGCGCGAACCCGATTTCATTGTTCCAATCGACAGAGAAAGGGTCAAGCCTGAAGTTCTTGAAATACTCCATATTTTGAAGTTTGGTGCAAATCCCTTTGCGGGAAAGAGGCTCGAAATCGCACAGACGAACCTTGCCATCGTTGAATGTCAGCAACAGTTTGTATTCATTAACATATTGAACTCCAATGATTTTCAATATTGCAATTTCTTTTTCCATATTATTAAATTAACGGAACTATCTTCATCGGAGCCTCGCTGTTCTGAAGCCTGTTCCAGTTATCCAACAATTCATTCTTATGTAAATCGAGCCATTCATATACGAGACGAATCGCCCGGCGCGGCAGTTTTCCCGTAATCACACCGTCTTCAATAGTAATCCAGCATTCATATTCATTGTATTTCACATGGAAATGCGGAGGTTGATGATCACTGATATACATGTAAATGACAATTCCGTAAAAAGAACTAATTTCTGGCATCATCTTAATTTTTTCAAGGTGCAAAAGTACTGATTTTTTTTCAAAAAACACTTTTTTTGATGGTTTTTGAACTATTTTTGCGAAAAAAATCTGACAAGATGATCGACTTCCTTCAGAGCTGGGGTTACCTCGGGCTGTTTCTCGGTTCGTTTCTCGCCTCCACGGTGGTTCCTTTCTCCGCCGACGCGTTGATTATCGGGATATTGGTGGCTGGCGGAAGGCCGTGGCTGTGCTTCATCTTGGCCACGGCGGGCAACTGGCTCGGCGGCATGACATCGTATGGCATCGGCTGGATCGGGAAGTGGCAGTGGATCGAGAGATGGCTTCACGTAAAACGCGAGACGCTTGAAAGGCAGAAGGTCAAAGTCGATAAGTACGGCCCATACCTCGGACTTCTCGCGTGGCTTCCCATCGTGGGCGACGCCTTCGCCATCGCGCTCGGCTTCTACAAGACGAAGCCCTTCCAATGCGCCGTCTATATGCTCATCGGAAGAGCCGCGAGGTTCCTGGTGTGGATGTATGTCGTACCAAGTGTATGATAATACTATACACTTTATTTTGGAAATGCAAATGTTTTTTTCGTAAATTTGCACGCTGAAATCCCCCCCCCCTTTCAGGATTGTATGTTTTTGTAAAAAGAAACTGATGAAGAAGATAGTATTACTTGTTTTTCTGATTGCCACATCGCTGTGCGCATTCTCGCAAAACGGCGGAAAAAAAGACGCGTACCGTTCGGAGACAGGCACACGCGCCGTCATGTCAAAAAAATCCATAAGGAACCACGGTTACCTGCCGTATAAAAAGAACAGGAAATCAAGGGCTTATGACTGTTCCGACTTCGGATTCGGGAGGTCGGGATACCAGAGGGAGACTTTTGTGACCGTCAATATGTCGTATTCCATGAAACCGTCGGCGGCGTTCGGCGTGACCTTCGGCATGATGCGCCGCTTCGGGTGGTTCGTGAGCGTGATGAGCAGTCCCAACTTCAAGTCGTTCGGCACCGACGGCGAGTTCGACCGCGACAACGCGGCGGAGACGAAACCCTTCCTCAAGGGCGACGACTACAGAAGGGACACGCGTCTCTCGCTCATGGCGGGAATCCTGTTCAGGGTGGCGCGACCCGTGGCACTGCGTGTCGGAGCAGGCTACGGCATCGACGAAATGTGCTATGAGGCCACCGACGGACAATGGTTTAAGGACAAAGTGAATTGCCAGAAAGGTCTCGACACATCGTTGGGCATACAGTGCAGCTTCGGCTCAATCGTCGTCTCGGCCGACGCCGTGGCGACAGACTTTAACAAACTCGAAGCTAAAATAGGTGTCGGTTATTCGTTTTAAATAATTGATTATGAAAAATATAACATATATATTACTGTCTTTGCTGCTCGTTTTTGCCGGATGCAGGAAAGTTGATAAAGTCGAGACATACCAGATCGAAATCGGCGAGGCGACAGTCACAACAGGCAGCGACGAGGTGAGCATCGAAGCCACATACACATACGATTACACGCTGAAGTCGGCGCGACTACAGTATTCCGACAACAGCGAACTCGAAAACGCCGTGTCGCTTGCGGCGCAGTTTGACAACGGCGTACTGAAAGCCACAGCCGATGGACTGAAGCCGGCCACGACATATTTCTACAGATTCGAGCTTGACAACGGAATAACAAGGATGTGGACCGAGACCGGAACTTTCAGGACATTGGACGAACCGACAGTGACGGATTTGGTGGTAACGACCGCCGAGGTGAGCAGCATCGCCGACACATGCGCGGTGTGCGGCGGCGAGGTCGTCAGCGAGGGAGGCTCAAATGTTATCGCCCGCGGCGTGTGCTACGGACTGTCGGAGAACCCGTCATTGGACGACTGCACCGGCAAGACGGTTGACGGCGGCGGACCCGGCGCATTCACGAGTACCATGACAGGACTTGAAAAAGAGACGAAATATTACGTCAGGGCATACGCGACGGACAATGACACAACGTGTTACGGCGAGCAGAAGACGTTCACCACACTCGGGCAGATTGTTTACGCACTTCCGACCGTCATCACCAATGCTGTTGATGAAACGACCATCGGGCAGTATTCCGCCATGCTGTCGGGCGTGGTGACCGACGACGGCAACAAGCCGGTGACAGGCTGCGGCTTCTGGTACAGCACTTCACACGACACCCTCGGCGGCATCACCAGACCGGCGGCATACAGCGTGAGCGGCTTCAGCCTCAACGTCTCAGACGGCATAGAGCCGGGTACGACATATTATGCGAGAGCCTACGCCGAAAACGAACTCGGCAGACGGCTCGGCAACGAGGTGAGCTTCACCACGCTGTCGATTCCCCCGACCCCCGACCCACAGGTCTTCACGCTTTCGAGCGCCGACGTGACGACAAACTCGGCCACAATCAAAGGCCGCGTCTATTACGACGGCACAGAGAACCCGATAAAGAAAGGATTCCTGTACGGCACCGACATCAACGATTTGGACAAAGACGCCGACTGCACCTCACAGTCCGACCCGTTCGAGGCGGCACTGACAGGTCTCACGCCAAACACCACCTATTATTATAAGGCCTACGCGACATTCACGGGATACGCACAGACATTCTACGGCGGCATCGAGAGTTTCACCACACTTATTGAGATTACCGAGCCGACGATACACACCACAGGCCCGTCAAACATAACCACGACGACAGCCAACAGCGGCGGCTACGGCATCACCGACGGCAACTCGCCAATCATCAAGAAAGGCGTGTGCTGGGCGACATTTGAGAACCCGACGTTGGGCAACTGCCTCGGATACACCGAAGACGGCACCGGTACAGCCGACTTCACTTCAGAGGTCACCGATCTTGAGTCAGGCACAAGTTATTACGTGAGGGCCTACGCAAAGAACCAGGCCGGAAAAACAGGGTACGGAGAGGCACTGGGATTACATACAATGATAATGCATCAGGCTCCTGACGTGACGACAAACCAAGCAAGCGGCATCACCGGCAGCAGCGCGACGGTGAGCGGAAACGTCACCAACAACTACGGCTGCGACATCACCGAATGCTGGATTATATGGGGTGACAGCGACAACACCATGACAAACAGGCTCGACTGCACGGCGGGGACAGCCTTCAGCGGGACACTCACCGGCCTGGCAAACGAACATACATATTCGTTCCAGGCTTTCGCAAAGAATGAATACGACGAGACAGGCAACGGCGGCATAGAACATTTCACCACAAACAACGAGACACCGGATGTCGAGACACTCGACGCGACGGCAATAACGACCAATTCAGCCACGATGAACGGCCGCGTGAACGACGACCACGGCATCGGCATCACCGAATGCTGGTTCATGTGGGGAACTAATGCGGATGCCCTGACGGAGAGGGCAGACTGCACACCTGGCATGACTTTCAGCTGCGGCGTTGACGGTCTGCAACCGAATACCAACTATTACTTCGTGGCATACGCCAAGAACAACAACGGACTTGTCGGCAACGGGACTGTAAATCAACTGCTCACATCGCCAACGCTCCCGACTGTCACCACAGCCGAAGTGACCGACATCGCGCAGACAACAGCCACAGGCGGCGGCAACGTCACAAACGACGGCGGCGCAACCGTCACCGCCCGCGGCATCTGCTGGAGCACGTCGCCCAACCCGACGGTCTCCGAC
This sequence comes from Bacteroidales bacterium, assembly GCA_024400295.1. Taxonomy (GTDB): domain Bacteria; phylum Bacteroidota; class Bacteroidia; order Bacteroidales; family F082; genus Limimorpha. Next base: position 256 of record JAKSNA010000023.1, on the reverse strand, counting down.
CCGCACACCTCTAACGGCACGGGGACGGGAACTTTCACCTCCTCGATGACCGGACTGACACCAAACACGACATACTACGTGAGGGCGTATGCGACAAACTCCGCCGGGACGGCCTACGGAAATCCGGAAACGTTCACGACGGCGCAACAGATTCTCTTACCGACAGTAACAACATCTGAAATAACAGACATCGCGCCGACGACAGCCACAGGCGGCGGCAACGTCACAAACGACGGCGGCGCAACCGTCACCGCCC
>JAKSNA010000022.1 GCA_024400295.1 Bacteroidales bacterium | reverse complement strand
GCGGGTTGTAGAAGCAGTAAGCATAGCGGTTGAACCCCTGCTGGGAGGTGGGGTCTTGAACCGGCTCATATATACGTCCGTTCATGCGTTTCCTTTTTCGATATGTCGCTGTTGCGGTGCTCATCGTCTGTTTTTATGATCTTGCAAAGATAACGGTTTTCATCTGAAAATGAAGTCTTTGTTTATAAAAGTTTCATGTCACTTTTCCCTTGATGGAAAAGTAACCAAAAGATCAAGCGCCATGCGATGCTCGGCCGCCGCATGGCGCGGGCCACCGCACCGCGAGGCGACGTGGGCCGGACAAGCTGCTCTTAACTTCCATCTTTAAACCGAAAAACCCCACTCTCAAAACTTAAAACTTCACACTGAAATAAAGAGAAAGCCTCCCCGAAGAGCACGGTGGCTTGCGGGGAGGCCGGAAAAATCTATTCCTCAAGAAAATCCTCGCATTTCAGCCTCAAGTCTGACGACACACCAAGTTCCGTCCGCTTTTGCTGATATCCATCATACGACAGCGGACCGTAAACATCGGCTGTACGCAAGGCTATTATCCAGAACTGGTGGATGGGACTGTTTTCCAGCATCCTGTATCGTGAATTGATGTTATTCGACTCGTTTGGCCGGATGCGGTAGAAAAAGTTACCATTTTCATCATAAACGTCTTCTTCAAGGCCGAATATGCTGTCTATCGGTTTCTGGTCAACTATCATGAAATCCGAATCGGATTTTTGTTCGGCAACGTAGCAAGGTATGACCCACCAGCCGCAGTCACAACTGATGAATTTTGTATCTGTTTTCCCATTTTTGTCATGAAATTTGAAATACTTGCCTTCCATTTCACGATTTCTTTTTGCATTATGCGGAATTATGATTGTTGTATCTCCTTTACATAAGATGATGCTTCGGTAGCCGTATTCACCATCTCCGGTGCACAGGCTAAATTCATGTTCATCATGATTGAATATGTTATGATACAGCATCACACCTCCTGTTATCAGCAAAAATAATATCAATGGCGTGAATATTGCGCCGACTACCATCAGGCAGCCTTTTGTCATTTTTTTTATTTTCATGGGTTGGGATTTATAAAGCCATAACCTTTTTAAAAAAATCTATTTGGAAATCAAAATTCCTTCTTCGTTCCATATACGCTTATTGCCAACTTCAACATTGTTTACGACACGATTCTCTGTATGAATCTGTCCATTGTCATAATAACTTCTGTGAATATAATAAGCAGTGTCATTCGACATGATTAATTCTGATGAAAATCTAATGACTCCATTCTGATTCCATTCGATGTTTTTCAACAAAACACCGTGATTATAAACACTTTCTGTTTTTTTCTTCTTGGAATCATCCCATGTAATCTGTTCGCCGTCTGGTAATCCATCCAAATATGAGATGGACATAATCTCGCCCGAGGGGAAATGTATCATGCCGATTCCATTGCCTTTGTCAACCACCAATCTGCCATCAGAATCATAAATATTCAATGATTTAAGTTTCCCAAATCGATAAATTTCAGAACTCATCATGTTGCCGTTTGTGTAATAAGAAAAGCTTTTACCATGTTGTTTGCCATTGATATATCTGGCGACACCGGATTTTTGGCCATTTTCATAGTATGTGATGAATTCACCGACAATCTTGCCACTTCTCAGGGTGTATTCCGAATATAATGCACCATCAGGATAGTATCGATACTGTTTCTCACGACAACACGACAATAATACAAATGATAGCGCAATTTCACAAAAAACAATAAATCTAATTTTCATTATTCTTATAATTTATCATGGTACATACGAACTATAAATATAAATTTTTACGTTAGCGATCTTTGATGTAGTGCTTATGTGAATCCTCCAATCTATCGGACATTCAGCAAAACGATAAAAGTCGTGGTTTTGAGGCATTGAATGAATCAAAACGAAATCGCCGCCATTGCCTCCCATTCCATCATTTCCGTCAAATACTTTTCGTGGGACAATCCCCATCACATAGTCAATGTAGTATGTCGTTTCGTCCCTAATTGATATTTGAGACGAAATGTTGGATTCTTCAAGTACTATTCTAATATGCTGGCCGCCTTTGAAATCCAAATAATAGTCTGTGTTTGTATTCACAAATTCATCATGAATAAATTTTTGCTCGCCAATCAGAACCAGATTTTGATCGTTTGGAGTGTTACCAATATTGTTTGTTTGAAGGTTGTTTTTCCCATCACCGTTCTTTGTCGGGTCTCCGTCGCCAGCCATCGGCCCGCTCGTGTCGGGTATCATCTCACCATTTTCATTTTTTGGGGCAACCCCGGAGTTGTCGTGGTTTGAGCCGCCGCTGACTTCGTCGCCCTTGCTGAAAAGTAGGTTCGCGAAAAATGAAGCCTCCTCAAAATGCGATTCCACCATGGTTAGCCCCATCTGAAACGCCGCACGTTTCTGCTCCATGACCCAGTCGTCACACATGCGAGCCAAATCGACCCACGACGGCCCGTAACACCTCTCGCCAGTCGGGTCAACATACTTCAGCGGGTTGTAGAAGCAGTAAGCATAGCGGTTGAACCCCTGCTGGGAGGTGGGGTCCTGAACCGGCTCATACATGCAGCCGTTCATGCGTTTCCTTTTTCGATATGTCGCCGTTGCGGTGCTCATCTTCTGTTTTTATGACCTTGCAAAGATAATGGTTTTCATCTGAAAATGAAGTCTTTTTTTATAAAAGTTTCATGTCACTTTTCCCTTAATGGAAAAGTAACCAAAAGATCAAGCGCCATGCGATGCTCGGCCGCCGCATGGCGCGGGCCACCGCACCGCGAAGCGACGAAGGCTGGACATTGAGATTAATTGTAGTGCAGAAATAAATCCAGCCCGACGCGGGGACGGGCTGGATTATGTGTAATATTTTTCAAATAGCACTCATGTGATAATCACCTGATTAGTTCTCGTATTTGCTCTTTGATTCCATTGTCATCAAACTTATTCCGGACATAAATTCCCTTTTCATATTTGAGCATATCAATATCAGGATACATATTCATGTAATCATTTGCTTTTTCCACAGCTGCATCACTTCCATATATGTATTCAGTAGCCATTAGACTTAGATGCATAATTGCATATAATTCATTCTTTTCTAACTTACTATGTTCTAACAGACTATCACACAGAAATAAACATTCATTTACTGCCGTCTCGCTTTTTTCATAATCACCCATGGCATCATATATTGTAGCCCTTGCAAATATGGTTTCAGGATTGTTATTTGATATTTTTAAAAGCACATCATTTTCGTACAGTGCTTCCTTGTAACAATGTTTGAAAACATAAATCATACACTTCAAATTGTGAATCTTCATGTTGTCAGAATCAATTGTCAATCCTTTATTCAACAAATTCAACGACTTGTCCAATATCACAGTGTCGTTGAATAACGAATCGCCAACAATGAAGAATCTACTATACAAACTATACGCGCTCATATAGTAGTAATTTAGCGAATCCTCTGCAATCTTCGTTTCATCTGCATATTTTTCACCACTAAAACTTGAACAGCCAAATGGCATTGGTGATAATACGGAAATTAAGACAATTAAATACAATATTCTTTTAGTTTTCATATAATCATGTTTAGGGTTTAATATAATATTTTTTATTTGCATTAATCGGATATGGACATAACGGGGCAATAGTTGGCAGTGTTATCCCATAACCAGTATTAATACTCCAATTACCTTCCATATTTACCTGAATATAACCACAATTACTTGGAACCATGAATTTCGCCGAACCAACATAATTCCAATCTTCTCCATATAAATGTGCTTGGTTGTCTATTGACAATGATTCATATCTGCTATATTCGTCACCTGCTATGACTGTAGCTCCAGCTCCGGCAAAAATGTCACCTGCCATGACTTCCGAATTACTGCTTAAACAAGAAATGTATATTGATTGCTCGTTAGGGTTGTACAATATGTTATAATTCATATTAAAATTTGCCCATTGAGTTGATGATTGGTCAGCAACTATGTAACCCACGTTTGAAATCACATCGTGAATAAGTATTCTACCATCGCTGTAACGTGTTTCCTTTATTCCATTTTCATATTCTATAATAATATTACCATCTGCATCCATGCTAACGTGGTCTCCGTCGCCAACCATCGGCCCGCTCGTGTCGGCTATCATCTCACCATTTTCATTTTTTGGTGCAATACTGGAGCCGCCACCACTATTGCCGCTGCCGCTGATACCTTTACACCAGCCGAACTCACCCCATGAGCCATTGATGTCAATCATACTGATACACCCCATACCCATCAAGAAATCACGCCATTTGTTGTAGCATTGCTCTCGTATCATCCTTTCAATCATCGCTGCCATCATTCTGAAGTCAGGCCCCGAGGCTCTCTCACCAGTCGGGTCAACATACTTCAGCGGGTTGTAGAAGCAGTAAGCATAGCGGTTGAACCCCTGCTGGGAGGTGGGGTCCTGAACGTAGTTGTCGGGCGAGAGGAACGACGAGGTCACCGGGTCGTACATGCGGCCGTTCATGTTTATGAGGCCGAAGGCATAGAGGTGCTCGTGCCCGGTGAAGCCGCGGTCGAACATCGGCTCGTCGGTGGCAGGCCCGCTCCATGTCTTCGAGTTACGCCGGTTGCCCCATGCATCGAAGCTCTGGCGCTGCTCCACATTGCCGTCGGAGTCGGTTATCGTGGTCCAGCTGCCGAGATGGTCCTTGCAGATGTAATGTATGCTCTCCACGCCGGCCTCCTCGACAACGACGGCGAACACCCCGTAAGGGCCGGTGAGGTAGGTGAGCACCTTCTCGGTGCCTTTCTCCGTGATGAACTCACAGCTGCCGACATATTTCTTCGTACGCACTCCGGAGCCTAACCTCTCCGTCATGCCGACACGCTGGTTGTCGATGCCATATACGTATGATATTGAACCCCTGCCGTCCTTCATCATGCTCAGCTTGTCGAACGATGTGTATTCAATGGTCTGGCCGACATCCGCGAGCACCGGATCATGGAACGTCGCGCCGCTCATGGCATGGGGTTTCACCCTGCTGAACTCCGCGTTGTCGAACAGCATTTTCCCGTCCGCAAGCTTCAACGTCATGCGGCCGTAGCCGTCATACTCCATCCTGCCACGGGTCTTGCCGTTGAGCTTCACGCCCGTGAGCCTGTCGATGCCGTCGTATGTGAATGTCTCGCTCATGCCGGTGATACTGTCTTTTCGCGCCGCTAAATTACCGAATTTATCGTAACGATAGACGAAATCCTGAAAATTTCCCGAACTGTTGTATGAGTACGATCTCAGGAGCCTGTGCGTCCTGCCGTCATATTCGTTCAGTGTCTTGGCGCCGTTGCCTGTAAAGGCCTTCAGCAGCTGCCCCGTCTGGTTCACATCGTCGGTGCGCCACAGCAGGTTGCCGTCTGAATCCTCTATGGTGTGCTTCAGCCCCGTGGGGTAATAGGTGTATTTCACGGTGTACCCTGACGGGTACGTCTTGGCGGCCACGCGCGAAAGCCCGTCGTACTCCAGCACCGTCGAGAATGTCTCGCCGCCGATGCTCTGCTCCGTCATGACGGGGCGCAGGAACTCGTCGTATGTGTAGCGGACGGTCTCGTTGTCATGGTCCACGCCGAGCAGGGTGCCCTTCAGACCGTCTGTCTCATTGTATATATAGACACACGAGACAGGACTGCCGCCGGCGTCTTCAACCCTGCTTGTCACACGGCCCATCACGTCATACGTGTATCTCGTCGTCTTACCCTTGGGGGTCGTCTGTTCGAGCAGCCTCCCGAAGGTGTCATACAGCGATGTAGTGCGGCCGTAGTCGGGGTCGGTGAGCGATGTCCTGTTTCCGGCGTTGTCGTACTCAGCCGTCAGTTTCACCCTGCCGCCTGAGGTCACGGCCGTTTTGAGCCTGCCGTCCGGATAGTAGTCGTAGCTGACGGATGCGCCTGAAGCGTCGGTGCTGCACACAGTCCATCCGAGACAGTTTGCTGTCTCGCTTGTCGTGCGCACCCCGTCGGCCGTCTCCACCATGGTCGTGGCGGTCATTCCCGAATAGGTTATGCTCGTCCTTGTGCCGTCAGGTGTTGCAATGTAGGTCATCCTGCCCGCATTGTCATATCCCATCACGGTCCAGGTCTGGCTGCCTCCGGTATAGGGGTCAGACTGTCTGCGAAGCCTGCCCCTGCTGTCATATTCCATGTCGGTCATCACCGGCTCGGACTTGTGGTTGTACGTCACGGTGCGCAGGACGTTGCCCCTGCCGTCGTGGAATGTCATGCCCTGTGTGCCGGCCGACGACTTGCACCATCTGTAATACAGCGACCCGTCTGGGGCGAGGTCGTTGCCGTCGGTCCATCTCAACGCCTCCACGCTTCTGAGACCGGTCGGTGATATCGTGGTGACGGTGCTGCCGAAGGCGTTGTCATAGCGGTATAGGGTGACAAGCCCGTTGACACTCGTTGAGCTTGTCATCCTGTCACGGATGTCATAACCGTATGTCTCCGTATATCTCAGCCCGTCGGGGTCTGTCGTCTTCGAGACTACGTTCCTGCCGCTGGCATCATAATGGTATTCCACGGCAAAAGGCTTAGTGTTATTTGATCCGAACGGGGCCGACACCGTCTCCCTGACGACATTGCCGAAGACATCGTAAACGTAGTCGTGTGTCACCGTCTTCGGGTCTCGCAAGTCTGCGCCAGGACAGTCGGTGACACTGGTGCGCAGGAACGGATTGCCGGAGGTGTATGAATACAGGGATGACTTGACAATGTTGTCATTGCCAGACATCTTCACTGTGGTCTTGTCCTTCTCCTTCCTGTTTATCACCCAGTCACCGTAATTGTCGGCCATGAATACCGGCTCTGCCACGGTGACGTGTCCGCAGGATTCGGCACTGCCGCAGCTACTGTCACCGACGCCTGTGACCGTCTTCACGCAATGATAGGTGTTTTCATACGAATTGTCCCTGGAATAACTGTATGCGTATTCCTCTATCGTGGTGGAAAGGACGTTGCCGGGGCTGTTGATGTCAAACACCTTGGTCACATACGATGACATGGCAGGACGGATGACAAGCGGGTTGAGGCTGTTCCTGACATCACACAGCCGGTATTCGTGGGACTCCGACGGCACTGGCTGCACTCCCATGTAAACATACGCCGTGTCGTTCAGCGGCACCATGACGGTCCCGTCAGCGACGGCACTGAGTCCGCAGTTGGATGACTGGAGTCCTGTCCTGGTACCGTTGACGGATGTCTGCACTCTTACATTGCTGAAGCCGAGGAGGCCTTTTCCTGTCCTATGGAACATGGCATCGGCATATCTGTAGCTGGTGGTCTCACTGGTCCCGCCATGGGCACTTGTGCTCGACTTCATCGCGAGTATCGGCACAGGTATCGACCGCACGTCACCGGCGGCGGCGTTGCTGAAAGTGTAAACTCCGCTGCCAGGCATGAGGTAATCGTAAACGATGTCCGTCGTGCCGCCCATCCCGTCTGTGATTCCGGTCACGGAAAGCAGTTCCGCCACCGACTTGAACCAGCTGATGTACGCCTTGCCCTCCTGTGACGCATTCGTCGAGATGAACGACAGGTCATCGTGGCCCATGAAATTGCCGATGGTGAAGTATTTGTTGAGGAACCTGACCTCGTCTTTGTCCTTATTGCACACGGCCATGAACTTGTGGCTGTGTGTGCTGTAATCCCTCAGGAACACGGTGCTCTCGTCGTGATACCACACCACGTCGCTTTTGCCGTCTCCGTCAATGTCGGTGACGCTGATCCCGCAGCTCAGATCAGGGTCCACATTGTCAAACGAGTAGTCGTAGAGGCTCATCTGCGGGAAGACCATCTGGCTGATATCGTTGTCAACAATGCGTGGCACGTCGAACCCCGTGCCATTTGACAGTGCCACAAAGACACCTTTGGTGTAGCCTGTCGGAACGTAATACAGCACATCTGTCTTTCCGTCGCCGTTGAAGTCACCAGGATAAAGCGACACCACGTCACGTATGTTTTTCAGGAATGTATCTTCCACGGCAACCTCACCGTTCCCGGCGTCAAACGACGCAATGACAGAAAGTGCGCCTGAAGGGTACTTCTCATACACCAGCAGCTCCGACAGACCGTCACCGTCATAGTCGCCCGCATGCACGATGGCTTCATCAGATATCGAATAGGCATGGCCGGAGGTTAGTATCGTCTTATTGTAGCCGCCGTCATGATGTATGACATGCGTACCGTCTTCATTCATGTTGAAAAACTCATCATCCAGAGGGATTGCGAGGAGGCACGTTTTCCCGATGCCGATGAAGTCACCTGTCTTCAGCAGAAGCCTGTTATGCTCTTCCTCGGCATATACCTGCTCCAGCCCTAAATGCAATCCGTCGAACCTTGACTCGTATATGGTGACCGTGGTTGTGCACGAGCGTTTGTGTATGTCTTCCGTCTGGACAATGACATCGTCGTATCCGTCACCGTTGAGGTCGGCTATGTGCACCCATTCGAGCGAGTCGGGCAGAGGCATACCGAAATCGGGTTCCGACGGGAAACCGCCCGACCTGTCGTTGAGGTAGATCTCCATAGCGGGAGCCCAGTCGATGCGTTTGTACGGCACTGTGAGCAGGTCGGTATAGCCGTCACCGTTGAAATCGCCCTGGAATGTCATCTTTTTCAGAATGGCGGTGTCAATCTCAGTCTCCGACAGCCTGTTGTACTCATTGCCGTTTCCTGAAATCCTCCATCTTATCAGAGTCGGGTTTACACAAACCCCGTCCTTGCGCACCGACACCTTGTTCAGGAGTCTTGACGACACCGCCTTGTCGTACGAGAAGCCGTACGACACGATTTCGCTGCCCTGTCTCGACGCCTTTATCCCCTTCAGTATTTTGGTGTGCTGCATCCTGCACCCACCGATGAAACTGCAGCTGTTGTCATCCGTGTCTTCGTAGTCAAAAGAGACATCGAACTCCGCACTCACCTTCGCCGTGCTGTTGCTCGTGTAACATATCCGCCTGATGTGTATCTCCCCGGTATTCTGGTTGTTGTGGTAGTCGTACGTCATCGCGTTGCCGTTGCGGTCCTCCACGCGGCTCACCATCCATTTCATGACGTGGGAGCCGTCGGGGGTCATGAGCCGCGAGTTGTCGGAGGCGTCCGCGCTGCCGTAATACACCACGCAGCCGTTCTCCTGCCACACCTCGCATCTGGAGAACTCATCGCCGTCCTTGTAGAATATTATCTTGGAGAACTCGTCCTGCTCGGTCTTGTACTCCTCGTATCCGCCGCCCTCGCCGACCTTGATGAGACGCTGCCCGTCGAGCAGGAAGCGGTCACCGCCGCTGAAGTCGGCGGCCGTCATCTTGCCGTCGTGGTACAGTGTCGAGCCGGTGCGCGTTATCGACGAGATGCCAGACAGGTCCCAGCCGTAGCCGAGAAGCCCGCCGCCGGCCTGACTGTTGTATGTTATCGCGATGCTCGGCTGCATCCCGTTGATGCCCGACGGCACCTCTATCGGTATCGTGTATGTCGCGCCGCCGAGCGAACTGACATCCACCGTGCCGCCTATGGCGCCGACGACACCACCCTCGTTGTTCGACGAGGAACCGCCGAAAAGCCCTGACTCAGGCGGGACAACCGCATAACCGTCAATTCTCAATGCGGTTTCGTTATCGCCGGTGTTCTTAGCCCTGAAACCAGGCTTGAGCCTTATTTCATTGGAGGCCATAACCATGTTGTCTGATTCCGCCGGTAGCTCATAGTCAAGCACGATGTTCTCGCCTGTGATGACATCACGGGTTCCATCATCCTGTGCGTACGACACACCGGCGACAAGCAGCAATGCTGCCGTCAATAATATGTTTTTCATGTTGTTGCGTGTTTGAGGTTGTAAAGTTATCTCTTAACTATTTTCCAGACATGGCGTTCATCGCCCGACACGAGCGAGATGAGGTACACTCCAGGCGCGAGCCGCGACATGTCGAACTCCGTGACGGCCGACGACACCGTGCGACGTTCCACGGTCACACCCGTCGCGGTCATCAGTGTGGCTTCGCAACCGTATCCGTCGGTGCCCGCGACAGACAGCATGAGCTTGTCGTCAGCGGGGTTCGGGTACATGGAAAGCTGCATCCCCCCGATGGTGTCGGACACCGCGGCAAGCGGGGCCTTCACGTCATCGCTTATTTTCTCTTCGTCCTCCACCTTCTCGAAGACAAGCATGGCGGAGACGCGGTTGCCGTCGGCGTCGTATGCGAAACGGACCTTGTCCTGTGCATGCGCGCCGTCCGCCCCGGCCGACAGCAATGTCAGCAGAAGCACCATGAGGCGTATCGTTCGTTTCATGGCCACCTCACTTTCCAATCAGTTCGTCAATCATCTTCTGCTGGTGCTCGCACTGCTCGCGGAGTCGCTCTATCATCTCCTGCTGCTGTATGGTGTAGAGGGTCAGCTCCTCGACTTTCCGGAGAAGCAATGCCTGCATCTCGCCGACGCTCACGCCGTCGCCGGCCACCTCCGTCTCCGACGGCATGTCGGGCAGATGCCTGTTCTCGCTGATGTAACGCTTCAGCTCGGGCAGCGACATGAGGTTGTAGTCTTTCCCGAACACGTAGTCGGGCCACTGCTGCTGCGACCGGATGAGCACATCGTCGGTGAGGATGCCGCCCTTCACCGCAAGCGCGAACTCCGCCGCCGTGTTCTCGCACCCGATACCCACTTTGCCGGTGGTGAAAGAGTATGACGAGGCGGAGAAGCTCATGGCGTTGCTCTGATCCACTCTGATTCCGTTGTCGGTGTTGCGGAAGTATATGACCGTCGGCTTGTTTTCCGATTCCGTCGTGAGCATCACGCTACAGTCATCGTACAGGTCGGAGTGTATGTGAAGCTTCGCCTCAGAATTTATCACACGACCGATATACACGTCACCAGTTCTGCCATTGCCGCCCTCAGTTATCACCAATGTCGGTATCGTGCTTCTGGCACCTAACGCCACGTAAGATCTGTCTTTGTAACCATCAAGCGTCAGAGGTGCCTGCTGAGCTCTTCCGCTTCCAATAATTATGCTTCCCGTTGCATCGTTGACTATATATTCACCGATACAGGTCGAACCATCTGCGTTTGCTGTGCTTACGTGACCTATCACTGCCGACAAAGTCCCGTTGGCATTGCTGTTACATCCTAATGTGTATGAGTAATTACCGTTCGCTGATGACAATGTCCCGGCGGCGAAGGAACATATTCCTCCAGCGTGGTTGCTCTTCCCGATAGCCGAGGCATATTCCCTGCTAACTGTGCAATCCTTGTATTGCACCTGTGCGCTCGCGTTTGCTGATAATATAATGATTGCGGCCAACGTAGCCAATGATAAATATAAGTGTTTCATGGTTTTTCTTTTTAAATTTTAACGAATTTTCCTGTTTTGATTATTTGATTTTCTTTTGTCACCTGGTAAAAATACACCCCGGGATTCAGATTGCCAACGTAAATCGGATTGCATCTTCCAGACACGTCGTCTGTGACACTGACTGTCATGCCGAAAATGTCGCAAACAGTAATTTGATGGCAAACACCATCGTCGTTGAGTTGTAGATAAATGTGGTCGCCAACTGGATTGGGATAGACTGCCGTCATGTACTCCTCCGAAGTGTGCTCGTCCGCAGACAATGTCTCCCTGCTAATTTTCTTGATTAGGTTTGTCCAGCCGTAACGGGTTCTTTTGGACATGTGAAGCAGACATCCTCCATCTGCAGTGGGAAGCATTAGTCCGGCAAAAAACTCTTGATAGTCTTCAAAAAAAATGCTGTATATGAAATTTTCATTATCGTCAAACACGAACAGACGCGGAGTAAACACATAGCCACCATCTTCGGAACCATAACACAGCAATTTGCCGTCGGTTGTTTTTGCAATGCCATTAAGACCATTGGCGTAATAAACTGTGTCATGCGGATTGTCTGACGTCAGTTCGGTCTGTATTGACATGACTTCCGTCTGTATGTTGTAGTTGCCGACAACTGCACCACCCTTGTGATATTTTGAATCATCCCACCATAAAGCCGACAACCACAATTTAATGTTGACATCATCTACAAAGATGCCATATCCTTCCGGAGGGGAAACACTTGGCTCCGTCAGAAAACACACGTCTTTCACAAATGAAAAGTCAGAGTCGAAATATATCATAGACTTACAGCCACTTAGACCAGTACAAAGCACAATTATTTCATCGCTTCCTGGCATTTCGAATATACTGTACGGTCTGTAATAAAGCGCAAAATAGCCGTTGTAGTCGTTGAACAGGTTGCTTTTAACCATATTGCAGTCGGGGTCGTATTCAACAATGTAGCACCCTGGATACTTTGCATTCTGCATCATGTATTTCGAGACACAGGTGAATACAACATTCCCGTTGCTTCTCTTCACGCAACGCCCATCAGAAACATCACTTAACATGTCATCTGCGGGATGCTTCTTCTCCCTTATGATGTTCATCTTCTCATCCATGACGATGTTCCAGACGTATGTTGAATCTGTCCGGAAGTTTTTGAGCCATCCTGTAATGAACAAATCACCATCATCAAGTTGTATCACCGTCATCAGTTTCGAATATGAGTCCTCGACATCAAGAACGCGTGTCTCATATTCTCCGTCCGATGACATTTTGATTACAAAAGCATCGGCTTCAGAGTCTTTGACACCACGGGCACCGACAAACAGACAGAAATCATCGTCAATCTTGCATACATCATTCAGGAAAAGTGAGTTGTCAACATCATCGAACACAACCTCCCATTCCTGAGCTGACAAGCCCAGGAACAGGAAAGACAGTGTTATTAGAGTAATCAGTCTTTTCATATCTCATTCATGATGTCGATTGATTCCCCGAATTCATTCAGGCTGACAGCCTGCCGCTCACCATATTCAATATCATTCCAATGACAGATATAAGTGCGCTTATCAAGACCTTTAATGCATATGTTCGTCACACAGAAATCCTCGCCATAGCCGTACTGTTGTGGTATATGTTTGAAGATGACATATATCTCACCGAAATAGCATTCGTTCATCTCATGCACGCCTATGCATTCGTCTGTGACATCCTCACGGTAGAACAAATTCATATTCGGATAAGTAGTGGCATCAAAGGATTTCACCTCCCTGTTGATATATACATATCTGTATCCATTCTGGGCTTGAGGTTGAAGCGAGTTGTTGTAATCTTCCAAAGCTAATTGCAGTTGTTCGTCACCGCCAGTCCACGTATCGTTCCCGTCACAGTCTCCAAGATATTTTTTGTATTTCCAGCATTTGGATATCGGTCCTTCTGGACGCGGCTCGGATGGCAGGTTATAATTCGTTCTTTCACCGGTCGTTATCTTCACCTTCACCGTCTCGCCGCCACGGGTGTTGTCCATTTCGGCGTGGAGTGTGAGGAAGCCTTTGTTCTCGGTGAAGCCGTCGTTGGCGTAGAGCTCCCGCGACTCGTTCTTCATTTCCTCGTAGAGTGCCGCGACATCACTGCACAGCACAAGGCCGTTGTCGGAGGTAATGTCGAGGCTGAACTCCTGCGTCACGAGTTCTGAATAGCCGTATTCAGGGAATGTGTATGTGACATTGAAAAGGTTCTCGAGGTTCCAGACTGCTTCCTCCACCGTCATGGTCTCGCCGTCCCTTACATTTGGGTTGGCTTTGTAATACTCAACCTGCTTCTTGAACTTCAGCAGTTTCGTCACCGAATTGTTGTCGGTCTGCACAATAGGATTCGCGCTCCCGTTGTCTGTCTTTTCTATGCTGGTCTTTCTGCATGACACAGCCACCGTCATCAAAGCGGCGAGTGCGATAATTATATTTTTTCTCATGATTGTTAAAATTTTTAATTATTTAATTACTCGTGCCTGATCCGACACCTTTATTATATATGTGATTTTTGGAATTTTTTCGGGCGACTTTACTTTCAGACACCCTGCCGTTTGATGAACCGGTTCCTGCCGAGCCGGAAGATGCCGTAGCGAACAACGGAGCGGCGTGGTTTTATCCCCCTCCACTGTAAATTATTGATAATCAACACGCTGTATGACAAATCAATTTCCGTCATGGCATCTCGGTTTTGAAAGGCCAAAGTTAAGAATAGATTTTTTAAATGTCAAGAAAAATTATAAAAAAAAGATGCACCAAAACCACAAGTCTCGGTGCATCTTAATAATTGGAATAACTTGATTCACATTTCCACTGAAACTTTCAGTGTCTTACAAATCATTTATCCCTTTCCTCTCTTAACTCTCCTCTCTACTCTCTTAACTTATTTCTTTATCGCCGCGATGCCTGGCAGTTCCTTGCCTTCGATGGCTTCGAGCAGTGCTCCGCCGCCCGTCGAGACGTACGACACCTTGTCGGCGAGGCCGAACTTGTTGATGCACGCCACGGAGTCGCCGCCGCCGATGAGCGAGAACGCGCCGGCTTTGGTCGCCTCCACGATGGCGTTGGCCACAGCCCTTGAGCCGCCGGTGAATTTCTCGAACTCGAACACGCCGACGGGGCCGTTCCACAATATCGTCTTGGAGCCTTTGATGACCTCCGCGAACAGCTCGCCGGTCTTCGGTCCGATGTCCATGCCTTCCCATCCGTCAGGGATGTCCATCGGGTCAACGATCTTCACGTCAGAGTCTTCGCCGAATTTGTTGCCGGCGAGTGTCTGGACTGAAAGCACGAGTTTCACGCCTTTCTCCTTGGCCTTCGCGATGATGTCGAGTGCGAGGTCGAGCTTGTCGTCTTCGCATATCGAGTTGCCGATCTTTCCGCCGAGGGCTTTCATGAAGGTGTATGTCATGCCGCCGCCGATGATGAGGTTATCGACTTTGGTGAGCAGGTTCTCTATGATGTCGATCTTCGTTGAGACCTTCGAGCCGCCCATGATGGCCGTGAACGGGCGTTTGATGTCTTTCATGACCTTGTCAACGGCGGCCACTTCCTTGCCCATGAGGTAGCCGTACATCTTGTGCTCGGCGTCGAAGTAGTCGGCGATGAGTGCTGTGGAGGCGTGTGCGCGGTGTGCCGTGCCGAACGCGTCGTTGATGTAGTATTCGCCGTACGAGGCGAGAGTCTTGGTGAACTCTTTCTGTGAAGCCTTGACGGCTTTCTTGGCCTCGTCGTAGCCCGGCTCCTCCTTCTCTATTCCGCGCGGCTTGCCTTCTTCCTCGGCGTAGAAACGGAGGTTTTCGAGAAGCATCACCTCACCCGGCTTCATCGCCGCAATCGCGTCGGCGGCTTTCATGCAGTCGTCGGCGAAGATGACCGGCTTGCCAATGAGTTCCTCAAGATGTTTCACGATCGGTTTGAGGGAGTTCTTCGGGTCAGGGTTTTTCTTCGGACGGCCGAGATGCGACATGATGATGAGCATTCCGTTGTCGTCCAACACCTTACGCAATGTCGGCATCGCCGCACGCATACGTGTGTCGTCTGTGATGTTGAAGTTTTCGTCCAACGGGACGTTGAAATCCACGCGTACCACGACGCGCTTGCCATTGAAATTGACTTGATCGATGTTTACCATAATTTAATGTTTTTGATGTTATATAATTGTTATTCAGTCCAAGTGATGTTTCTTTTCACAATTTTCGCCGGATTACCGGCTATTGCAACAAAACTCTCATTGTGTTTCCCAATCACAACAGATTCAGCTCCAACAATCACATTATCAGTTATTTCCGTTCCTTTCAAAATCGTTGTGTCACAGCCGATCCACACATTGTCGCCAATTTTTATCGGCCTGTCATCATTGATTTTCTCGCCATTTTCCTTATCGAAAATATGATGTTGGTCGGAGTCCATCAGAAGACAGTTCCAAGAGAGGAGGTTGTCTTTCCCGAATGTCATTGATTTCTTGCAAATCAGTTTCAGCTGGGCTGTGGCGTTAAAGTTGCTGCCAAACTCAGCGCTTGCGTCTTCATCAACGCTTATTCTACTTCCGGTCCCGAATTTGCAGCCGCCCCTGAAAACGACTTTCCCTCTGATGTCGATGACAGTCCTTTCTCTATGAATATCAGTTGTTTGCGTTTCGCCAAAACCAATTTTCACCAGACCGATTTTCATTTTATCAGAATCAATCACGATGTCTCCTGAAATATGTCTTAATTTCGTTCTGTATATCAAAATTGGAAGCATGACAGCCTGTCTCAGCGGCAGTTTCCTGAAATTGAGATAGATGCTCTTCGGCAGACTGACTATATACTTAAACAACATGACATTATTTTTTTAGTGACAATTCATGTAACTTACTGTATTTCAAGAATGTACCATACGCATTCATCTTACACACCACGAAGCCGTAAAACCCGTCGAGGAAGCCGGCCTTGAGGATGTAGTCGTTGAAGAACGTCCAGCCGGTCTTGAAATAGATGCGCAGTCCGCTGCGGCAACGCTTCCCCGCCTCGAAAGCCTTCTGCGCCGACAGGCTCGAATATCTGTCGGTTTTCATCACATGCTGACTTATCGTGTGATATGAATAATGGTTCAGATCACCTTCAAGCATCTGATTATCAATTTCCTGATTGAATTTCACATATTCATGAATCAAGCCGAACCAGACACCCGCCTTACGGTTCCAGAGGCGTCTTTTCGGACAAGGGTACCATCCGCAATGGCGGATCCAATGACCGCAATAGTTTGGCAAAATCTTGACGCTGAACACTTTGTTTATCGGCGTTTCTTCTTTTTTCAACTTGAGTATCGACGATTTCAGCTCTTCAGAAAGCTGCTCATCGGCATCAATTGAAAGGATCCAGTCGTTGGCGGCGAGGCTTATCGCGAGGTTTTTCTGGTCGGTGTAGCCGAGCCACTCCTGCCTGACGAAACGCACTCCGAACTCCTTGCAAATCAACTCGGTGTCATCTGTTGAGAAGTCGTCAACGACAATCACCTCATCCACCACGTCTTTTATCGACTCAAGGCATCTGCGGATGTTAAGTTCTTCATTATGAGTTATTATCGTTGCCGAGATCTTATCCATTATTCTTCATTTTTTTTTGCAAATCAAATCATTTGAACAGTCGTTCGATTTCTTTTACGGCATCAGGCAGCGACAGCACCACGACACGGTCTTCGGCCTCAATCTGGAACTCGCCGTTTGCTATGTAGCTGACCTCGCCGCGGATGATGCCTCCGATGATGGCGCCGTCGGGCAAGTTGAGCTTGTTGATAGGCCGCATCGTCGCGGCGCAGCCGTCAGGCACGATGAACTCCATGACATCGGCGTCGATGCCGTTGAGGCACTTGAGGTTAGAGACATTCTCGCCGAGCGTGTAGCGCACCATGTAGCTCGCCGCGATGAGTTTCTTGTTGATGATCGTGTCGATGCCGATGTTCTGTGAGATGTCGATATAGTCGATGTTCTCGACGAGGGCTATTGTCTTCTTCACGCCGTAGGCCTTGGCCTGCAGACATGTCAGGATGTTCGTCTCTGTGTTGTCGGTCACGGCGATGAACGCATCGACGCTCTTGATGCCTTCCTCTTCGAGTGTATCGACGCTCCGTGCGTCGGCATTGACGACGATGGTGTCGGAGAGCAGGTTGGTCAGCTCGGTGCAGCGTCGCGGGTCGCTTTCAATGATCTTGAGGTCCATCTCTTTCTCAAGGCGTTTCGCAGCGATACGTCCCACACGGCCGCCGCCTACGATCATCACGTTGTGGATGCTGAACTTCTGCTTGCCGCTGAGTGCCATCAGGTCTTTGATGGCGTATGGCTTGCAGATTATATACACCATGTCTCCTACTTTGAACACGTCGCTTCCGTGCGGTATGAACGTCGTCTGACGGCGATGCACCGCCACGGGACGGAAGTCGAGGTGTTTGTAGCGTTCACGGATCTCATCGAGGCTCTTGTTCACGATGACGCCTTTCTCCTCGATCTTCATCATGTACATCTCGAGCTTGCCGCCGGCGAAGTCGTGCGCCTCTGTCGCGGCGGTCTGTTTAAGCAGCGTGATGACCTCCTGCGCGGCGATGTCTTCCGGCGACACGATGCCGTCGATGCCGAGGTCCTGATAGATACGCCACGACTCCGCCTTGAGGTTCTCGACGGTGTTGACACGCACTATGACACGTTTCGCCCCGAGTTTCTTCGCCAAGATACCGGTGAGCAGGTTGATATGCTCATCATGAAGCACCGCGATGACAAGGTCGGCTCTTTTCACATTGGCCTTCTGCAACGTGCTTATCGACGTGGAGTCACCGGCAATCGTCAGGATGTCGTTGTGCGACTCCATCTTCTTCAGCAACTCCTCATGCGGGTCAACAATCGTGATGTTGTGGTCTCCGCGTTCGAAAGCTTCGGCAAGATGCATCCCCACCTCACCGTCACCAGCAATTATTATATCCATATTTCCCTAATTTCCTAAACATAAAAAACTAACAACTAACGACTAAAGACTAACAACTCGAAACCCATCCCAATCCTTCGCCACCGTGAAATAACTCCTGAAGGCGTCGAGGTCTTCTTTTTTCAGTTCCGTTGTGAAGACACATTCGCCTTCTGCGGCCTTCGCCTCGACGCGGCCTTTCGCGTTGGCTATCATGCTGTCGCCGCTGTACGAGATGTTGTTTCCGTCGATGCCCACACGGTTCACGCCGACGACAAACGCCTGGTTTTCAATGGCTCTCGCGGCAATGAGCGTCATCCACAGGTTTGATTTCTTCTCCGGCCATTCGGCGGTATATACCGCGAGGTCGTATTCAAAACAACCGTCCTTGAACGTGTTGCGGCTCCACACCGGAAAACGCAGGTCGTAGCACACAAACGGCCTGATGCGCCAGCCTTTATACTCAACCGTGATGTTTTCAGAGCCGCCGTCAATCCCGAGCTCACCTCCCATCGTGAAGGCGTGACGCTTGTTATAAACATAATATTCCCCGTCTGGTTTCATCCACACGAAAGAATTATAGAATCCGCCTTCTTTTTTCGTCAGAAACGATCCGCAGAACATCACGTCTTTCTTCGCCGCCATCGCGTGCATCCACTCCAAAGTCGGCGAGCCGCCATCCAAATCTTCGGCAAAAACATTCGGGTCGGCGGGAAAGCCGGTGGTGAAAGTCTCCGGAAGTATAACAATATCAGTATCTTTCACATTTTCAAGCAATTCCTCATAATGACGCATATTGCCGGCCACGTCTTTAGCCAACACATTACTTTGGACGCAAGTGATTCTCAAATTCATAAAAAATGTTTTAAAAAATCTCACAAAGATAATACTTTTCTTTTTTTTGCTTACCTTTGCAGCCAAATTATTTTTGAAAATGAAGAAAACGGTATTATTTATCGGGCTGTTGCTCGCCTTTGCATGCAACGCCGGCGCGCAGGAGAAGACCAACTACGGGTTTTATCTCGGCTGCGGCATCAACTGGATGAGCCTCGACAAGAGTTTTTTCTATGATGACAGCGAGGTCGATGTGAAAAGCGAGGTGATTCATCTTTCGGATACAACCATCGTCAATGTCAAATCGGCGCAATACCTTGACGTGAAAGATGCGAAGATAAGCGCCATGACGTCATTCATGATTGGCGGATTCTATGAATATCAGGCGACTAAACTGTTCGGGCTTCAGTTTGAACTGATGTACAACCAATACGGATACAAGATGAACGGCCGTGTTGAAAGAGAAGAAAGCGACGGTGAAGGCATGACCGCGTACGATTACAAATCGACAATGAAACTCAGCAATGTCAGTGCTGCGGTACTTCTCAAATTTCACCTTTTCAAAGACCATTTAAGCATTGACCTTGGTGTGCAGCCGAGTTTGTGCCTGAGAGCCGTCAAAGAAACCCACAGGTCTATAATCCCTGGCAGTGTGTATTATGTCTCCGGCACAGACTTCAAGCCATTCAACGTCTCATTAGTCGGCGGTGTCACGGGCTGCATCGGGAGCCATATCATCATCGGAGCCAGATATTGCTACGGACTTAATGACATCCTGTCTGCAAAAACAGCATATCTGTCCGACACAAAAACCATAAATTATACATATTCAGATGTCAAGTCAAAAACAAGCTCGGTACAGATTACGGTAGGTTATAAGTTTTAACAGATGATTTCATTCGAGAGTCTAAAAGAACTGCACAACGACAAACGCTACCAGACATATTTCGATGTCGGGCTGTTTTTTGTGCTGATTTTCAGTTTTCACATCATTTACACTTTTTGGAAAGTACAGCTGGATTACTGGCCGGTGAAAGGCTGTGTTGACAGGCTGTTTGCATGGGCGTCGGCACTGCTTTTCGACCAGAGCACATGGGTCTTGGACCATGTCTTCAACGTTGATTTTTACACGAAAGGCCAGTCGATAGCTTTCCTCAACTGTGAGAACTGGTATTCGCACGTGAGCGTGGCCCCTGAATGCACGAGTCTGAAACAATGGATGCACTGGCTTTTCCTGATGCTTATTTTCCCGGGTCCGTGGAAGCACAAAGCCTGGTACATCCCGCTCGGATTAGTGATAATAGAATTCATCAACGTGGTGCGTGTCGTAGGCATCTCACTGTTTCTCATACGTTTCCCGCACAGTTTCGAGTTTGCGCACGACTACATCTTCAAGACGATGTTTTACGTCTTCATCTTCCTGATGTGGGTCATCTGGGTGGAGTGTTTCCTTCACGGGAAAGGTGAAAGCAAGAAGTCTTAATCGGCCGAAATCTCCTTTAGGGTCTCCTGATATGTGGTGAACACCTTCGCCCGCGAGAGGTATCCGACATATCTGCCATCTTTCACGACAGGAATGTTGTACTTATGCGATTCGTTGAATTTATTCACGATGTCTTCCATCGACTCGTCGGGGTCGATCACATACTGCGGTTTCACCATGATGTTTTCGATAAGGACACAATAGAGTTTGCGGTCGAACATTATCGGGCGGATGTCATCGAAGAGGATATGTCCTTTGAACATGCCGTCTTCATCGACGACCGGATAGATGTTTCGCGCCGACGACGCGATGAGCGGGATGAGGTTTTCGAGTGTTTCTTTCGGCCCGATGGTGCTGAAATTCGTCTCTATGAGGTTCGTCGCCGTCATCATGCTCAAGATGCTTTCATCTTTGTTGAACGACACCTTAACGCCTTGTCTTGCAATGCTGTATGTGTAAATCGACTCCTTGAAGAAGATGCGGTTGACGGCGAGCGAGAGTGCCGACACTATCATCAGCGGCACCATCAGTGTGTAGCCGTTGGTTATCTCGGCGATGAGAAATATCCCGGTGAGCGGGGCGTGCAGCATGGCAGCTATGAGGCCGCTCATTCCGACGAGTGCGAACTTACCCACTTCGAGGTCTCCTATTCCCAAATAATTGATTGTCATTGAAAAGAGCATGCCTGTCGTAGCACCGAGAAACAGAGCCGGGGCGAATGTGCCGCCCACGCCGCCAGCGGCGAAGGTGAGAGATGTGGCGAAAGCTTTGGTCAAGATAATGGCAAGCAGCACGATGAGCATCACCCACGGCATCACCGTGTATTTCTCGAACAGCGTCCCCTTGAAGATCTCCATGACATCGCCATTCAGCGCCGACTGTATCGTCTCGTAGCCCTCACCGTAGAGCTGCGGGAACACGAATATGAGACCGCCGAGCGCGAGCGAGGCGAGCACGAAACGCATCCACGGATTGCTGATCTTCTTGAAACTCTTGTCAACGCTGAAATAAACCCTCATGAAGTACGCCGACACGAGACCGACGACGATCCCAAGCCCGACATAATACCAGGTGTTGCCTGGCACAAAACCCTCCTGAATGGTGATGGAATACTCAAACGCGCGTCCGAGAAACATATATGACGTCAGAATCGCCACGAAAGCCGAGATGATGATGGGAATGAGCGCGGTCATCGAGATGTCGATCATGAACACCTCCATCGAGAAGATGACACCGGTTATCGGGGCCTGGAATATCGACGCGAGCGCAGCCGCACCGCCCATGCCTATCAACACGTTGATCTGTTTCTGGTTGAGTTTCAACAGCCTGCCGAGGTTCGAGCCGATGGCGCCGCCCGTTGACACCGACGGGCCTTCAAGCCCCACGGAACCGCCGAAACCGACAGTGAGCGCACTCGTGATTATCGACGAGAACGTGGTGTATGGCTTCACAATGCCCTTGTTTCTCGACAAGGCGTAAAGCAACCCCGGGATGCCATGCCCGACATCACGCCTGATGACATACCGTATTATTATGATCGTCAATAAGATGCCTATTGCAGGAAGGATAAAGAACAGATAGTTGAAATACTGCTCTTCCGCTCTCATGTTAAAGAAAAAATCGCGTATCGTATGAGCAAAGAACTTTATCACGACAGCGGCGACACCTGCCAGAAAACCCGTCGGGATGGCAAGCAATATCATGAACCGCCGGTCTGACACATGAGCCAACCTCCACTCATTCAATGACTTGAACGATAATTTCTTCTTCGATTTGAAAATATTAATCATTCCGCAAAAATAAAAAATGAATTTTGATAACGGATGCTTTTCGTAAAAAATTTATGATTATTTTTGCACTCGAATTTGTGGCGTATGAAAATCATCAGTTATAACGTGAACGGCATCCGTGCTGCCATCTCGAAGGGTCTTCTTGAATGGATCGACAGTGTGTCGCCCGATGTCGTTTGTTTTCAGGAACTTAAAGCCACTCCCGACCAGATTCCACTGATGGAAATCGAGTCGGCAGGGTACTATCATTACTGGTTCCCGGCGCAGAAAAAAGGTTATAGCGGTGTCGGAATACTCTCCAAAAAAGAACCCGACAAGGTGGTTTACGGCATGGATAACAAGAAATATGACGATGAAGGCCGTTTCCTGCGTGCCGACTTCGGCGAGCTGTCGGTCGTGAGCGTGTATCATCCTTCCGGCACAAGCGGCGACGAACGCCAGGACTTCAAGATGGAATGGCTCGACTTCTTCCGCAGATATGTCAACGACCTCAGGAAGACTCGCCCGAATCTCGTCCTATCCGGCGATTACAACATCTGCCACGAAGCCATCGACATACACGACCCCGTACGCAACGCCACCAATTCAGGCTTCCTGCCGGAAGAACGGCAGTGGTTCACCGATTTCCTCGCCGACGGCTATATCGACAGTTACCGCTCACTTCACAAGGAACCGGGCAACTATTCATGGTGGAGCTACAGATTCAATGCGAGAGCTAACAACAAGGGATGGCGCATTGACTATCATATAATTACAGACAGTTTGAAAGGCAATCTCAAAGACGCTGCGATATTCCCTGATGCAGTCCACTCCGATCATTGCCCAATTTTGGTTGAATTAAAATAAATTACTATGCTTGACGGATTTCTTGAAAAAATACTCAGTTGGTTTGACGACGAGAATAACATAATGTGGCTGAAAGGTCATATCATTTATTTCATCCTGATTCTTGCCTTCATCATATTTCTGGTGTGGTTCCTGAAATACATCTCATCGAAGAGGAGAAGAGCGCACCTCAACTTCCACATCCATCATCTCATCTACAAACTCGGCTTCAGGAAAACGATATCAAGGCATTGGATCGGCAGGACGCACGTCCACGAATGCTACGACCCGCTCGTTGACTTCCTGCCACACAAGCACATCATTTTCAATGATGAGACTCTCGAGCAGCCGAACCTCATCCGCAAGAAGGTGCTTTTCAAACTTTACAGAATAGCCGACAGACTCCCTAACGGGATGAACCTGCTGATTCTGCAGACTTACCGTTCGAAGAGTAAGATGAATGAGGCATGGGAGAAAACCATAAACGAAATAACCGCTGATAATCCTGGGATAGGCCGTTATGAAGCGATAAAGTTGGCGAAATTCAAGACAGAAGACCCGAAAAACAGCATCGGCGGACATGTCACCGGCGGTGCCGTCGATGTCGCACTCTGCGACGACAACGGCGTGATGCTCGACTTCGGCACCAAGTTCCACGAACACAACAACAAGACAGAGACAAGGAACAAATACATAACCAAGACCCAGGCGAAGAACCGCAAGACACTCGTCAGAATGATGAGGAGAGAAGGCTTCATCAACTTCCCGGCCGAATGGTGGCATTTCTCATACGGCGACCGCGCATGGGCGGCATACAAAGGCAGACGCCACGGAGGCATATACGGCTCAGCCGAGACAGAGATGGACGGCAAATATGGCTTTACCATCCCTGTGCACAGAGTCACCTATGATTCAAGCAAGTAACTGAAATCCATGAATGTAGCGGCATTAGTATCAGGCGGCGTTGACAGCTCCGTCATCGTCCCACTGCTCAAAGACCAAGGATTTGACCCGCATATCTTTTACATAAAGATTGGTCTCGAAGGCAAGGAAGACATGATGGACTGCCCCTCCGAGGAGGACATAGAGATAACTTCTTACATCGCAAAAAAATACGGATGCAAGTTCGACATCATCGACTTGCAGAAGGAATACTACGACCGCGTGGCACGCTACACCATGGAGTCGGTGCGCAAAGGCCTCACCCCCAACCCCGACGTGATGTGCAACCGCTTCATAAAATTCGGCGCGTTCGAGGAGAAGGCAGGGCACGAATATGACCGCATCGCGACAGGACATTACGCCCGACAGTGGATCGACGACAACGGCATAGCATGGCTCGGCACAGCCGCCGACACGTTCAAGGACCAGACCGACTTCCTCGCAAGGATAACGTACCACCAACTCTCGAAAGCGATGTTCCCCGTCGGTGACCTGCCTAAGAGCGAGGTGCGCCGCATAGCAGCCGAACTGAAGCTCCCGAGCGCCGGACGCCATGACTCACAAGGCATCTGCTTCCTCGGAAAAATCAACTACAACGACTACATCCGCGAATATGTCGGCGAAAAAGAAGGCGACATCATCGAACTCGAGACAGGCAAGAAGCTCGGCCGGCACAAAGGCTTCTGGTTTCACACCATCGGACAGCGCAAAGGCCTCGGCCTCGGCGGAGGACCGTGGTTCGTGGTGAGAAAAGACACCGATAACAATATCGTTTATGTCTCACAAGGCTACGACCCCGAAACACAATATGTCAACAAAATCGGCCTCGTTGACGTGCAAGCGATGAACCCCGTCATCAAATTCAGCGAAGGCGAGAAAGTGAGATACAAGATACGCCATCAGCCTGAATTCCGCACAGGGACGCTGAGCTTGACCGACCACGGATTGATTATCAACTCCGACGTGATGATTTCCGGTGTCGCGAGCGGACAGTTCGGCACCATCTACCACGAGACAGAGCCGGTGGTTTTGGGCAGCGGAGTCATCGAGTAACACCACACTCGTGATATACTTCACCACGAATAACACATATCGCACGAATTGTCCCTACCTTTTTAGTCACCGCTAATCGCACGAATTACTAAATGAAAAAAGGGCGGCCAAAACCGTTGGTTTTGATCCACCCTTTTTCAGTTTATTTATCAGACTCGGGATTAATCCTCGTCTTTCTTTGATTCCTCGTAAGCCTTGAGGAGCTTGGTCTGGACATCGGCCGGGACCTGTGCGTATTCCGCATATTCCATCGTGAATGAGCCACGGCCTGAGGTGAGTGAGCTCAATGATGTCGAGTAACGGTCCATCTCCGCGAGCGGGACTCTTGCCCTGATGATCTGGTAGTGACGGTCTGAATCCATGCCCATGATGATGGCGCGGCGGCCCTGAAGGTCGGTGTTGACAGCACCCATCATGTCTTCCGGCATACGGACTGTGAGGTCATAGATAGGTTCCATGATCTTCGGGCCTGCGTTCTTGAACGCCGCCGAGAATGCCATACGACCTGCTATCTTGAATGCCATTTCGTTTGAATCGACCGGGTGCATCTTACCATCATAGACATAGACGATGATGTCGCGGGCGTATGAGCCTGTGAGCGGGCCTTCTTCGAGACGTTCGTTGATACCTTTGAGGATGGCCGGCATGAAGCGGGCATCGATGGCGCCACCGACGACGCAGTTCTTGAAGATGAGCTTGCCGCCCCACTGGAGGTCATACTCCTGAGTGTCACGGACCTGGAGGTCTGTCGGGTCAGTGTAGCCTTCATAATATGGAGCAAGTCTCAAATGCACTTCACCGAACTGACCTGAACCGCCTGACTGTTTCTTGTGACGGTAGTCGGCGTTGGCTGACTTGGTGATTGTCTCACGGTACGGGATCTTTGGTGACGCGAACTCGACGGCGATCTTGTGGACGTTGTCGAGATACCACTTGATTGTGTTGAGGTGATACTCGCCCTGGCACTGAAGGATGTTCTGTTTCAGCTCACGTGACATTGATGTGAGGATAGTCGGGTCGGTCTTGTGCATGTCGTTGAGGATGCCGCCGAGCTTTTCATCTTCCTGTGAGTTGACAGCCTTGATTGCTATTGAGAATATCGGTGTCGGGAACTTGATTGCCGGGAATGCTGCTTCTGCTGCCTTTGCATCGACGAGTGTGTCGTTGACGCGGACATCTTTCAACTTGATTGTCGAGATGATGTCGCCTGCGCAGGCTTTCTCAACACGCTCGCGTGTCTTGCCGTTTGAGACGAGGATCTGCGAGATACGTTCCTTGTTGCCGGTGCGTGGGTTGACGAAGTCCTGAGCCTCAACAACCGAGCCGCCGTAGATACGTGCCATCGCGACATCGCCGACGTTCTGTTCGTTGGAAACCTTGAAGAAGAACATCGCTGCCGGTTCCTCGATGTTGTTGTGGAATTCCGTGCCATTTTCAGCAACGATCGGAGCCACGTGTGCCGGTGACGGGCAAGCGTTGATGATGAATTCGAGGAGACGTGTCACGCCGACACCGCCTTTTGCCGCGCCACAGATGACAGGGAAGAGTTCACGTTTGGCGATGCCCATGCGGATACCTGCCTCCATGTCTTCCTCTGAAAGTGTGCCTTCATCGAAGAACTTTTCCATGAGAGCGTCGTCGCCTTCAGCTGCGTGTTCGATGAGTTCGTTGTGCAACTCTTCCGCCTTGTCAGCGAGGTTGGCAGGGATGTCCTGAACCTCAGGAGCGCCGTTGCCGTTCTTGAAGACGAGCATCTTCTTCATGATGAGGTCGATGACGGCGTTGAAGCCCTCGCCTGTGTTCACCGGGAACTGTACCGGAGCGACTTTCTCGCCGAAATATTCCTTCAGCTGATGGATTGCATCATCGAAGTTGGCGTTGTTGTGGTCGAGCTGGTTCATGAAGAACACGACAGGCTTGTTTGTGTTTGCCGCGTGTTTCCATGCGTTTTCTGATGTGGCTTCAACACCCGACTGTGCGTTGACGGTGAAGACCGCTGTGTCGGCAGCACTCAGACATGCGACGATGTCACCGGAGAAATCGCTAAAGCCAGGAGTGTCTAAGATATTGATTTTCTTGTCATTATAGATAGTATATAACAAGCTGGCGTTAACAGAGATACCGCGTTCCATTTCGATTGGACGGTAGTCTGACACTGTGTTTTTGCTTTCAGTAGCGCCTTTTCTGTTGATGAGCTTGCCTTCGAAAACCATGTTTTCGGCAAGTGTAGTCTTTCCGGATTTAGCAGCTCCTATGAGAGCGATGTTCCGAATTTCGTCTGTCTGGAATACCTTCATTTTTATTTTTTTATTGTCTGATTATTATTATTTTTGAAATTTGGGGGCAAAAGTACGAAAAATAATCCAAAGTTTTTCAATTATTTGCTATTATTTTTCAACATGGGAAACTTCTCATAAATCGCGTTCCATCTGCCTTCGTCCATCTTGGCACCGATGACCTGTATGATACTTTCAGCGAGGCAGTTGCCGAGCTCGCCGCACTGCCCGAGGTTCAGTCCGTTGATGAGGCCTGCCATGAAACCGGCGGCGTACATGTCGCCTGCGCCTGTGGTGTCGATGACATTGACCTTATTGCAGCCGATCTGCACCTTTTCACCGCCTCGTTTGATGAGCGAACCTCGTTTCCCGACCTTCACGACAGCGATTTCGCAACTCTTCGCGATAAACTCGAGTGACTCCTCCGGCGTGCTGTCTGTCAGGCTCTTGGCCTCTTCCTCGTTGGCGAACACGATATCGATTTGCGGCAGTATCTCGAGTAGGAAGTCGCGGTTTGCCTCAACGACATTATATGACGCCAAGTCGATGGCGACATTGCAGCCCGCTTCCTTCGCAAGTTTGATGGCGGCTCTGACAAGTGGCTGGTTTGCAATGAGATAGCCTTCGATGTAGCAGTAATCCCAGCCAGCAAAAAGCTCTTTGCCGAACATTTCGGCGGTCAGCTCGACAGCTGCTCCGAGGTGTGTCGCAAAGGTGCGCTCTCCGTCGGGCGAGATGATTGCACGGGCTGTGCCAGTCGGCGTATCGCGATGATACACGTATGGCCGCACCCCGACCTCCTTCATGGCGTCTTCAAAGAAACGCCCCGTCTCGTCGTTGCCGGTCGAGAAGATGAACCCCGTCTTTATGCCGCATTTCGCGAGGCCGTGGATTGTGTTGGCGGCAGAGCCTCCCGGAGCCATGGAGTTTTCAAACTTTTCAACCGCCGCCCCGACATGAGCCGAAGTGTTCGCATCGACAAGTTGCATTGAACCTTTTGGAAGTTGTAAATCATTGAGGATGTTATCGTTGTCAATTCGGGTGAGAATATCAACGAGGGCATTGCCTATGCCTATTACCGATTTTTTCATCATGGTGAGTTTAAATGCAAAAAAAGAATGAACACCGTTGGTATCCATCCCTTTCAATTAATAACATGAAACATAAAAAATTACACTTTGTAATCTCTCTTTGCGCCCCCTTCAGGACTTGAACCTGAGACCCCCTGATTAACAGTCAGATGCTCTAACCAACTGAGCTAAGGAGGCGTTTCAACAGACTTTATTTCTCCGTTTGCGAGTGCAAAA
This sequence comes from Bacteroidales bacterium, assembly GCA_024400295.1. Taxonomy (GTDB): domain Bacteria; phylum Bacteroidota; class Bacteroidia; order Bacteroidales; family F082; genus Limimorpha. The sequence continues at coordinate 18,965 of JAKSNA010000022.1, read as the reverse complement.
GTACAATGTTTTTCAATACGTGTGACAAAAAATTTCTATTTTTTTGAAATAATTTTTTAGTCATTGACAATCAATAATTTATCAGAATAAATTACAATATTCCCCATTAAAAAAACGTCTTCCAGAGTATCTTGACATCTAAAAAAATGCTCCAGTTATCTAAATATTGCAGATTAATTTTCACCTTATCGGGATAAATAACCTCATCATTGTAGCGCTGCGGGTCAGGCTGCATGGCGAGGATCTTGTCTTCATGGCGGTATTTGAGCGATGCCGGCCCCGTAATCCCGGGACGCAGTCTCAACAATCTGCGGTCATCACCCTCAAGTCTGTCGGCATAACCTGGCACATCGGGTCGCGGCCCGACGAAACTCATATCACCTATTAATATATTGATGAGTTCAAAGAGTGTGTCGATTTTCGTTTCGCGAAGCCATTTCCCGAAAGGGAGAATGCGCTCGTCATCATAAACCGAGATTGAGCCTCCCTGTTCGGAATTTTCCCTCATGGTACGTATCTTGAAGATTCTGAACGGCTTGGCATCTTTCCCGATACGAACTTGCCGGTAAAAGAACCTCCCGCCGTGCATTTTTATCTTATGAATGACAAAAAGACCCAGAAAAAACGGCGACAACAATATCAAGCCGAGCAACGAGAGAACACGGTCAAATAAAAACTTCAAAAACATACTATCAACTTAAAATCTCAACGAGATCTCATGCATTTTCAACATCGCCTTCACGCTTTTGTTCGGGATGAGACTTCTGAACGGAAAAAGAATTTTCACGATGATTCCGAACCACCATTTATAATGGATTTTCAGTTTGCAATAAGCCTTGCGGAATTTGAAATTACGGATCAGGAATGGCTGAATATCAGAATGTTCCGTGATACTCCGCGAACCGTCAGTCACATATTTGAATTTTTTTTCGCCGAGATAATATTCGTTGAGTTTGTAAAACAATCCATAAAATGGATAGGTTGCGTTGTGCTTATATTCAGGGAGAACCATCACCAAATTGTAAAAACACGCGTTGCCGTAGAGCTGGATGACGGCAAAGCCAACGAGTCGGCCGTCGCACTTGTCGAAAGCGCCCCAGAACTCATGATTTTCTGTCTGCCACGAGGCGAGAAGTCGGGAGAACACCGACCTGTTCATCATGCGGTCTTTCATCTTATACGCGTCATAAACTTTCTCTGTTATCGCAAAACCATGGTTTTCAACAATTTGTTTATCAACCATTTTATATTCAAGGCGTTTCAACGCGCGTCTGATCATATTCCGCTCGTTTGATGAAAGCTCATTCATGCCGTCAAACGAGTCTTTTATGACATACCAGAAATCCGACTCTTCCTTCTGGTCGAAGTCGAAAGTGTTTCTGACCATCCAGCCGCCTTTTTTCAGCAACTCATTGCATTCATTGTCAGTGAGTTGTCTTTCGAAATGCGGTGCCGAAATCCAGGCGTGGCGATAAAGGGAGAAATCGTTAATCATTGATAAAGATAAAACATCCTCTCCATCATCTGCCATTTCTCGTCGGATGTGGCGTCGGCGGAAGTGTCTTGTAATTCAGACATATACGCCTCCCACTCCGCCTGACGCGGCAATGTGGCGAGCTTGTCCATCGCGGCGTCGAGGTCGAGGTCGGCGGGCGTCTCGACAATCATGAAAAGACGCGTCCCGAGTATGTAAATCTCCATCTCAAGGATCCCGACCTGCCTGATGCCGTCGATGATCTCCTGCCATACGTTGCCTTTCTCGTGACGGCGACGGTATTCTCTTATCAGTTCAGGGTTGTCACGCAATTCCAACGTGCGGCAGTAATGCACCGTCGGAAAATCGTAATGCTTTGATTTATAACCTTTCATATTTTTAAACACAAGTTTCACAAGTTAGTAACACGAGTTTCACAAGTTTTTTTCTATTTACCTAATCACCTATTTACCTAATCACCTAATCACCTTTTACCTATTTCCCTAATCACCTTTTACCTATTTCCCTAATCACCTGTTTAACTTCTCGTGGTTTGCAGTCCGGTCTCGGAAAGCGACATCTCGACGAACCGCGCCCTGTTGTTTACTGGGTTTTCTGTCAGCACCTTCTTGATTTGCGCCGCTGCGACATCGTCTTTCGCCACCATGTAGATGAAGCCTCCGCCGCCGGCGCCAGGAAGTTTGTAACCGAGGCAGTAATCATCAATTTTCTTCAAAATTTCTTCAACCGCTGGTGGGTTTGTGCCGCTGTCGAGGCGTTTATTCTGACCCCACGTCTTTGCAATCATCCTGCCATAGCCTTGATAGTCATTACGTTGTATCATATTGAAAGTCTCCTCGGCGTGATGTTTCATGTCGGCGAGAAGTGACAGATGGTCTGTCTCATTGAGAAACATCTTTCTGACGATCTCCGAAAGAATGTTTTTTGCCGTGCGGGTGATTCCCGTATAATATAAAAGGTGGCACGGTTTGTATTCCGGCTTCGTGAAGATGTAGTCGGGCAGCCATTTAACGACGGGGGTCTGTTCAAAGCCGGGCTTCGTCTCAAGTAGTTTCGCTCCGTGGAACACGCCGCCGTATTGGTCTTGCCATCCGCCGCCGGTGGTGAGCAACTGCTCCAATATCAATGTCTTGTTGCAGATGACGGTCTTGTCCCAGCCGAGTTTGCAGAAGTCGGAGATGGCTGCAAGGACTGTCGCCGAGAGCACCGATGAGGTTCCGAGGCCGCTGCCGGCTGGAATCGCGGACAGAAGAGTTATCTCCATGCCACAGCCGAAATCGCGGAGTTGCTGCTCCAGTGTTTTGTATTTCTTCCGGCAGAAACACGGCATGAAGCCTGCAAGTGCCAAAGCCGCCTTCGGTATGCTGAACGGCGATCCTACTTTCTTGAAATCACCGAGTTCATCAAACGTGGTGACATCTTCTCGTGCGCCCAAGTCGATGGACCTCAGCACGATATGGCATTCTGCCGTTGGTTTCACATATACCTGTATCGGCTGTTGTCCGTTGAGTTCGATGGCGATGTTGACCACCGAGCCGCCTTCCATGAGACAGTATGGCGGCGTGTCGGTCCAGCCGCCGGCGAGGTCGATGCGCACCGGCGAACGGCTCCACACGATCTGGTCGGAATAGACGTCACACCGCGGCATCTGTAGGTCGCAGCGGGCCGAAGCAGTGAGTGTCTCTTGAAGGATGCGGAATGACTTCGCCTCCTCTTCCCTGAAATCAGCACCTCTGTATTGGAGAATGCGAGCGCGCAGACTGTTGTTCTGAATGCGTTTCACGGCAGCCTCACCATCGTGAAGCTCATCAGGCAAAGCAAGTCCGAATCTCACATATTTCGACGCGACATCGTCTAAGTCAACGCTATAGAAAACGCTTCGGTCATGATTTCTCTCAAGCACCGGCAGGTTCATGCGCACGAACGCCTCACGCTGGGCAAACAGCCTCTTGAGGTTGGCCTTGTTCAAGATCTCCTCGGCGGAAATGTATTCAGTGTGAAGTTTTGAGAGTGAAGAGTGAAGTTTTGGGTTTTCGTCAAAAACGCTCTTCACGTACTGCCCCATTTTCTCGATGTCGTCGAAGACAGGGAACGCCGCCGCCTTGAACGGGTCGATTCCTTCAGCCACATTGACATATTTGAAAGGCTCGTTGAAATCATACGGACGGACCGCAAACGATTTCTCGCCAATCGGGACAATGTCGAGGCAGTCGCCCGGGTTCAACGTCACATCCCATTGATTGTCAGGCACGCCGGTGATGATATTCTTGTTTGAAATCTTCCAGTCCTTGCTCACACAGCTGTTTTCAATCCAGATGTCGGAGTTTTCCGCGGTAAACTGTATCTCTGTGACACAATTTTGCGTGAAGACAGCGGGATGCGCCTTCACCTTATGATGAAAGATCTTGTTCTGGTCGTTGACGAGGTTCTGCACGGCAAGTGTTGACGACACGAGTTCGCGGCTTGTGCCGTAATGGTAAAACTCGCCGCCGTCAAGCAGCATTATCTTGACGGTCAGGGTGTTGAGTTCTGTGTCTTTCAGTTCGGGGTTGTTTCCGAGGCAGCGTCCGAAATCAGAGTAGAGATCATAGTATCTTATGTTTCCGTTTTCGTCTTTGGAACGTTTCGCGAGCATCTCCACCGCCTTGTCGCTCAGCAGCCACAGTCCGATGTCCATCATATAGACATGAGTCTTTACGAGTTCGTCAATCTGTTCGAGAGTCGGTTTCTGAAGCATCTTGTCGAGTTCCGTCGGGTTGTCGCGGCGCATGGCGAAGACGCCGTGGTTTTTTGCTATTGACGGATCGACCCACACGCCGTAGCATATCACATCGGCTTCAGGTACTTCCAGCGGCTGCTCGTCGGTGCGGATGAAGACGTCACCGCTGGCAATCAGAGTGTTGACCGTAGCAGGTGTCTTCTCCATAATCTTTTTGTAGAGAGGCAGTTGCAGCGAGAGCAGGTCTTGGCTGATCTTCTGTCCGCAAGCCCAGCGGAACACCGGAATGGGAGTGAGGATCTTTCCTGAAGTCGAATATGAAGGCAGCCGTCTTGACTCGCCGCCGGCGTGGATGAGAATCTTCTTGTCGTCAAACGGGAACTTTTCAAGCAGCCACGTAGATCCGCCGCCGGAGCCGATGCGGCGGCCTATCGGGTCGGAGGTACAGAAATATTCTTCTTTTGATAGGCCTGTTATTTCATGAAATGAATTGACAAGATTCGTCGGAAGAGAAAGTAAAATCTTCATAATCAGAATATTATTTTGTTGCGATTGTCTTGCCTTCTTCGAGGCCTTCTGTGCTTTCTTTTTGGAAAATCACCTTCAAAGTGAGGAGAATCAATTGAATATCAAGGAGAATTGAAGCGTTTCCGACATAAATCATGTCGAGTTTCAGTTTGTCAACGAAAGTGGTGTTGTATTTTCCGTAAACCTGGGCGTAGCCTGTCAAGCCGGCTTTCACATAGAGTCTGTATCTGAATTCGGGCAGCTGCTTGCAGTATTCATCGGCGATTTCGGGGCGTTCCGGGCGCGGGCCGACGATGCTCATGTCGCCTTTCAGGATGTTGAAGAACTGCGGCAGCTCGTCGATTCTGCAAGCGCGGATGAAACGCCCGACAGGTGTGATGCGGTCGTCGTTTTCGGAAGCGAGACGTGCCTTGCCGTCGTTTTCGGCATTTGGAATCATGCTGCGGAACTTGATGATTTTGAATATCTTGCCGCCTTGCGTGTAGCGCGTCTGCTTGTAGAAGACAGGCCCTTTGTCGTAGGAAAATATCGCTGCGGCAACGGCAATCATTATCGGCGAGGTGATGATGATTCCGACGGCCGAGATGAAAATGTCGCCGATTCGTTTCACTATCTTTTCAAAAACGGACATGGCATTGTTCTTGTAAAAATACAACGGCGTGTCGAGCAGATGCGAATATTTCGAGTTTTTGTTTATTATGTCGGTGATTGACGGTACGAAATAAACCTTCTTCTCTTTTGAATAACAAATGTTCTGGACGATTTCCCGCCTGTCGGTAGGGATGTCGTCAATCATCACGAGGTCGAAATTGTCGATGTGCCTGATGATGTTTTCCATCGTGTCAAAACAGCTGACCTTGTCTTTTATCACATAGTTAAGATGCTGGTTCAGAAAGCGTTTTGAAATATTGTCGTTTTCATCAGCATAGATATGGAGCAGCTCGTAAGGGTTGAAAAGTTTGTGGTAGATGGTCATCGCGACTATTGTGAAGAAAAAGACAAATACGATTTGCACGACATACATCTTGAAGAAATTCAACAAGATAGCCGGTATCAGAATCACTCTGCCTATGAGCATTATCACGAACAGAATCTGCATGAATGATGCGCACAGAAGAGCGATTGACTGCGAGATGATGATGTTCGTCCTGGAATAAATTCCGAGCTTGAAACCGCCGAAAACGCTCATGAAAAGCAGCACGAAAAACATGTAGATGCCTATGACGAGGAAATTTCCTTTCAGGAGAAAGCTCGTGTAAAGCAACGGGTTGAGGCTCTTGTACCAAATGTATGCAAAAGAAAACATCACGAACAACGACGTTATGATGTTACATATACCACGGAATGGATATTTCAATGATTTTTTTGTTGGGTTTGACATGACAATTTGTTTCAAAAATTATGCTTTCATGAAGTTTGCGAAACGCATCATTTGCTTTTTAAATGAGAAAGCGTCGTTTGAAGCGGAAATGCAGTTTTCGACATATTTATTATATTCGTTATCAGGCATTTCTGCGAATTTTCGGATATCAAGTTCAAGGGTTTTGTAGTCGGACGGCTTTGATGTCAGCCCTATGCCGAAATCATTCACGATGTCGGTGCCTTCTCTGTCGCCGCTGAACAGGATGGGGATGCCGTGCGGCAGGATGTCGAAAATCTTTGACGGCACCGCGCCTTTGATTGAGGTCTTCAGCGGGATTATTGACACGTCATATTTCTTCAGTTCGGCGGCAAGCTCGTTTTTCTGAAGGAATCCGTGATAGAAGACATTTTTCTCACCGTCGCCGATGTATTTCAGTATTTCGTCAAGCTGGTTGCCGCCGCCGTAAAGATGAAACTCCACGTTAAGTTGTTTGAAGTCAATGTTTTTGATGAGCGACAGGAGATCCTGCGCCACGCCGAACAGACCTGCGTAAACGATTTTAAGTCCGTTTTTTCTTCTTCCGCCGAAATACTGCTGTGCCGGATTGCCGTTTTCCTGAAGGTTTCTGTACAGGAACGTCTTTTTTTCAGGAAACATTCCGAGGACGTGGTTGATGATTTCCTGCGACTGTCCCATCACCGCGTCGGCGTTCTTGTAGATGAAACGCTCGTGCCTGAGCATGAAACGGTGCGACCGACTGCCTTCCTTCATGACACCGAGTTCGACAGCCGAAACCGGCCAGAGGTCGGAGACGTTGAGTATGACGTTTCTCCTTTTTACCTTCTTGAAAAGAAACATCGCCGATGAAGCCACAAGAAGCGGCGGCGACTGTATTATCACTCTGTCGTAGCCTTTTATGAGACGGAACCTGAATGCGAAAAACCACATCGTGAAGGCAAAAGAAAGCATCGCTATCACTCTTTTTATCGGATTTTTGCTGTTGCAGGCGTATGTCCAGTAACGGTAAATATTTATTCCGTCAATGTTTTCTTTCATGGAGAATCTGTGCCTGTATCCTTCAAAAATCCTGCCTTTCGGGTAATTCGGCATACATGTCAGCACATCGACGTCGATGCCGTTGTCTTTGAGGCCTCGGGCCAAGTTGGTGATGCGCGACGGCGCAGCCCCCATCTCCGGCATGTAATAAAATGAAACGATAAGGGTTTTCATGAATCAAAAAATGTTCTTTATGGTCCCTGCGATGCGCGTCAGGAACAATATGAAATTGTATTTGAAAGGATGTTTCAGGTAAATTTTGAAATATTGCGAAATCAACTTCAATCCGCTGACAATCTTTGTCTTGTGAGAACGATGTGATGTCAGCGCCGAACATTTTCTTATTCTTCTGTAATAGACGGCATCTTCATCGGAACACTGCATTTCTCTGATGTCTTTCGACAAGGCGAACATGAACACGCAGTCCTCGGCGATCTTGAAGTTAGTGTTGAAACGGGTGGCTCCGATGAGTCTTGTCGGCAGCAGTTTTGCGACACAGACCGATAGATACGAGCGTGCGCTCAAAGGCGAAACCACCCCTTTTTTGTGTAGATGTTTGAATGCCTCCGTGACATAATACGGCTGCACGCTGTTGTCATCGTCAGAGAATGAAATCATGTTGCTCATCGGGATGATACCGTTTTCAGCTATCGGCAGCATTTTTTCCAAGAAACATTCCGAAAGGTAATCGTCGTCGTCGAGGAAGGTGATGTAACGTCCTTTTGCGTTCTCGATGCCTATGTTGCGGGCGTTGGATACTCCGGCGACATCAGTCTGCATGACTTTTATTATATTGCCTTCGAGATTCTTATTTACAAAATTGATGATGTCGGAATAAAACGGCTCTTTGCATCCGTTGAGAACCAAGATTATCTCAAATCTTTCCTTCTCGAAGGTCTGGTTTTTCAGAGAAGTCAGACACTGCCAGATGTAACCTTCTGGTTTATAAGAAGGTATGATTACTGATATGTCGATTTCGTTTTCTTTCATCTTATTTGATTAGTTCGTCGTGTAATACGTCGAGGAATCCGTGACCGTATTTGAGGTCGGGTTCGATGTAGTTGCCTTCGCCCCATTCGTTCCATGAACGGAGGAAGATGATTTTGTGTTCGTCTTGTTTTCCCGACACGATGTCCAAGGCATCAGCGAGATGTTTGCGGAAGTTTTCCGGCGTCGCGTTGACGTAAACGTCGTCGCACGTCCCTACGCGCGGGCTTTTGTCCCATTGAGGTAAAACTGTCGGGAAGATGTTCTCCCATCTGTCTTCCGGAGCGAAGAAATATTTTATGCTTTTCTCGTATTTAAAGACGTTAGGCTTCATGAAAGGGAAGAGTTCCCTGAGTTTCTTCTGCGCCAGACGGCGGTATTTCCCTGTGTAAATCATTTCCGAACGCAGTTTGCCGAAGGAGTTTATGGCGTCAAATCCGATGGAAAGTATGTTCTCATATACGTTCTTGCTGCTTTTGAGGTCGGGCATGATGTTGTGTTCGAGTGTGCCGTCCTCTTTCCGGCGTATGGTGCTGGTGTTGTTGGCGAGAGCGATGAAATAAATGCCTTTCAGTCCGTTTTCTTCAGCGAGTTTCCGCCACAGTTCGATGAAATGCTTCACGTCACGGAATTTGTACGGGTCGAAGATGGCGAAGACCGGCTTCCCGTCAACGGTGATGTAACGTTTGTCCTTGAACGCCTTCAGCACGTAGTTGAAATGATTGATGTAATCTTCGTCGCCGGGATAAGTCTGTTCGGCGATCATGGTGATGGTCGTTTTTCTGTCGGCCTGCTGCCATGTCTTCGTCGTCCAGTCGTGGTTCGCCCAGCAGAGGCAGAACGGGAAGTCGGGTTTGCCGCTGTTCAGCACCTCGTCGAAGGGGCGGTCGAGCAGCCGTTTCCCGTTGCCGAACCAATAGTGCCAGTAGCAGAATCCTTCTATGCCGGCTTCTCTCGCCAGTTCCGCCTGCGCCTCGCGCACTTCGGGGAGCCGGAGGTCGTAGAAACCGAGGTCGGCGGGCACTCTCGGCTGGTCGTGGTTTCTGAAAAGAGGCTTCGCCTTCGCCACGTTGGTCCATTCGGTGAAGCCCTTGCCCCAGAATCTGTCGTTTTCCGGAATCGGGTAGAACTGCGGGAGATAATATGCGATTACCCGCGCTTTTGTGTTGTTGCTCATAGTAGTATTAAAATGCCAGGATGTCTTCCGCTTTTTGCAGAGCCTCGGCGGGGAGATTCAGTGACCCCTGTAGTCAAACTCCGTGACATCATTGAAGACATTGTTTTCAAGATGCACTTCCTTCATATATGTCGAGGAAACGGCGGAGCTGGTGTTTTCGTGTTTTCTGTTGAGACCGGTGAAAGTGTTGTCTTCTATCATTATATCTGTCAGTCCGTCAATCATGATGCCGGTGCACATGTCGTTGCTGTTGTCGATGAAGAAGTCATTTGACATGATGATTGCCGTCCGGCTGTCTTTCAGCTCCACCCCGATGCTGTTGTCCTTGAACACCGCGTTGAACACTTTGATGTTATTCCAGTTGCCGAATCTCATGCTGTTGGCGGCGATGCCACGATGGAAGCCACTGAACACGCTTCTTGTCTCCTTTCCATCCCGGCTGTTGTCAATGGTGAAGTCAGAGTCGTTGGCTTCAAAGCCGACGGAATATTCGGATGTCTTCTCGTTCCTGACGGTCTGCAGGAACTGGCATCCGTAGAATTTAAGGCCATGCGTCTCGTACAAGTCAACATGTTTATGGAACATGTCAGTCCCGATATAGCTTTCATTTATTTCAAATATGCAGTTGTCGAAGATGGCGTTATAATCGGCTGGTCTCATGGTGTTCGGGTCGGTGTTGGTGTAATTTTCAGCGTGTATCGCCCTTGTATTGTTGATGAACGAGGTGTTTTCCGCATATATGATCCCGCCCTTCTTCACCCAGTCATCAGGGTCGCCGAGGTCAACGCCGATGATGGCATTCTTTATCGCGGCGTTGTGAAGCTCGATGTATCCCTGCTGGTAGGTGCCGTCTATTTCAAACTGGTGCGTCAAGTTCGAGCCATGCACTTGGATGCCCCGCCACTGCCGCACGCAATGCGTCGTGTCGGTGTCGATGACGGCATTATCCACGACAAGCACCGCGCCTTTTCGGACGATGACCGCGCAATCCGGACTGACGCGGACATAACAGTCTTTTACCGTCAGTCTGCAACCTCTTTCAACCACATACGAATCCTGCAGGACAGTGTCGTTGACCCAATATATGTCTTCTTTTATTTCATTTTCCTCAAACTCAAGTCCGACACGTTCATCTCCCACTTCGACCTTGCTTGCACTGTATTGAGAGGCGATTAGGAGTTCCCGTTTCACGCTCTTCTCCGGATTGAAAACAGACCTGTAAGGCAGATACCTGTCGTATATGTGTGCGCCTTTCATGATCGCATATTGGTTCCTGCAATATTTCACGGCCGTCACGCCGAAAAACGACACGAAAGACAATGTTGCCAGTGCCAGTCCGAATTTGTTGGCCGCTATCTCGCCTTTGTTTTCAAAAAGAGTGTTCACGAGATAAACAATCACAAACGGGACGAGGTAGTCATTGAAGCGTCCGATGACATGATGGAAGATACTCGCAAACTGGATTATGACCATAATCATCGCCATCACGCCGAAACGGCTGTCATTCTCAAATCTCAAAATCCGTCTCAGTAACATTATACCCAGAACAGGAGCACATATAGCGAGTTGGTCGAAGAGATAGTATTTTGACAGCTGCGGCATGCCCTTGGCGTATGAATCGAGCCTTGACATCAGATAATACCTGAATCCGGAGTTCGTCGGTATATTGACTGATTCTATTATGGATTTCACATTGACAAGGCTTGCCATCACAAGAATCACCAGTCCGGTGACGAGGCAGACAGTGAAGTTCTCTTTTTTGATGAGACGGAACAGAGGTATGACGAAAAGAAACACTGCGGATATGTGGAATCCCACCGCTATCAGCGAAAGCAGGAAATACCAGTGATATTTTCTCTTTTCGAGTAAAGGATAGGCTTCGAGGAACAGGACGACACATAGCGCCGAGCGCAGGATTTCAGTGTTGTAATACAAATAATAACCGACGAAATACACAAGCAGAACCGCGAAGAAACGCTTGGAATAACGTTTGAAAAACCTGAAAAAAGCCAGGTTCACGAGAAACGCCTGCACAATCTGGAAGACGTAGAAACTGTCGCCCAAAGATTTGAATATTGCGTTGTAAACATACCAGAGAGGCGTGTAATATGCTCCTTTGAAATCAAATTCAGAAAGTTCAGCTATCGTCGGATATGTCTCGAAATGAACCATATAGTCGATAGTGTCGCCTCCGACCCTGTAACGAAGACCGGCGATGAGAGTCAACGCCGACAGGCAGATGTAATACCAGAGTTTCTCGTTCCCGCCTTTTTTCAAAATGTCAAATCTGAAAAAAGGAATTAAAATGAGTAGTAATGCTGATAAGTATATCATGATGATGGATTATTGACTTGTTTGTTAGATTATTGCTTTTGCCGGAATCCCAGCCACTATTGTATATGATGGTATGTCTTTGGTCACCACGCTGCCTGCTGCCACCGTGACACCGTCGCCAATGTTTACGCCAGGCATTATCGAGACGTTCTCGCCAAACCACACGTTGTTTCCTATTGTCACTTTCCCTTTGGATGCCAATGGCCTCTCAATCGGTGCAATGTCAAGCATGCCGATGTCGTGAGTCCCATGTGCATTGTCGGTAATGAGAAGACCGGCCCCCGTCAGGAGATTGTCGCCTATCGTTATCCCATTTATCGCCGTAATGTGAAAACGCTCGCCTATGCTGCAGTTTCTGCCTATCTTTATGAACGGATTGAATTGTTCGCCACGATAGTTGTCGTATGCCATGAGTCGGCCGTTTTTGCCAAACACCGACTTCTCGCCTATGCTGATGTGTTCCTCCCCTTTGCATTGGAATGCTTTCCCGAATCTCACGCCTTTTCCGAGATGCCCGAACCGTCTTTTATAGTAACCGGTGCGGATATGAGAGAAACCGACTGATACCGTTTCCTTAAGTCTTTTGGGATAGATGAAAGAAAGAACCATCCCGAAGAAAATCAATATTTTTTTCATTTTTCCAAGATGTTTATGTAAAAATCGAACACATTTTCCGCCTGTTGTTCTGCGGAATAAAGTGAAAGCACTGTCTTTTTGGCTCGTTCAATCATCGGCAAGTACGGCTCGATGCCGTTGTCCATCACATCGCACAGATGTTTGACGAGTTCTTTTTCATGCTGATAGCGCAGTCCAATCTCATCGCCCGTCAATTCAAGGCCATTGTCGAACTGCTCCTTGGTGCCGGCTGTGTCTCTCCCGATTACAATGCATCCCGAAAACATCGCCTCCGCGGTGATGAATCCGAATCCTTCTGACCTCGACGGGACAATCAACGCCGCCGCTTTCGACATCAGCTCAAGGATGTCGGTGCGGTTTCCGAGAAATCTGACCTTTTCTGAAACATTCAGCGAATTTGCGAGCTCATGCAGAACAACTGTGTAATTCTTGTCGGTCGATTCGCCTGCGACAAGCAACGGAAATGCGTCTTTTCTTGTTTCGCAAAGTTTGGCGTAAGCCTTCATGAGGTCAGAAATGCCTTTGGCTTCTTCGAGACGGCCGGCAAAAAGGAAATAATCATCTTTCTTGTTGCCTTTTATCACATCCGATTTGTGCAGAACACCATCGTAAATGACTTTTGAGTTTTTTTGATTTTCAAGATGATAGTATTTTGAAACGTCTTTGGTTATGCAAATTGTATATGATTTTTCTGTACTGAAATTCCTAAAATAGATGCTTTTTGACGGGAACACGTGCATGTTGAAGTCCTTGTCGCCGTATTCCCTGATGTGTGTGACGTGCGGGATTCCGAGTTTTCTTGCGGCTTTCATGCCGATATCCACGACACTCACATTGGTGTGTATCAGTTCCGCCCCGAATGTCTTCGCTTCTTTGCAAAGCTTTCCCGCCGCAATTTTGTTCAGAACCGTTTTTGCAATTAGCTTCGGCACGAAAAGAAGAATCTCCCTGATGTTTTTGGCTGGCGGATATATCGCCGAACGGAAGTTCAAAACGATGGTTCTTATGCCTTCCTTTCTCAATGTAAGACAGAAGTCATTGTTGTCAGGAACCACGATGACAGGTTCTATTCCATTGGAAATCAATCTTTTGACCATTAAATAAAAAGACTTGGTCGCTCCTCCGAAACTGTTGGTGGAAGACAAGACATAGACGACTTTCATGATCTGGAATCTTTTATTTCGTTGAACGTCTCTTTGATCTGTTTTTTCTGCTCGCGGAATCTTTCAATTGCCTCTCTAATCCTCGAAGGATGCCCGATGCACAACGCCAAAGCCTTGAAAATCACCTGATTCATCTCGTTCCTGTACAGCGATTTCATCGGCATCTGGTTTTTCTTGTAGAAGTAAGCCGCCGACTTCATCGAATGCTGGTATTCTTTGTCTTTGTCCCGCTCGTTGGCGGTCGGATGAATGTATCTCAACTCCTTGAGGAAAACCGTCTTTTTCTCCGCGAACATTTTCGTCAGGCGGAAATGGATGTCGTTTTCCTCGCCGTAAAGGAAGATGTTCTCGTCAAACATCCCGATTTTCTCGAAAATATCTTTTCTCATTGCGAAACAGGCTCCGGATAAAAACATTCTTTTGTATTGAAAATCATCTGTCTGTAGTTTCTTGCGAAGAAACACCTTTCGAAACGCGCTCGTCGTATGAGTGTAGTAAAACGAACTGTTTCTTTGATTTTCGTTTTCCATCGACGTGAATCCGCAGAGGGCGATGTCTTCATTATCCAACGTGTCGGCGACTTTTGCGAACATCGGCATGACAATCCTTACATCTGGGTTCATTATCAATAACTTATCTGATGACGAAAGTCTTATCCCGATGTTGTTGCCTTGTCCGTAGCCGCCGTTTTTGCTGTTGCTGACAACCATAACCTTTTCTTCATAGATTTTTTCAATGTTTTTCCGCATCGTCTCGAAGCCTGCGCTGGCGTTGTCAACGACAATAACTTCCAATTCATCTCCGAGGTCGTTATGCTTGAAAACGGCTTCTAAACAGTCGAAAATATCATTTTCAGAATTGTATGTAACGATGATGATTGAAAGTCTTTTCATTGAAAATCAAGATTTTAACAATGTTTTGATTTTTAAGATGTCTTTCCATCCAAACAGCAACGCTTTCGTTTGCATTCTGAAAAGATGACGGTATTGCGGAATGAAGAGGTCGGCGATGTAACCTGCCGACAGATTTGACAGTATTGCGACGACGGCGGCTCCGGCGGCTCCGAATCGCGGTATCAGCAAAAAATTGAAAATCACGCAGATGACGCAGCCGAAGCCGTCACGAAGTATGGCGTATTTCTGCAAGCCCTCGATGATGAGCAGCTGCCCGGCGGTGTTCGACAGGGCGACGCTCACGGCCTTGAACGACAAAATCTGCAAGATTGCGACCGCCGGCAGATATTTCTCGCCGAAAGTCAGGATGACGAGATAATACGAAACCAGGCTCATGGCCGCTGCCAGGAGGAAACTTCCCCAGATGGTGATGTTCATGAACATCTGCGATTCTTTCTTGTATTCGTCACCGTCTTTCTCTTTTGTGCGTATCAGAATCGGGGCGACGGTCTGCGCCATGATTGTCGGGATGAAGATAAGCACCTCGACGAATTTGCTCGCCACCGAGAACTGTCCGACTGATGCCGAGTCAACCATTTTCCCGATCATCACCTGGTCGATGCGCTGGTAAATCATCACCGCCGCGCCCGTCAGCATCAGCGGAAACGACTGTGCCACAAGGTATTTCGCCCATTTGATGTCGAACCGCCACAGCTTCATGCTGGCGATTTTCAATCTGTATGACGTGCAATAGCCGCCTGCGAGCAGTACGAAGTCGAAGGTATAAACGGCGATGAACCAGCCGAGACCCGCCTCCGCGAACAACAGCCCTATCTTAATCAACGCGCCGATGACAGTCCTGGAAATCTCTGTCTTCACGACATATTCGTTCCACACCAACGACGTGAAATGATTCCTGATGACATTCAAGCTGTTGAGCACTATCGAAATCGAATACAGCATTATCATCCAGCGTGTGAACGAATCGGTCTCGGTTATCATCACCGAGACCGCCACTGCCGCCAGCGTTATTGCCGCCAAGATAATTTTTATCGTGAACGCCGTCCCGATGATTGCGTCTCTTTCTCCGGGATGCCTCGACTCCTCGCGGATCTCGATGCTGTCGAGGCCGAATGTCGCAAACACCTGGAAGATACAGACGTAGCTGATGACGTAGTTCATCAGGCCGTATTGCTCCGGGCCGAGGTAACGCGCCACGAGGATGCCGACGAGGAGGCTGCCGAGAAGACTCACCGTCTTGCCGGCCACCGCCCAGCTGACGTTTTTCGTGATTTTTATGGCGTTGTCAGAGAGTTTCATTTTTTGCTTGTCTCGCAGACTTCCCGCTGATGTTATTTTTTTCTGCGTTGATTTGCATTTGCCAATCAAAAGTCGTAGTACTTCCTGTCGAGACTCGTCCTTAGGCCGAT
This sequence comes from Bacteroidales bacterium, assembly GCA_024400295.1. GTDB lineage: Bacteria > Bacteroidota > Bacteroidia > Bacteroidales > F082 > Limimorpha. Next base: position 3,184 of record JAKSNA010000022.1, on the reverse strand, counting down.
GCTGAATACAAAGTCGTTCTTGCCATCAAGGCCTTGCGCCTTGAAACTGCGGTTTGTCACTTCTACGAAGGCGTTGAGGTTGTAGGCCGGATTTATCAGATACGAGACGGTGAAGTCATTCATCATCACTGTGGTTTTTCTTCCCGTGAGGAGATAATGTCCGTAGATTCCGCGGGGGTCTTCTTCCGGGTCGAGGATGTGCACGTGGTCGTGATAGTCGAGATAAACGTCATGGCCGTAGTTGTCGATTGCCCCGTGAGCGTTCTTGATGTCGTCACCGTACTGTCCGAAATTGATTTTGTACTGGAAATAAAGGCGTTTCCAGTTGTACTGAGCGCGTCCGACGCCTTCCCAGAGGTTTGCGCCCCACGGATGTGCGAGCGGTTCGTTGTAGTGCGCGTAGTTGTCCTCCCCTACGCCGCAGCCCGACCCCTGCGATGTGTGCGAATACATGTACGGCATCACGATGTTGCCTTCAAGCTGAAGGAACAACCCGTTGACGTTGAAGCAGTTGTAGCTCTTCACTCCGAGCTGGTACGACTGTTTGTTGGCATAATAGCCCTTGCCGCCGACAAACTCCTTGAACGTCATCTCATCGAGGACGAACTGTCCGTAAATGGTGGTGTGCTTCCCCACGATGACGCTCGCGGTGATGCCGAGAAGCGAGTTGTCGGGCGACGTCCCCGCGTAATATTCCGCCGGGCGGAGAAAGATTATCGGGTTGATGTACTGGAAATCGAAGCCGCGGCGTACTCCCAGCGAGTCTTGGTTTTTGGCCACAAGCGCATCGAAAAGCCCGATGTTCACGCGTCTTGAGACAGCGAAGTCGAGATAATGTATCACCGTGAACTTCCTCGCGTAGGTGTTGTCGGCCAAGACTCTGTTTCTGTCGGTCATCTGACTGTAGAGGCAGGTGTATTGTATCCGCCAGAAGTCGGCGGTGAGTTTCAGATACGGGTAGCTGAACGCGTTGTCTGACAATATCATCGAGCGGTATCCGTCGCCGATGAAGTTCTTTCCGTATCCGAGCGTGGCGTCAAGCCATCTCACGGGGCGGAACGCGATATATGCCTGCGCGTTGGTGTAATCGAAGCCGGTCTCCTTGAACGTCTTCGCCAATCCCTGACCCGGTATGACTTTTTTGTCTTTGATGTAGTTTGTGATGTATTCAGGGAAAACCGCCTGATTTTCACGGACATTGGTGTAAAAAGCGAAGTTCCTGCCTATCGTGCCCTTCACCTCAGCCCCACGGGTGTTCACCCACGTCGTACGGTTACCGTCGTGTCCGACCTCAAAGTCAATGTACGGGTTGACAGCGATATAAAACTCATCGTTCTTGCCTTTCACACGTAAAAAATCATCGTTCAAAAACGAATTACAGACATAATTCCAAAATTTGTTTTTCACGTTGATGTTAAAACGGTATTGATTATCAATGCTGTCAAGATTTATCACATCTTTAAACTGATGTTCCGACCACGAGCGCATCGCCGTGTGGAAAATATAATCAGAGTTATAGGCGGCGGCAGAGACTTCCATCTCGTAGTCGTCGTTCAACGGAATCTGCAATTCCTGAGCACTGACCACAACACCCGGAATCATCAAGACAAAAAGTAAAAATATCCTGTTTCTCATTTTACCGCGATTTTGAATATGATTGAACATTAAATATTAACGAAGTGAATAACAGCATGTTAAAGAAATTGAAGAATATGATTCCGACCTGAACCTCAAAGACTGACTCAAACAACGCATTGAACGCAATTATCATCAGGAAAATCAGGTATGTGACATCGAATTTCCTGTGTTTTATCATCAAGACAACGGGGATGACGAAATACGCCAAGAGCAGCAGCAGGCCAACTATTCCGATGCTTATCATTGTGTCAAAGAATTGATTATGAGAGTCCAACTCAAAAAACAAAGCGTTTTTGATGTAGATATACTTGCAATAAATATCCAACACCGACTCCGCAGTGCAGCCGTATGTTTCAGCATTGTCTTTGATGAAATCCTCCGCTTTGTCATTTGGTCCGTTCCAGTTGCCGCCCAGAGACGTCAACCGGCAAATCGTGTCGAGAAGTGCAGTCCGTTTGACTGTAAACTCTTCTTTATCAATACCTTGTATTGGTACGATTGAAGAAATCAATTCCTCCTCATGCTTCTTGTACGATTTCAATGTCTCGTCATTTCTGTCGCCCGAGCCGACACCGAACAGCCATTTGTCTTTTAGCAGTGATTTATAACCGGCAAATTGAACAAGCCGTCTGTCTGTCTTCTTCTCTGAAGTGACATTTTTCACCGTATCAGTGATTCTTGAGAAACATCCCGGCACGGTGGAAACGACAGCCACGAGTATCACGACAGCCGCAACGCCCGATATCACACCGATTTTCTTTTTATTCAAGATGAAGGTATAGTAAAACCATAACACTATGATTTCCACCAACAAAGTCAAAATGCCGGCACGCGAGTCAAGCAAAAAGACCAAAACCACCATCAACAGCATTGCCGTTGCATTTATTATCTTGATTTTCAGACTTTTTTGATTGCAAAATTCAACAAAACAGAAAGCGAAAGCCAATAGGACATACATCGACATATACGTGTGATGGACGTAATAGAGTTTCATCAGCTCATCGTCAAAGAAACGTTCGGTCGTGTATTTCAGAACAATCACATCGTAGGAAGCCCACAACACGTTTGCAAGGAAAAACACAAGCGTACCTGCCACAAGTGCATAAAAAACCGCACGTATTCTGTCTTTCGTGAGGTACGACATGTCGGAAATCAGGAACGCCAGCGGGAAGAGCAGGAATCCGAGTTTCTTGCTCACCTCAAACCAGCCTTCACCAGCGTTTTCAGTGTGAATCATCCCGACGAGATATGCAAGCCACGTCGCCATGAACACAAGATACACCCATTTCCATTTCATCTGAGTCGGGTTGAACTTGAATTTCTGTTCAAAAACGACCTTCAGGACGGCACATGCCACCAATGCCACCTCACCATATTGCGCGGCAAGCCAGTGAAACGGTATCACGAAGGCAAGTGCAAGCATTATTATCAACTCAGCTGTCTGGAACGGCTTAAGGCCGGTAAACATTTTTGTCATATTATAAACTATTGAACGTGAGTTCGACCAAATTAACGGCTTGAAACCAAAACAGTTATGGAAAGATGG
>JAKSNA010000021.1 GCA_024400295.1 Bacteroidales bacterium | reverse complement strand
GTATTAGGCCTGCCGCTAGCGTTCATCCTGAGCCAGGATCAAACTCTTCTTTGTATATTTGTTATTCCTTTATTTTCTTTCTGTCCTGTACTCGGGCTTCCCTGTCTGGAATTGATGTATCTTCCTTACCTTTCAGACTTTCGTATGCTTGGCTCATTGCTTTCAAAGAACTTGCGCAACCACCTCATTCCCAACACCGCGTTCCCTCCGTGATTGCGAGTGCAAAGATACTGCCTTTTGCTTCACCGTCAACACTTTTATGAAATTTTTTTAAAATTATTTTTTATACGCTGATTGTCAATGCGTTGCAAACAGATATCACTCGGAATAAACGCAAAAACAACGGAAAAACAACGGTTTTTTTACCGGTTTTATCACAAAATTGAAAAAATTTTACGCCATTTCCACGCCAAAAATGAAAAATTCTTGTGAAAAAAAACAAAAAGTGAACGCTGGATTTTGACAAAAAACTATCCGAAATCAGTTATATTAAGTAACCTTTGTCTATTTTAGATTTGGCTTCAGCATTTTAACATAAGACAAACAACCTAAAAAAATTTATAACAATCAGGTATAGCCGAGTAACATGGTAACGAAGTCTTAATGTGCGTTTGCACAGAGCCCATGAAATGCACAAATACTATTTTGTTGATTGATGCTCCCATCAGTTCACAAAAGAGTCAACATAAAAAAAAAACCCACCCTGATGAGTGAGTTTCCTTTGCGGTGCCGAACGGGCTCGAACCGTCGACCTCCTGCGTGACAGGCAGGCATTCTAACCAAACTGAACTACGGCACCATTATCTTCAAGAACCAGTTGAACTTTTCTGTTTGTTTCAACGGCGCAAAGATACAGCGTTTTTTTATTCGTGCAACACTTTTTTTCAATTTTTTTAAAAATATTTTTATATCTCTGATTTTCAATTATTTATAATCATATTTTTTCTAATATAAAAGCTCCCTGTGATTTTACATCATAATATTTTTGACCAGCATCTTCGGCTTTTTTGATGATTTTTTTACGTAAATATTCCGGAATTGAATTATCAATTATCAGTAAATCAATAATATAGCAATTCATCAATTCATTCAAATCAATATTTTCACTTCCATACAATACAAAATAATCAAAATGGCATTTTGAGGCCAATTCCACGCCAAAACACGCTTTTTTATCGTAAAAACCAATCAAATCATTGCCGAATGAAATCATGTTTTCGCGTTTTTTCAAGTATGAATTATCGAAACAAACCGAATCAAATGGCAACAAACTACCATTTTTATATACGCCCTCGCCTATCAGATGGCCTTCAACACTGAAACTTGCAATCTGCGGGTCACGGAAGACAGCAGTATCACAAAACATGACATGCTCATTCCCGCACACAAAATCAACAGCCGTTCCCTTTGACAGAGAATAAACCGTGAAAGCTGTCTGTTTCCGTTGGGCAACCGCCCGTGATAATTGTGACATACCGAAAACGAGCAGCATGAATACCGATGCAAACACCATTCTTTTATCCTTCAAATTCACAGCCATCATTACAAGAACAAATATCAAGACAAGACACACAAACTCCAAATCATTCATATACAATCCTTTAATTATTGACAACGGAAGATTTTCGACTGCACAAACGAAATAATTCATCAAAAAAATCATCCACTTGACAATCCATGCGATTGCTATATTAATATAAGGTATAAAACTAAGAAGCATCAGTATCATTCCGCCGATGATAACAATCGTTGAAATTGGCGTCATGAAAAGATTGCTGAGCCAAAAATACAGCGGGAATTGGTTGAAGAAGAAAATCGAGAATGATGACGTCGCAAACTGTGCAGCCAGGCTGACTGCTGTCAGCTCCCAAATTTTGTCAATAAACCGGTTTTTTATGTAAAAAACGCAATAAATCGGTTTCTGAAGCTCAACAATTCCAACAACGGCCGAATAGGAAAGCAGGAATCCGATGTCAAACAAATTTGACGGATTAGCTATCAGCAACAGAAAAGCTGAAGCTGCCAGACTGTTCAACACAACATTTTTCCTGCCGAGCATCTCACCTGAAATCACAAACGAAAGCATTATTGTTGCTCGCAGAATCGACGGTGCCAGACCAGCCAGCAGCGCATAGGTCCAAACCACAATCAGCAAGATCGTTTGACGCGCCAAATTCTGCCATCGTTTTCTCTTGTCGAAGAAGAAAAGCAAATACGAAAACACCATGAACACCACGCCAACATGCATTCCCGACACACACAGAATGTGCATGGAGCCTGCTGCCACGTAACTGTCACGCAACTCTTGCGGCAATGTGTCATCATAGCCTATCAATATCGCCGATGCGACTGAAAACTCATCGCCGGTGATTCCGAGTTTTAACATCGTGCCCAGCAAAAGATCCCGCAGCCAATACGAGAACCTGTAAATCGGGTTAGACAAATTCATGCCGAGAGACATCCATCTGTCGTTTCTCAAATAAACCAGGCGTGAGATGCCTTTTCGGGAAAGATACCTCTTATAATCGAATTGTTCGGGATTCGAAGGTGGTTCTATCTCATCGGGAGGGTCAAAAAACACAAGGACATCTCCATATCTGATATTTTCGGATTTCTCCGACCTCTCAAAATACGACATAACATTACCTGTCGATCCACGAATCGAATCATCAGAGCGAACAGCCATCATTTCGAGAATGACCTTAACGGATTTTTCCTTTATCGTCGGGCATTCCGAGACACGGGCAACATACGCATTTACGTTTTCACCATCACAAAATGAAATGTTCCGCGCATCAATGTCATCGCCGTGAATGCGAACAACGAGCACACCTATTAATATGAGAAGTATGTTAAGGCTGAAACCAAAAATCCATCGTGCGGAATAATCTTTGACAAACTTCGAGACGGCAGCCAATGAAACTGACAGAGTCACTACAGCCAGCAGAAACATCTCAAAGTCAAGACTCACCTCATTCTCAAGAAATGAAAAACCAATCCAGATGCCAACCGACAATGGCATCAGAAGTCTGACGAAAGGATATTTAAACCAATTTATCATTTTTGCTCATCAATTCTGCCGTGCAATTTACGAATAAATGACAGACGAAAAACAAAAATTTCAAAGAAAAAACGGTCATTTTCAGCGTGTTAGAAATGACCGTTTGTAATTGGTTTTTTACAATTATGTAAATTTATTTTACATTTTCCAAGATGATCTCAGCAGCCTTGTCAGATGCGCCTGCATTTCCGAGAACTTCCTTCAGTTCTTCATAGTCTTCGAGAAGATTGCGCTGGCGTTTGTGGTTTGTGAGAAGGAGCGACAGTTCCTCACTGATATTCTCAGGTGTCAGGTCATCTTGGATTAACTCCTTGACAACCAATCGGTCCATTATCAGATTCACGAGACAGATGTATTTGATTTTCGCCAAATGCTTTGCGATGACATACGATATTCTGTTAGCCTTGTAGCACACGACCTCCGGCACATCGAGCAGCGCGGTTTCAAGGGTTGCGGTTCCTGATGTCACAAGTGCGGCGCTCGACAGCTGGAGCAGCTGATATGTCCTGTTAACGACGAGCCGCACGTTCGACTTATCTCCGATAATACTCTTATAGTAGCTGACCGGCAACGATGGTGCACAGCCCACAACAAACTGATAATCAGGAAATTTCTTAACAACCTTCAACATTACTTCAAGCATTCTGCCGACTTCCTGCTTCCGGCTGCCAGGAAGCAATGCGATTATCTCTTTCTTCTGGTTCAGGCGGTTTGACTTATAAAACTTATCCTTGTCAACCGGCGACGTCTTCGAGATCTCATCAAGCAAAGGATGACCTACATACTGGCAATCGACATTGTAATTGTCATAGAATTTCTTCTCGAAAGGCAAGATACACAGCATCTTATCGACGACTTTCCTTATCTTGTACACGCGACGGCGTTTCCAAGCCCACACTTGCGGAGAGATGTAGTAAAACACTTTGAAGCCGTGATTGTGCGCCCATTTCGCAACTTTCAGGTTAAAGCCCGGATAATCGATCAGAATCACAGCGTCTGGCGCAAATTGCTTTATGTCTTTTTTGCAAAAGTTAAAATTTTTTAAGATCGTGTAAAGATTCATTAACACTTCCACAAAGCCCATGAACGCCAAATCGTGATAATTTTTCACTACGTTTGCGCCGTTTTTCCGCATTTTCTCACCGCCCCAAGCCCTGATTTTAGCGGTGGGATCCTTCGCCCGAAGTGACGCCACGAGGTTGGAACCATGCAAATCGCCAGAGGCCTCACCTGCTATGATGTAATATTTCATTTGCTCTAAGATTTAAAGTTATCCTTAAAATTTATTCTTTTATCCACACCGGACCATAACAATCAACGGCTTCGGTTTCCATTCCGCAATCCAAATTTATTACCGTATATTTTTTAACACCATATATAATTTGCGGGTCGGAAGTCCCATCACGTTAAAATACGAGCCTTCGACGCAGCTCACGCCGATGTAGCCAATCCATTCCTGAATGCCATAAGCACCAGCCTTATCGTATGGCTTATAATTGTCAACATAATACTCAATCTCTTGATTATCAAGATTATCAAAAGTCACCTTGGAAATTACGGAGAATGTCTTTGTAAAATCTTTTGTGCGGACAGTCACGCCTGTCACGACTTTATGTGTTTTCCCTGACAGCAGTTCCAGCATCCTGAAAGCGTCGTCACGGTCCTTCGGTTTCCCGAGAATTTCATTTTCGGCGATGACCACTGTATCGGCGGTTATCACCATGAAATTCTCCGGCAACTCATTGTCTTCAAATGCCTTGGCTTTTTTCAAACTCAAAAACGGTGCAACTTCAAGCAGCGGCAACCTTGACGGATAGCTTTCGTCAACATCCTTTGTCAAAATCGTAAAATCGACGCCAATGCCCTTCAGGAGTTCCTGACGACGCGGGGATTTTGAAGCTAAAACAACATTGTATTTCTTTAAATTATCTAACATCATATTACTTACATGAAGAACATCGACAAAACGCCAATCAGCATTATGACTTTCAAATCAGTTGAAATCTGGTGATATGCTATTCTTGGAATCTTAACTTTTCTTGCGTTAAAAACTTTGAGCAAACTCATAAAAGTGAAAACATAGGTCAACCTGATCAAAAAAGTTGCAGTCTCCGCCCCGCTTAAATTCTTGGTGAAAATTGTAAAACGGATCATGAGTCCAGCCAGCAGAAACAGCATGACAGCGACTATGATATTTGATGTCTTCACCCCCCATGCTATCGGCATCGTGCGGCAGCCGCTCCGTTCGTCACCGTCAATGTCTTCAAGGTCTTTGACGATTTCACGGATCAATGTCGTCAGAAATGCAAATCCAGTGTAATACAACACGATACGGAGAGAAGCCGTCATCAGGTTTTCGTTTGCGCTCAGCAGAAGTGTATGTTCCGACATGTACAGCATCTCGAACAGCCACGGCAAGAAAACAGCAAAAGCGACTGACAATGAAACGATTACATTTCCGATAACAAGTTTCTTCTTATATGTGCTCGAATAAGAATACAGCACGCCGGCGAGAAGAAGCATACAGATGAAAACAAGATAGAATTTCGTTCCGTAAGCGATTATTGTCGAAGCCAAAGCGCAACATAAACCTATGACAGTCAATGTCAAATAAAACACATTACATTGTTTTTCGGAGAATATCTTGCCGACAATCAGTTTTTTTGGTTTATTGATGGCATCTGTTTCCACATCGAAAATATCGTTTATGACATAACCGCCTGCCACGACAAACACCATCGAAATGACCAGCAGCGTGAAGGCGGCGGTGCTTTCCATCATCATAACACAATGATACACAAGACACATCATCATTGCGGTGATGAGCAGATTAGGCCAGCGAACCAGCTTGAAAAACGAACCTATTTTCTTCATAATTCACCAAATATGTATTTCAAAATCCTTCATCCATTTATCCTGCGCCTTCATGACCTGTTCGATTATGTCGCGGACAGCGCCTTTCCCGCCTTTCTGATGGCTGACATAGACACTAATCTGCTTTATTTCCTCGGCGGCATCAGCCGGACACACAGGCACACCGACCTTCTGCATCACCGGATAGTCAGGCATGTCGTCACCCATATAGACCACCTCCTCCTTTTTCAGATTGTGATCCTTCATGTATTCATCCAACTTAATGATTTTGTTCGGGATATGAAGGAAAACATCCTTCACGCCAAGTGCCCTCATCCGTTGTTCCATCGATTTTGAATAGCCTCCGGAAATGACAGCGACGTTGTAACCCATACGCACCGCAAGCTGAAGCGCGAATCCATCTTTCACATTCGTCATCCTGAGTGCCTCACCGTCGGGCATCACAATAACATCACCCTGAGTCATAACTCCATCATAATCAAATATAAACGTCGTGACATCCGTTAATAATTCCTTGTAATTTTTCATTGTCTATCCTGTAAATTTTAAACTTACGAAAATACAAAAAAATCCACAGCCACCGGCAATCATGCCAAATTTTTATGACTCACCTCAATTTATACTTACCTTTATCTTAACAATAATTACCGTTATCTTGTAATATTATACCGTTTACTTTATTTTATCATCCGTTTACTTTAAATTATTTACAAAAATTTTTTCAATTATTAAATATTTCAATTTCAACACATTGAATATTTTTCGAATATTTTTTTGAAAAAAAACATTGACAAAAAACCACGGCTTGATAGTTTTGCACCCACAAACAACAACAATCAATTTAAAACAACAACAACATGACAGCAATTGAATTTAACACCAGCCTCGTTGGATTACAGAAAAATCTTGAGGCATTTGCGAAACAGCTCACCCGCAACGAAGACGACGCGAAAGACCTGACGCAGGAGACATTCCTGAAAGCTCTCTGTAACAGGGAGAAATTCGTGCACCAAACCAACCTCAAAGCGTGGCTTTACACAATCATGAAAAACATTTTCATCAACGATTACCGCCGTGCCAGAAAAGCAAACACCATCATTGACCAGACTGAAGACCTTTACTATCTGAATGTCAACAACACAGACGACGACACCGATCCGGAGATGCTGTACAACGCCAAGGAGCTTGAGGAAGGCATCAACAGACTCGATGCGGATTTCAGGAAGCCGTTCGACATGTACAACGCTGGCTACAAATACAACGAAATCGCTGACGAGCTGAAACTTACGATAGGAACAGTTAAAAGCAGGATCTTCTATTCGAGGAGAAAACTGATGGAAAAGATGAGTGAATTTGCGGCGTGATTTAAACCGCATAACGGCCCGCAAAGCCACCGTCATACAACTTAAGGAATTGAGGTTTGAATTTTTCTTTTCAAACCTCTTTTTTTATTTGCCATGTCATTTTTTTACAATATTTTTGCAGTTTCGATGTTAATAGAGAAAAGTTTTAAAAATCAACGACATGATTGAGACAGATATTCGCGAATTAAACGAAAAGATTCAGAGAGAAAGTCAGTTTATTGACCTCATCAATATGGAGATGGGCAAGGTTATCGTCGGGCAGAAACAGATGACAGAGCGCCTGCTCATCGGTTTATTATCAAACGGACACATCCTCTTAGAGGGCGTGCCAGGTTTGGCAAAAACGCTGGCAATCAAGACTTTGGCGAGCATTGTCGATGCAGATTTCAGCCGTATCCAGTTCACCCCCGACCTTTTGCCTGCCGACCTTATCGGAACGATGATATACAGTCAGAAGACAGAGGAGTTCATGGTAAAGAAAGGCCCTGTCTTCGCCAACTTCGTCCTGGCCGATGAAATCAACCGTTCACCGGCGAAAGTGCAGAGCGCACTGCTCGAAGCGATGCAGGAGCATCAGGTGACAATCGGAGAGAACACTTTCGCCTTGCCTGACCCGTTCCTTGTGATGGCTACACAGAACCCGATCGAACAGGAAGGCACGTATCCGCTTCCTGAAGCTCAGGTTGACCGTTTCATGCTCAAGGTCGTGATTGACTATCCGAAGAAAGAAGAAGAAAAAGTCATTTTGAGACAGAATATTAATAAGGAGTATCCTGAGGTCAGGAAAGTGACTTCGACGAAAGACATCATCAACGCGAGGAAGGTCTGCCGCGAGGTTTACCTTGACGAGAAGATCGAGAACTACATCACCGACATCGTCTTCGCCTCACGTTTCCCCAACGACTTCAAACTCAGCAAGTTCGCCGGCATGATCAGCTATGGCGGCTCACCGCGTGCCACGATCAATCTGGCTTTGGCGGCAAAGGCATACGCTTTCATCAAGCGCCGCGGCTATGTCATTCCGGAAGACGTCCGCGCCGTCGCGCCAGATGTGCTTCGTCACCGTATCGGCCTCACATACGAGGCTGAAGCTGAGAACATTACGACAGAAGAGATCATCAACGAGATTCTGAACATCGTAGAGGTGCCGTAATGGTTATAAAGTTATAAAGTTGAAAGTTATAAAGTCAAATGGAAGCCACTGATTTATTCAAGAAGGTCAGGAAGATTGAAATCAAGACGCGCGGGTTGAGCAACCACATTTTCTCGGGGCAATACCACAGTGCGTTCAAGGGGCGCGGCATGACTTTCAGCGAAGTGCGTGAGTATCAATATGGTGACGACATACGCAATATTGACTGGAATGTCACTGCGCGTTTTCACAAACCGTTTGTGAAGATCTTCGAGGAGGAGCGTGAGATGACGGTCATGCTTCTCATCGACGTCTCCGGCTCAAACGATTTCGGTTCGGCCGATGCCACGAAGCGTGACATCACCGCTGAATTGGCGGCGGTGCTGGCGTTTTCGGCGATACAGAACAACGACAAGGTCGGCGTCATCTTTTTCAGCGACCAGATCGAGAAATTCATCCCGCCGAAGAAAGGGTCGAGCCATATCCTGCGTATCATCAGCGAGATTGTCACGTTCAAGCCGCAGCACAGAGGCACGGACATCGGCGAAGGGCTGAGATTTCTCACGAGCGCAATAAAAAAGCGCACGACAGCATTTCTCATCTCCGACTTCATGACGAGCAAGCCTTTCGAGCAAGAACTGCGTATCGCCGCAAGAAAACACGACCTCATCTCGTTGAGAGTCACAGACAAACGCGAACTCATCATACCAAAAATCGGACTCGTGAAATTCCGCGACAGCGAGACCGGAGAAGAGAGATGGGTTGACACATCAACAAGCGCGTGGAACCAGGCATATCAGAAATACGTTCAGCACGAGACATCATCACTGAACCGCGTTTTTGCGAACAACGGCATCGACAACACATGGATTTACACCGATGAAGATTACGTCAAGCCGCTGATGCAACTTTTTAAGAGGAGAGAATCAAGAAAATGAGAAAGACATTTTTTGCAATGCTTATCACCTTGTCAGCGATTGGTTTTCAAGGCTTTTCGCAACAAGTATATTTCAACGGGAAAGCCAACGCCGACAGCATTGTCGTCGGGCAGCCTTTCGACTACCAGCTGACGCTGACAATCCCGAAGGACTTTTACGTCGAATGGCAGCAGTACGGCGACACCCTGAGCAAGTCGGTCGAAGTCATCAAAGCGGGCGAAGTTGAGACCACACCTATTAATAATAGCAACGTCTTGATGACGCAGCATCTCACCCTGACATCGTTTGACACGGGGTACGTCTATGTCCCTGAAATCAGCGTGACATACGCGGAGAGCATCAGAGACAGCATCCGCCGCACGCTCCGCACCGATGAGCACGAGCTTTACGTCAGCACGGTCGCCGTTGACACGACACAAGCCTTCAAGCCAATCAAAGACGTGATGAGACAAGGCATCACCGCCAAGGAGATTCTGCCATGGGCTGGAATCGCCATCGCATTGGCTGGGATAGCGTTCCTGACTTATTATCTTTCAAAGAAAAACAAGAACAAAGTCGTTGTTAAAGGAGAGAAGCCGAAGCCGACAATTCCAGCCATCATCACAGCGAGGGAGAAGCTGGCGGAAGTAAAGACCAGCGAGGCGTGGAAGACAGCGAACGTCAAGGAATATTATACAAGCATCACCGGCATCGCCCGCGAATATCTTGAGGGACAATTTGACATTGATGCCGTCGAGATGACATCAGACGAAATCATTGACTCGGTCAAGGGGTTGAATATCAGCGAGCACACGCTTGACAAATTCCGCGACACACTTGTCACAGCCGATTTCGTGAAATTCGCGAAAGCGAACCCGACAGCCGAGCAGAACGAACGCGCATTCATCGACATCAACGATTTTGTTGAAGACACATTTGTTTTCTTCCAGGAAGAGGAGAAACGCAAAGCCGAGGAAGAAAAAAACAGCAGGAAAGCTGAGAAAGTCGAGTTAAACAACCAAGAAAACACGGAGGGTACAAAATGAGTTCCTTGGAATTTGCATCGCCATATTTTCTATACGGACTGATAATCATTCCGTTATTAATCGTATGGTATATATTCAGAGGCAGGAGACAGTCGGCGTATGTAAAATTTGCCGACACGAGTTTCTTCGCCAAGCTGCCCAAAAGCTGGCGTGCCTACTGCCGTCACATCCTGATAGCGTTGGAATTGTCGGCCTTGGCACTGCTGCTGATTGCATTGGCACGTCCACAGAGCAGTTCGACAAACCAGAAGATCAACGTTGAAGGCATTGACATCGTGATGGCCGTTGACATTTCAAGCAGTATGTTGGCGCAGGACCTCAAGCCCGACCGGTTGGAAGCCGCCAAGGAGGTAGGCGCCGACTTCATCAAAGGCCGTCCTGACGACAGAATCGGCTTGGTCATCTTTGCCAGCGAGACATTTACGCAAGTGCCGCTGACGACCGACCATGGCATGATGCTGAACATGCTGAAAGACATGAAATGCGGCATGCTCGAAGACGGCACCGCTATCGGCGACGGGCTTGCGTCATCGGTGAGCCGGCTCAAAGACAGCGAAGCGATCTCTAAAGTCGTGATTTTGATGACAGACGGTGACAACAACGCCGGTTCCGTTGACCCGGAGACAGCCGCCGAGATGGCCAAACTGTTCGGAATCAGAGTATATACCATCGGTGTCGGGACGCGGGGCAAGGCGCCTTATCCTGTCCAGACCCCATTCGGCGGCATTCAATACCAGCAAATCGACGTGAACATCAATGAGCCGCTGCTGCAACAGATTGCCGACGTGACGGGCGGAAAATATTTCAGAGCGACATCAAACGAGAAACTCGAACAGATCTACGCGGAAATTGACCAGCTCGAACGCTCGAAGATAGAAGTGAACGAGTTCAAGCGCGTGCACGAGGAGTTTCTGCCATTCGTTCTGTGGGCGTTGGCATTACTCCTGTTAGACTTCGTGCTGAGGCACACAATTTTCAGAACATTAACGGACTAAGACAACATCATGGAACCCAATATTTTAAGATTTGAAAACCCGCAATATCTGTACTGGCTGCTCGTCATCCCGGTACTTGTGGCGGTCTATATCCTGATAAGATTTTGGAGCAAGAGACAGTTCATGCGTTTCGCCAGCATAAAACTCAGGGAGTTCCTTGTCCCGGATTTCTCGCCGGCAAGGGCAAACACGAAATTCGTGATTTTCACGATAATCATCACCTTATTAATATTAGGTGCGGCGAACCTTCAGTCAGGCTCGAAGATGGAGAAAGCGAAAAGAGAAGGCATCGGCATGTTCCTCTGTCTCGACATCTCCAACTCGATGCATGCGGAAGACATTGAGCCGAACCGGCTTGCGCGTTCGAAGCAGTCGATCAGCAAACTCATTTCAAAACTCGGAGGCGACAGGATAGGAATCATAGTCTTCGCGGGCAACGCATACGTGCAACTGCCGATAACCACCGACTACTCGGCGGCAAAGATGTTCCTTTCGACTGTTGACACAGACCTCATCCCGACACAGGGCACCGAGATGGGACGAGCCATCGAGCTTGCAATCAAGTCGTTCGGCGAAAGCGAAAACAGCAAAGCCATCGTGATCATCTCCGACGGCGAAGACCACGAAAACGGCGACGCGGTGAAAGCGGCGCAGGAGGCGGCAAAACTCGGCATCAAAATATACACCATCGGCATGGGCCTCGGCGAAGGTGCCCCCATCCCTCTCTACAACCAGTACGGCAAAAAGGTCGGATATAAAAAAGACAAAGAAGGCAATGTCGTCATCACCAAACTCGATGACAACATGCTGAGACAGATTGCGCAGATCGGCGACGGCATCTACGTCAGAGCCAGCAACTCCAACGTCGGACTCGACAAGATATACGAAGACATCAGCAAAGCCGACAAAAACGAGTTCGAATCAATGGTCTTCACCGATTATGACGACCAGTTCCAATGGTTCATCGGCGCAGCCATATTATTATTAATCATAGAAATTCTGACTTCATCAGGAAAGAAAGCCTGGGAGACAAATTTCAAATTCTTTGAACCGAAAGATGAAAACACCAAGTAAAATAGGAATCTTAGCATTATTTCTGTTGATTGCCGCTTCCGCGAATGCGCAGGAAAATTTCACAAGACAGGGCAACAGAAACTACAAGAACGGAGACTTCAACGCCGCATCCGACTTATACAAAAAGTCGCTTGACAAGAAATACAACGACAAGGCACAATTCAACCTTGGCGACGCGTATTACCAGCAGAAGAAATACGAAGAGGCCGCAAGCAGCTTCAAGAGCGTCACCGACAGGAACGTGTCACAACAGATGGAGGCCGACGCATACTACAACCTCGGCAACAGCATGATGGAGCAACAGAAATATGACGAGGCGTTTAACGCCTACAAAAACTGCATCAAACTCAATCCGGATGATGAAGACGCACGTTATAACCTGGAATATGCACGTCTGAAACTTATTCATCAGCAAAATCAAAACCAAGACCAGAACCAAGACCAGAACCAAAACCAGAACCAAAACCAGAACCAAAACCAGAACCAAGACCAAGACCAAGACCAAAACCAAAACCAAAACCAAAACCAAAACCAGAAACAACAGGAACAGGAACAGGAGCAGCAACAACAGCAGCGGCAAGAGCAGCAGATGTCGAAAGAAGACGCCGAGAGGATGTTGCAGGCTTTGGAAGAACAAGAGAAGAACACCATGGACAAGATGAACGAGGCCAAGGCCGCCAAGATGCAAAAACGCAAGATTCAGAAAGACTGGTGATATTAGTTAAGAGTTAAAAGAGTAAAGTTAAGAGAAAATGAGAAAGATATTCATAGCGATTGTAGCGATCTTAATAAATGTAACGGCTTTCGGGCAAGATGACAGCTCATTCAATGTCATCTGCAAGAGGCAGGTCGTAGTCGGAGAGCAATTCAATGTCTCCTACGAACTCGACGGGAACGGGAGCAACTTCGTCGCACCGAACTTCGTTGACTTCGAGGTCTTGGGCGGGCCATTCTCGTCTTCAAGCTCCAGTGTGCAAATCATCAACGGCTCCATAACGAAGTCAAACAAGACCACATATTCGTTCTATCTTAGAGCGTTGAAGGAAGGCACCTTCAAGATTCCGGCGGCCACCATAACCATTGACAGGAAAAAAGTCAAAAGCACCACGATGGACATCACCGTATTGGCTGGCGGCAACACCGTCCATTCAGGTTCACCCAAAAACGGCGGCTCCCAGACCGTCGATATGGGCGATGTCTTCGTTGAAGCCGTCCCGAACAAGAAAAACGCGTATATCGGTGAACAGATCATGCTGACATACAAGATCTACTTCACGATACCGATATCACAGCTTTCAGTCTCAAAATCACCTTCATACGCCGGTTTCTGGACAAAAGATATCACCAGCAACAACGGCACATTGCAACAATCGTCCGTCGTTCGTGACGGCAAGCAATATTCCGTGGCAACGGTACAGGAAATCGTTTTGATTCCGCAGAAGACAGGCACGTTGACCATTGACCCGTTGGACATCAACTGCATAGCACAAATCAGGAGACAAAGAGAACGGCAGCGCACCAACGACCCGTTCGAGGACTTCTTCAGCGACGTGATGGGAAGCGGTTACACCAACGTCAAAAAAGAAATCAAGTCACAGCCAATTGACATCGAGGTGAAACAGCTTCCATCCAGCGAAAAGCCCGCGTCATTCAGGGGCGCGGTCGGACAGTTCACTTTCACGTCAACGATTGACAAGACAGACATGAAGTCGAACGACGCCTTCACCGTGACATATACCGTTTCAGGCAAAGGCAACATCGAGCTTCTCGAAATGCCGAAGCCCGTCTTCCCGCCCGACTTTGAAGTCTATGACCCCAAAATATCCACATCGACAAAGACCAACTCATACGGGATAAGCGGCACCAAAAAAGCCGAATATGTCGTAATTCCGAGAGTCTCGGGACAGTTTAACCTCTCACCGACTGATTTCACATATTTCGACCCGGCAAGAGAGAGATATGTGACGCTGTCATCGGAGGGATATGTAATCAATGTCGAGAAGAGCTCCAACGAAGGAGCCGGCGGTGTGGTTTACAGCGGAGGTCAGGAAGCCGTAAAAGTGCTTGGCACCGACATCAGGCACATAATGACAGAGACGAAACTTCACAAATTTTCAGGCACTCTATTCGCAACCCCGTTGTATTTCATAATCATCACTTTGATATCAGTCGTGTTTATATTGAGTCTGATAATCCACAACAAGATCAACAAATTCAACAGGGACGATGTATTGGTCAGAAACAAAAAAGCGACCAAGACAGCCAAGAAGCGCCTCCAGAGAGCCTGCGACTATATCAAGGCCAACGATCAGTCACATTTCTACGAAGAATATGCACAGGCACTTTGGGGATACATCTCCGATAAGCTCAACATCGCGCGTTCCCAGCTCTCAATGGAAACGGTGAAGGAGATGATGTTCAGCAAGAAAGCACCGGAAGACATTGTCAACCAGTTCATCGACCTGTTGAACAGCTGCGAATACGCGCGTTTCGCCCCTGGTGACCCTGGCAAGAAGATGGACGAGCTGTACCAGAAAGGCGTTGAGGTCATCTCAAAAGCGGAAAGAGTTTTAAAATAAGTGTTTAGTTTTAAGAGTTAAGAGTTAAGATACAAGATATGAGAAGATATATTTTAGTATTGGCGATGGGATTCGCATGTATGTTGGCGAACGGGCAAAAACTCCAAAAAGATGAGTTCGACAAAGCAAACGCATACTACAACGACAGCAAATATGATTCAGCAATGATTATCTATCACAGAATCATTGATGAAGGATATGTTTCCGCCCAATTATATTACAACATCGGCAACACCTACTTCAAGCTGCGCAACATCCCGATGTCGATTTATTATTATGAATGCGCTTTGAAACACGAACCGAACAACAAAGACATAAAGAACAACCTTTCGGTAGCCAACGCATTGATTACCGACAAGATAGAACCTTTGCCAGTGTTTTTCGTGACAAGATGGTGGCGCAACGCAGGCAACATTTTGAGTGCCGACGGCTGGGCGACATGCTCAATAATAGTCTTTGCAATACTGCTTACGACTCTGTTCCGGTACATCACGGCACACACCAAAGCCGCGAAGAAAAGCATGTTCTTCACAACTTTGCTGGCTTTGGTCATATTTGTTGCAAGTGTCGTTTTCGCCACGAACAAAAGCAGATACATGAAATCAAACGACGAAGCGATTATCATGAAGCCAACCATAACAGTCAAAAGCTCACCGTCATCTTCCGGCGTGGATCTGTTTGTCCTGCATGAAGGGACAAAAGTCAAAATCGAAGAGACCGAAGGCGATTGGAACAAAATCAAAATAGCTGACGGCAGTATTGGCTGGCTTTCGGAAGATGCGATGTTGAGATTTTAGGAAATTTATAGAATTTTGGTATTTTTTTAATTTTTTTGAAAAAAATGTTTGTGTGATACAAAAAATGTTGTATTTTTGAACCCTTGAATTTAGAATAATAATCTGTAATAAATTTTTAAATTACGTGATATGAAAAAAAGACTTTTACCATTAAGTATGCTCCTGATAACCATGCTGTTAGCACAGGCAGGACATGCAGCCAACGATGCTGGAACCGAAGGGAAATATGTTCCGAGAAGCAAATCAGAGGCTACCGTTTCTTCCTACATGAAGAGCATCAGAACCAATCAGGAGACAGGATTAATTGACCCTGCATTGTTGATCAAGGCACAAAAAGCAGCCCAGAAGACCGTGAGAGACGGTGCAGAATGGACAGTTGTCGGACCTGACAACTACGGCGCACTCACAAGGGCCATGCTTTATGATGAGACCGACCCGACAAACAACACATTACTCATCGGCACAATGGGCGGCCGCATCTTCAAGTCAACAAACGGCGGCATCACAATGAAAGAGATGCAGGGCACTTTGAATGCACTCATCAGTGACATGATTCAAGTTGACGGAGTACTGTACGTTGCAACCGGCGACGGTCGCAATTCACAAACGACAAATCCTCTGTCTGACTACGGCTACGAGACCGGTTTCGTTGGCAACGGCATCTGGAAAATCCACAACGGAAACGCGGAGCAACTTGCAAGCACGAACCCCGACGCTGACAACGGCTGGGCTTTTGTGAACGAACTTGCCGAAAGCGGGACAGCATCGAACCACATCTTCGCAGCCACAAACGGAGGTCTCAGATACACGACAAACAACGGCGACAGCTGGACGACACTCATCGAAGGCAACGCGACATCAGTCAAGATGAACGGCTTCGGAGCAGGTTTGGCTGTCGTTGACGAGATGGTTTACCGTATAAACATGAATGGTGTAGAGGTTACCACGACAGCTCTCACTGCTGACGGAGAAGGGAAACTTCCAATGGGGACAGCTTTGAAGGTTTTAGCGATGTCACCATCAGACCAGAACTACATGTATGTCGGATATGTTGCACATGACACAACAACAAATACTTATAGCACTGGCAACGTGTACTACACAGCGAATGGCGGCGACACATGGTCGGTTGCACTTACTGCCACATCTGCATACGACCTGTTCGGTGCACGCAGTTACATTGACAACGCGATGGAAGTCTTCCCGAACAACCCGCAGAAACTCCTCGTCGGCGGTAAGAACGTGTGGGTCCTCGAATATGCAGCAGGCAGCAACCCGAACAATGGTGTTTATATCCCGACAATGATTTCAGACGGTGAGACCAACGAACTCCAACAGCTCAGCATAGGTTCCTTCGACTACGTCCATGTCGGCATCCAGAAATTCCTCTTCAACCCCGATAACAGCAACGTCTTCTTCGTAGGCACGGAAGGCGGAGTGTTCAAAGGCTCATTCAGTCAGGGAACGTGCAAATTCTCCAACTGCAACCGCTACTTCACGACAGAAGACGAGCACACATCGGTGGCTCGTATGTTCGGTGTCGGCATCGGCGGCGGCATCAACAGAACCATCGGCGGTTGCCTTGACCACGGCACAATCCTTATGGAAGGCAGCGAGAACATCAACAATGTCACAACAGGTGAGGCAATCTTCCCGAACTATGACCCCACAACAGGTGCCGCAACAGTCAACGGCCACTATATTTTCAAAGAAGCATACGCCGGCGGACAGTGCGCCATCTCGACAATCGACCCGAATATCATGTTCGTGACAGCAACAGGCGCCATGAAGAGAATGAAAGATGGCAGCGAAGTTGACGCAACACCTCTCTATAGGACAAACTCATCAGGTTTCGACTACGATATGTCAAACTTCTACAGTGATGACAGTGACATGAGCAAGGTTATCATGAACACTAATGTTTTCAGAACACCTATCGCCATGTATGAAAACTACAATGACGAGTATTCTCTGAAAACAACCGTCTATGCAGCCATCGACTCTGTTAATTTCGGAACAGCCGACACAACTATCTTTGACAACCCGCTCCACAGAGCAGGAGACACTGTCATTGTACACAGTAACATCGGCGGATTCCCATTCAAATATGTACTTCCTTGCGATGTAAACATAGGTGACTCTATTTTCGACATCCAAGACATCATCTCAACAACATTGGTGTGCGGTGTTGAAAACAACATCTACATGACAAGAAACGCACACTATTTCGATGAGATTTCAGAATGGTGGAAAATTGGCGAGATCGACGGTATCCCTTCAGCTGTGGCAATCAGCAGCGATGGTGACATTGCATTCGTTGGCACCACAACTGGCGAACTCTACAGAATCAGCAACTTGAGACAAGCCGTCACAGCCGAGTTGGCTACTATTGACTCAACAGGATGCATCACTGTTTTTGACTCACTCAACAACAGCCTCTTCAAAGACCGCGCAATCACCGCAATCTCAACAGTCAACGGCAAAGTCCTCGTCTCAACAGGCAACTACGGCAACAACGACTATGTGTTCCTTTCAGAAGACAATGGAGCAAGCTTCGTGTCAAAACAAGGCGGTCTTCCTAAAGCCCCTGTCTATTCATGCCTGATAGAGAAAACCAGCGGAGATTTAGTCGTTGGCACAGAACATGGCGTTTACATCAAGACAGGAAATGCCGACTGGGAACACAGCGGAAACATTGTTGTCCCTGTGACAGACCTCAAACAGGCCGTATATGAAAATCGAGGGGCAAAAGAGACCCTGTTCGGTTACGATGTCAAATTCGTGAACGGAAAGAACTACTACACCCCTATTTATGACCAGTATGCAGGTATTGAAAACGAAGGCATCATCTATGCTGCAACATACGGCAATGGCATCATCAAGAACGAAAGTTATAAAGCCAAAGACATCCTCAGCCTTGATGAGAACAACCTTAACGCCAACACAGCCATCCAGATGAATGTCTATCCTAACCCTGTTGTCGGAACAGCTCAACTCAGATTCGAACTCAACGAATCAGCAAACGTCAGATACGATGTCTATGACCTCGCAGGCCGTGTGGTTGCAAGCCGCGACCTCGGAAACTACGGACAAGGTTCACATGACATCACACTCAACGCAAACAACCTGACAGCAGGCTCTTATATCGTCCGCATCCAGGCTGGTGACAAGACACAATCAACAAAGATTATGGTTTTCTAATGAAAGAATCATAAAAAGAAAAGAGAGAATCTCATTTGAGGTTCTCTTTTTTTTTACCATTGATCTTCACAAGATGCCAGACTGATTAGTAAATACTTTCTTTTTGGTACTGACGGTGTTCACCGTATGCTGCACAACGCTTCTGTCCATGACAAGCCGTGAAAATAACACCAAAGACAAAGGCAAACGCTAAAAACAATACTACTTTCTTCATATAATTTGATAGATTAAATTTTCAAGTTTCAGACTGCAAAGAAACAATTTTTTTTTTAATTTTGTGCAATTATTTGAAAGATTTTTTCATGGTGACAGTACGCAAACCAGACTTGGAAGAAAGTTGGTATGAAGCACTCAAAAATGAGTTTGAATCTACCTATTTTGTAGGAATAAAAACTTTTCTCATCGAAGAGAAACGGCATTATGTTGTTTATCCGCCTTCAAATCTTATTTTCAACGCATTCAACCTGACGCCATTCGACAAGGTTAAAGTGGTGATTCTCGGGCAAGACCCTTATCATAACGTCGGCCAAGCACACGGGCTTGCGTTTTCAGTCCCCGACGGGGTACAGATCCCGCCAAGCCTACAGAATATCTTCAAGGAACTAAACAGCGACATCGGAATGCCGATACCAAAGAGCGGCAACCTTGAGAAATGGGCTAAAGAAGGCGTCTTGCTCCTTAACGCATCACTCACCGTCAGGGCAAACATGGCTGCATCACACGCGAGGATCGGCTGGCAGCAGTTCACCGACGCGGCAATAAGAGCACTGTCGGAGAAAAAAGAACACTTAGTCTTCATATTATGGGGCAACTACGCCATCGCAAAAGAGAACCTCATAGACCACAGCAAACATTTGGTTCTGAAGACAGTACACCCTTCCCCACTCTCGGCAAGCCGCGGATTCTTCGGATGCCATCACTTTTCGCAAACCAACCAATACCTTATCAGTAACGGCATACAACCCATAAGATGGGAATGCATCTGACATCGATAAAACACTTAAATTTATAATATGGACAAATTAGTTTTTGCGACACACAACCTTCACAAACTCGAAGAAATCAGAAATATATTGAAAAAACACGAGGTGTTAGGGCTTCCCGACATCGGATGCCATGAAGACATCGTTGAAGATGCCGACAACCTTCAAGGCAACGCCAAGATAAAGGCAGACTATGTGACAAACAATTTCCACCTCGACTGCTTCGCCGACGACACCGGATTGGAAGTCGAAGCCCTGGGCGGCGCACCGGGCGTCTATTCGGCACGTTACGCCGGTGAAGGCTGCTCATACCACGACAATGTGGTGAAACTGCTCAAAGCATTGGACGGAGTTGAAAACAGGAAAGCACGTTTCAGAACCGTCATCGCACTGAATATCAACGGAGAACAGTATTTCTTCGAAGGCATCGTGAACGGAAAGATTCTAACCGAAGAACACGGCAACGGCGGTTTCGGCTATGACCCGATATTCCAACCTGACGGATTCGAAAAGTCGTTTTCAGAAATGGAAATGGATGAAAAAAATAAAATCTCCCACCGAGGCAGAGCTACCGCAAAACTCGTGGAATTTTTGAATAATTATCAAAAATAAATGTATAAACCTTGAATTTATTGTTTAAATTTGCACACTAAATTGATTGTTAATTTTTCAGCCCAAAATATGAAAAGAATATTGCTTATTTGTTTATCGTTATTCACTTCATTTGCGTTAAACGCTCAATCTGACAACGAGATTTACTATTTCGACAGAAGTAACAGCACCGTCGAATTTGATTTCAAAAAGATTAATGATTATTATGAGCGTCTGCACTTGTTATACAACATCAGCAATGACGACCGTTTCGTGATGACATCATCCGACGAACATGGTCTTTTTTATATTTCAAACAACGATGAAATCATTGACAGAAACAGCTTCAAGGAAACTTTTGAAACATTTTACCATGACTGTTATTCTGATTTTCGTATGTTGGACAAAAATGAAATTTCTGAATTGGAGCGCACATGGAGAAACAACGTCTCAAACATGGATATAGTATCGTTAATGATGGACATCATGATGAGAAGTGCCCCGAGGGGTAACAACGATTCATGCTACAAAGCTGAGCCTTTCTGCACCGACAATGGATTATATACATTCCAGGCAATGACAGGTGACAACCATCCTTCGGAAAGCGGACCTGCCTATTCATGTCTGCAATCGCAGCCGTGTCCTTCATGGTATTACATGAAGATTTCAACTCCTGGCGCATTCAGCATCCACATGATGGGCAAAGACGGAAATACGGAAAGAGATATTGACTATTGCTGTTGGGGGCCATTCGATGACCCTGTGGATCCTTGTCCGCATAATCCAGGACCGCATCAAAACGGATTGACAGCAAGCAAGGTTGTAAGTTGCAGTTACTCTTCAAGCTACGATGAACATTGCCAAATCCCCTCTGCTTCAGAAACTGGTGACTACTATATTTTGATAATTACAAATTATTCGAGAGCAAGGTGTGTCATCACGTTTGAGAAAGAACCTGGTTCCGGTCCAGGCACCACCGACTGCTCCATCATGCCGCCTGTCATGGAATACAGCGACGCCTGCTATGGCAACACCCTGCATCTCTCGGCACATGAAGTAAGCAACGCCAGTTATTCGTGGACAGGCCCGAACGGGTTCACATCAAGCCTGCGCGAACCTCATATCGACAACGTGACATTCGCCAACTCCGGCACCTACAGCTGCACTGTCACAGTTCCGGGACAAGGCACCAGCGACCCGATGACACTCGACATTGAGATCCTGCCGGAGCTTCACGCCGACTTCACAGTGGCAGGCGCAGTCCCAGGCGCATCGGCGCAATTCACAGGAACAGAGACAACATATCCCGCCGGATGCACAAATAAAATCACAAGCCGCACGTGGGATTTCGGCGACGGCAGCACTACAGCCACCGGCACCAACCCGACACACGTTTACACCAATCCGGGCACTTATGAAGTCACTTACACCATAGTCGCGGAAAACGAGACAGGCTGGTTGTGCGAAGACACCAAGACAATTCCTGTTACAGTCGAATGCTCCATCATGCCGCCTGTCATAGAGTACAGCGACGCCTGCCATGGAAGCACATTGCACCTTTCGGCACAATACGTGGATGGTGTATCTTATTCATGGACAGGCCCGAACGGATTCACATCGACCCTGCGCGAACCACAAATCAACAACGTGACATTCGCCAATTCTGGCACCTACAGCTGCGCCATCAGCATCTCCGAATCATGCTCCAGCGACCCGATGACGCTCGACATCGAGATCCTGCCGGAACTTAACGCCGACTTCACAGTGGCGGGCGCAGCCCCTGGCGCACCAACGCAATTCACAGGAACCGAGACAACATATCCTGCCGGATACACAAATAAAATCACAAGCCGCACGTGGGATTTCGGCGACGGCAGCACCACAGCCACAGGCATCAACCCAACACACGTTTACACTGATCCGGGCACATACAACGTCACTTACACCATAGTCGCGGAAAACGAGACAGACTGGCTGTGCGAAGATACCAAGACGATACCAATTACAGTGACAAATAACCTGTCAACGGTGGTGTCAAGCAATGACAGCGAACTGTGCGAAGGCGAATCCACAACCCTGAGAGCCAACGTCTCAGGCGGCACCCAAAACTACACCTACACATGGACACCCGCGCAATCGCTAAACAACCCGAATACAGCGGCACCAACGGCCACCCCCACAGAGACAACAACATACAAGTGTGTCGTCTCTGACGGATACAGCGAGGCTGAAGGCGAATGCACGGTGACAGTTCATCCTAAATACAACGCCTCAACGACAGTAGATGAGACCAGCTGCGACCCTTACGTCATTGATTACTATAACATCCAAACGCATCAGTGGGATCAGATGGTCTTCAATCATTCATACGATGGCATCATCGACCTGACAACAACTCACGGCTGTGACAGTCTGTCGATAGACCTGCATTTCGTGAAACTCGACCAAGCTAACGTGCCGCTCATCAATGACGATGAAGACAGAAGAAAAGAGGTGATGCCAGGCAGCAGCTGGATGCCTCTACAATATAAATTTGAAATCGGAGACATCACCGGCGGCGGCGTTGAACAAGGCTTTCCTGTCGAATATAACTGGAGCATCACCTATCACGTTGACTGGACCGGCATTGACAACACCGGGACATGGCTGCTTCAGGGCAACGACACCAACGAAGTTTCACTGTTGGTTCTGGGTGTAGGCAACGCCACCATCAACTGCGATGTCGTGACAGCTTGCGGCACGACACACCGAGAGATTTTCGTTTACACCGAACTTTACGGAGTTGACGAAAACGAAGGCGAAGAATATGTCAGCATCTACCCGAATCCGGCTAACACCTTGCTGCACATCGACTTCGACAAGTCGGTCAACAGCGAAGGCATCTCAATAAAGATATACAACGCAGCCGGCTCTTTAGTTGACGAATTGACAACTTCGAGTTCGACTGTCGAGCGTTCAATCCAGAATCTATCCGACGGGCTTTACTTCATAAAGATCTCCGGCAACGACCTCAACGTCATCAGGAGGTTGACAGTCGTTAAATAAGAGATTTGCAAATACAAAAGAAGAGGCATCAACAGCGTTGATGCCTCTTTCGTTTTATTCCGTCAGAATGAATATTTCCTGTATTTTTTATTGCCGAAACCGCTGCAAGCGTCTCTCATAAACTTAAGTGGCAACCCGACGCTTAGCATCACCTCCGGGCCCCTGTTGAAACGTTCGCCAATTTCAGTATATGCATTGATATTAACGATATTCTCGTTATAAGGCTGATTCCCGAAGCCATGATTCATCTCCTTGTCGGAATAAGTGTTTACAAGACCGAAATTGTAAGCGAAATCCAGCTTCACAACGATGGCGAACTCACTGAAATTCAGGTTTATCCGCGCTCCAACACCTGCTATCGCACTTACTGAATACGGCCTCATGTTGGCATCACCGATGTCGATTGTCTGATTCATGTCCTCCTCGCCGGAGAGGTTCGACTTCTGGTCCAACGAGATTGTGCCGCCTGTCAACATTGAGAGGTCCGGCGCGAGAAAAACGTATGGATTGATCATTTTGCCTGTCAGAAACCTGTATGTGAATGGTATTCTCAAATCGACATAATTGGATGAGACAGTGTAGTTTACCGGATACCGTTCATCACCGCCGTTAGAATAGTTCAGCTTCACTCCCCTGCCCTGATACATGACGTCGGCGCCGATGGCGAACGAACTTGTCACAGGGATCTCAACGAACACACCGCCGGCCGGACGCAGATACATGTCCTTATCCAAAGACTTCAACGCTGATGAGGTGTATGACATGCCGGCCAGATCAACACCGCCTTTCAGTCCGATGATGACCGCTTTTGAATTTGTTATCGCAAAACGGTTTCCACGCGTCGTGCCTCTTTGTGCAAACAGCTGTCCACACGCCAATATACAGAATAGAAATAATACGCTCCTTTTCATGATTTTCATAACTTACAAATTAATCGATTCTTGGTGTAATATAATTTTCCTGATGTTTGTTCCCATAATCTTCGGCAACTTTGAAATCACCGACTCTCTGAAGCATACCGGCATCTGCGCCCCATTTGTCGCGGCACACAGCAGAGAACTTGAAATCAGCGATGCCTTCCGGCAGGATCTTTCCCGTAATCAACTCTCCGGAATGATAATGGCAGTCCCAACCGGCAGTCGGATCAAGATAATCTTTCTCACAAACAAAATACAGAGCGAATATCTCGACTTCCTCGCCATTACAGTCAAAATATTTCGCACCAATAACATTGACAGTCATATCATAATTATACATTTCTTTGCCGTCAACCGACCACGAATAAGTCATATCAACCGTACGGTTATTTTGGTTTTTAAATTCCAAGGCCAATGACTCATAATGGCTGTCGTCATTCATGTTATCAATATAATCGCCCATATACGTTTCAAATTCCGTACCGGCATTGTAAACCTCCTCCAACGCGAGGAAATAGATTCTGTCAATCAAATACTTACCTTCAACGTTTGGAGGAGTCGTAAGCATGAGCCTTTGTGTTGTATCGGTCACATATCCGTACCCAAGCAATGCTTTCTGTAGCACATCAGTGCCGACTTCCGTAAAATCAACGACTTCTTTTTCTTCACCGACCAAAACTATAGTGGACTGAGCGTTCTTAGTACAACCGCATAAAAACGCCATAGTGCATGCGGTCAAAATTAGCAATAATCTCGTTCTCATGTACATAAAATTTATTGCTGCGAATTTACGATATTTTTTGCAAACACATCACATTTTTTTCAACAAAAACAGCTTCCTGCAATTGTGCCGGAAGCTGTTCAAAAACTAAAAAATCAAAAAATCCTATGCAAATGACGACTTTAGCACTTCCATGGCTCTGTCTATTCCGGCTGCGTTCTTTCCGCCCGCCGTCGCGAGTGTCTTCTGTCCGCCGCCGCCGCCCTGAATCTCTTTGGCCGCCGCGCGTATAATCGCACCGGCATCCATTTTCCGTTCATCAACGAGACTCTGCGGAAGCATCACGCACAGGGCAGGTTTCTCTTCAAAGACGCCACCCATGACAGCGACGACTTCGGCATCAATATCTTTCAACGCCATTGCGATATTTCTCATCTGATTCATATCGGCATTGACGCGGGCAAAAACGAATTTATGCCCGTTCCATTCCGTCGCGTCGTTGTATGCGTTTCTTGCGTCACCGACAGCCTGGGCCATCATCATCGACTCAATCTTCTTCTGCAACATGGTGTTTTGTGCTGCGAGAGTCTCGACAGCTTTCACCACATCGGCCGACGACTTGACGGCTGCCTTTATCTTATTCAGCGTCTCAATCTGACTGTCAAGGTATTCACTGACGGCAGCGCCTGTTATCGCCTCGATACGGCGGACACCGGCAGCTATGGCACCCTCACTCAAGATCTTGAACGCGCCGATGCGACCTGTCGAAGCGATGTGTGTTCCGCCGCAGAGTTCACGCGAATAGTCAGCCCCGAAAGTCACGACACGCACTTTTTCGCCATATTTCTCACCGAACAATGCCATGGCGCCCATCTTGCGGGCCTCGTCAACAGGCACATCAACGGCGGTGTCATTCATCAAGTCCTCCCTAATCTTCTGATTGACAATCGTCTCGACTTTATGAATCTCCTCATCGCTCATCTTCGCGAAATGGCTGAAGTCGAAACGAAGCCGCTCATCATCAACCATCGAGCCTTTCTGTTCGACGTGAGTGCCAAGCACTTGTCTCAACGCCGCGTGCATCAGATGTGTCGCAGTGTGATTTGCCTCGATTCTGTGACGTCTTTCGACATCGACCTTTGCGGTGAAAACTGCTTCAGGATTTTGCGGGAGCGTATCTGTGATATGAATGCTCAAGTCATTCTCCTTCACCGTATTGACAACATTAAGCGTCTCATTTTCAGAAATGAGAACGCCCTTGTCACCGACCTGTCCGCCCATCTCCGCATAGAACGGAGTCTTGTCGAGAACGATTTCATAATGTTTCTTGCCTTTGGCGACGACCTCTCTGAATTTCAATATCTTAGAGCAGCACTCGAGTTCGTTGTATCCGACAAAGCTCGTGGGCTTGTCTTCATGCACAAGCTCGACCCAGTCGCCCGACATCTTCTCGGCGGCCTTACGCGAGCGGTTCTTCTGTTCATCGAGGTTAGCATTGAAGCCATCCATATCGACCTCAAGGCCTTTCTCTTCCGCCATGAGGTTTGTCAGATCGACGGGGAACCCGTATGTGTCGAAAAGCTCGAAGGCGAATGCGCCATCGATGACCTTTGAGTCTTTTTTCTGTTCGACATAATTCTCGAAACGTTTGATTCCCGACGACAGAGTGCGCAGGAACGAAGCCTCTTCCTCGTAAATGACCTTTGAGACGAGCGTCTGCTGCGCCTTGAGTTCGGGGTATTGCTCGCCCATCTCGTTGATGAGGACAGGAAGGAGGTTATACACGAACGGTTCCGTGAATTTCAGGAAGGTGTAACCATAACGCACCGCGCGGCGCAGAATTCGGCGGATCACATAGCCGGCGCCGTTGTTCGACGGCAGCTGTCCGTCGGTGACGGCGAAAGTCACAGCACGCAGGTGGTCGGCGATGACGCGCATCGCGATGTCGCATTTCTCGTCCTTGCCGTACTCAACGCCGGAAAGTCTTGATATCTTGTTGATTATAGGGGTGAAGACATCAGTGTCGTAGTTCGACTTCTTGCCCTGCATCACACGCACCAGACGTTCGAAGCCCATGCCGGTATCGACGTGGCAGGCCGGGAGGTTCACCAGCGAGCCGTTGGCAAGCCGGTTGTACTGCATGAACACGAGGTTCCATATCTCGATGACCTGCGGGTCGTCTTTGTTGACGAGGTCACGCCCGTTGATTTTCCTGCGGTCTTCGTCATCGCGGATGTCGATGTGTATTTCGGAACAGGGGCCGCACGGGCCTGTCTCGCCCATCTCCCAGAAGTTGTCTTTTTTGCTCCCGTAGATGATACGAGAGGCATCGACATGCTTGAGCCAGAAGTTATATGCCTCGTTATCAGGAGCCATCCCGTCTTTATTATCGCCGCCGAAAACAGTCACATAAAGTCTGTCCCTGTCGACCTTCATCACCTCGGTGAGGAACTCCCAGCCCCAGGCGATGGCTTCTTCCTTGAAATAATCGCCGAACGACCAGTTGCCCATCATCTCGAACATAGTGTGATGGTATGTGTCGCGTCCGACTTCTTCAAGATCATTATGTTTGCCCGAAACGCGGAGACATTTCTGAATGTCGGTCACACGCGGTGCCTTGCGTGGGTTGTTACCCAAAAAAACATCCTTGAACTGATTCATTCCGGCATTGGTGAACATCAATGTCGGGTCATTCTTCACAACTATCGGAGCCGAAGGCACCACGAGATGCTGCTTCGACTGGAAAAAGTCAAGAAAACTCTTACGGATTTCGTTTGCTTTCATTTATTACGCCTTATTTAATTTTTGTCAAAAAAAGTGTGCAAATTTACCAAAAAATATTATCTTTGCCGCACTAAAAAACAAATAATTCGTTTTATTTTTTTGTTTTGAAAAGCATGGCAAGAAAGAAATACATATATAATGATCAAACACTTGATTATGAAGAATATAGGATTTCTTGGAAGCAGCGTTTAGCAAGGGTTACACTTTATTTGCTGACTGCTGCCATGCTTGGCGGATGTGCTATACATTTCATAAACAAGTACGTCGGCTCCCCGAAGGAGCATGCGCAGGCGCGTGAGATTGAGTTTTTGCAGCTTCAATACGAGATTATGAGCGATGAACTTGAGAACATCGACGCTCTGTTGAGTGAGATTCAAGACCGTGATGACAACATTTACCGTATCATCTTTGAGGCAGAGCCGATACCTTCTTCAATAAGAAAAAACGTCTATGGAGACACCAAGCGTTACGAGTTCCTCGACGGATACGACAACTCCATGATTGTCAAGTCGGTTACAAAAAAGATTGACACCATCGAAAGTCAGTTGTACGTGCAGTCGAAATCACTTGATGAGGTTTTTGAGTTTGCGAAGAACAAGACCGAGATGCTCGGCTGCATTCCGGCCATCATGCCGGTGAGGAACGTTGACATTCACCGCATCTCGTCGCATTTCGGCAACAGGACCGACCCGTTTTACAAGGTTCACAAGTTCCACAGCGGCATAGACTTCAGCGCGCCGCTCGGGACTGGGATCTTCAGCTCTGGCGACGGCAAGGTTGTCAAAGTAGAGAAAGCGAAGACCGGCTACGGCAACAACATCATCATCGACCACGGATATGGTTATAAGACGAGATATGCACATATCGAGAAGTCGCTCGTGAAAGTCGGACAGAAAGTCAAAAGGGGAGAACAGATTGCGACCGTCGGCAACACCGGCAAGTCAACAGCTCCGCACCTGCATTACGAGGTGCTGAAAAACGGCAAGGCTGTCAATCCCATCAACTTCTTCTTCAACGACTTAACCCCGCAGGAGTACGACATGATTCTTGAATTATCGCAAGAACCTTCACAAACAATGGATTAATATGGAAGTAAAGAAATTATACTACAAAATCAGCGAGGTTGCCGAGATGTTCAACCTGAACGCATCGACCATCCGTTTCTGGGAGAGTGAGTTTGAGGTGCTGCGTCCGCGCAAGAACGCCGCCGGAAGCCGCAAATACACCGAACGCGACATCCGCTATCTTCAGATCATCTACCAATTGGTGAAAGTGAAAGGCTATACGCTTCAAGGCGCGAAAGAAGCCATGAAGACAAAGTTCGACAAACTCGAAGAGAACGCCACGATGATGCGCACCCTGACGCACGCAAGAGAGTTCCTCCTCGACCTCGACAAGCAACTCGCCGACAGACAGAAGCAACTTTAGAAATATCTTTCTGGAACGAGATAATTTTTCACATAGTCGAAGACACCGTATTCAAGTGAGGTGAACGGTTTGTCGTAGCCTGCCGCACGCAACTTGTCCATCTTCGCTTCCGTGAAGTACTGATACTTATCGCGGATGTCAAGGGGCATGTCGATGAACCTGATATTAGGTTCCATATTCATTGCCCTGAACGTGTTGGCCGCAAGGTCATAGAACGAACGCGCCTTGCCGGTGCCGAGGTTGTAGAGTCCGCTTTCAGGACGTTTCTCAAGCAGGAAAAGAATCACTGAAGCGATATCCTTGACATAGATAAAGTCCCTGAGCTGCTGTCCGTCAACATAGTCAGGACGGTGTGAGCGGAACAGGCTCACCTCGCCGCATTCCTTGATCTGGTGGAACGAATGAAGAATCACTGAAGCCATCCTGCCCTTGTGGTATTCATTCGGGCCATAGACGTTGAAGAACTTCAAGCCGGCCCAGAACGGAGGGCACTTCTCCTGCGAAAGCACCCATTTGTCGATTTCATTCTTTGAACGTCCGTATGGATTGAGCGGCTGAAGCCTCCCCACCACCTCATGGCTATCGGCATAGCCAAGTTCTCCGGCGCCGTATGTGGCCGCTGATGAGGCATATACGATCGGAATCCCATATTTGGCGCACAACGCCCACAAACGTTCAGTATAGTCAACATTCAGATCGACAAAGACATTCCAGTCGAACTCGGTGGTATCGGTCCTCGCGCCAAGATGAATGACAAAATCAACGTCATTATGGTTGTTCTCCAACCATCCGTGAAGGATCTTCCTGTCGAGAAGAAGCTTATACGCTTTGTTTTTATAGTTGTTTTCTTTTTGTTTCTTTGAGAAATCATCAACAAGGACGAGGTCTTCCCTGCCTTGTTCGTTCAGGCAGCCAGCGACGACGCTCGCTATGAAACCTGCCGCACCTGTAATCACTATCATATTTAGGCGTTGTTATTTGTTAACATTAATATAATTACGCCAACGTTCTATGACCGAGGTCATGTCTTTTGGCATTTCCGAATCGAAATATAGCTCTTTCCCTGTCGTAGGATGCACAAAACCAAGCACTTTGGCGTGGAGGCTGTGTCGCGGGATCTCATCAAAGCAGTTGTCGATGAACTGACGGTATTTCGAGAACGTCGTGCCTTTAAGGATCGTGTCGCCGCCATACAGACTGTCGTTGAACAGCGGATGTCCGATATATTGCATGTGAACTCTGATTTGGTGCGTGCGTCCTGTCTCGAGGCGGCATTCCACCAGGGTGACGTAGTTGAAACGTTCTACGACCTTATAATGAGTCACTGCCGTCTTGCCCTGTGAGCCGTCGGGATAGACCGCCATTGCGATTCTGTCGCGCATCGACCGCCCGATATTTCCCTCCACAACTCCTTCATTTTCAGCGAAGTCGCCCCACACAAGCGCCTGATAACGGCGTGTTATCGAATGCTCGAAAAACTGCGCTGCGAGGACAGTCTGCGCGGTCTCATTCTTCGCCACAACCATCAGGCCCGTCGTGTCTTTGTCGATGCGATGCACAAGATAGCCGAAGCCGTTATCCACTTTCGAGCCGTTTTCCTTGAAATGATATGCAAGCGCATTGAGCAAGGTGCCGTCAAAATTCCCGTGGCCGGGATGTACAACAAGCCCTGCCTGCTTATTCACAACTATCACGTCATCATCTTCATATACGACATCAAGCGGGATGTTCTCCGGATTGATGACTATTTCGCGCGGCGGATATGCCAACACAACAGTCACCACATCAAAGGGTTTCACCTTGTAATTCGATTTGACAGGCTTGTCATTCACCAAGATGCTTCCCGCTTTCGCGGCATTCTGGACACGGTTTCTTGATACGTTTTCAAGTCGGTTCTGCAAGAACTTATCCACACGGGTCAACGCCTGACCTTTGTCAGCCACAATCCTGAAATGCTCGAAAAGCTCTGTGCTTTCCTCGTTGTTGTCGCCAATCACCCCGATAAAATCCTCTGACATAATTTTTATTTTGAAACGACAAACTTTGAAGACATGGAAGCCCCGTCATGAGTCATCACGCGAATGATATAGACACCATCATCCAAATCACTCACATTCAATTCATTGCAATATGGCACGTTCATCACAGTCCTGCCCGTCAGGTCATAGACGATGATTGCACTGCACTTCTCCGCGCTTATCCCGTCAAGGTGAAGGACGCTCGAAACCGGATTAGGCGAAAGTTGTAAATCTGTCACAACATCTTGATTCTCATCAACTCCGATGTAATAGTTCGAGCCGGCGACAGGACGAATCATCAGTGAGCCTTTAAACTGGCTCGGCTCCCAATTTGAACTTACCTTGAAGAAATTATGCGCACTGCAATCTCTTGAAGTGTCGAAGCCGATGTTTATCGATTTTTTCTCCTGCTGCCGGATTCCGACATAGAACGTCCCGCTGACATTCACTGGTTTTTCAAACTCGTAATAAGTGAACTCATACATATTATCCGACCATTCCGGCCTTTGATTTTCAAGCACATAGATCACATTCCCAGGCTTGCCGTCATTATTTCCCCAGACATAGATGTCGAAGAAATTGAAATTCGCGTCGTTGTAAGTCCTGTTGAACAGAAGCTGCACGCCGTAGAGTTTGTCGGGCACCGCCACATTGAACTGCGTTGCCATGTATGTGTCATCAGGCGTAAGCCCGTAGCCTTTTTCAGGTATGCCATCATCGTAGGCGTAATAGTTGTAAAAGCCCTGTGTGCTGATTATCGAGTCGCCTGCGACAGTCGCGCCGTACTGGTCAACGACATTGATATACTGACGGATTGTGAACGAAGCCGAATCGCTTTGGATATTATCAGGGAAACGGAAATTCTTCAGCAGGACATCGTGCGCCACGACCCCATCGGTCAGATATTGGTTAAGCAAGAAAGCGGTGTCATTGACATGATATACCGTGCCGTTTGAATTGTTTTCGACATCGCAATAGTAACGGACCTGATGGTTCATGGAGTCAAGATTCGTCGCAAACACAGGAATCTTGTAACCCATTGAGACCTCGGGACTTGTCTCAACATATTGCCTGTAAGGCATCGAGCTGTATCTGTTCAGCAACAGAGGTTTTTGCCCCGTCAGGCTCACTTTCGGATACGAATCTTCCTTAATGGAAGGGTTTGAGGTCCTGCCGGCATTCAGATACACGAAATCGATGTTCCACATATCCATGTTGCTTCTTTCGTTCGGGTACATTGTCGTAGGCAGTGTTCCGTAATTATAGAAAAGTATATAGAATCTCTCTTTGAAGAAACACGTGTCGGTGACGGGTATCATCACTTTCGTGAAAGTGCTGTCGAAGTCCATTCCGGCCGTGCTCCAGATATGTCTCCATGCCGTTCTCTCATAAGTCACCTCGAATCCTGTTTCGGGGTCAACGACGAGTTCTTCGTAGCCATAGCCGAAGCAAAGCACGAGTGAGTCGTTTTTGTCGGGGGCGTCGCCGAAGCCGCCTGCCTGATAGCAGAAGCTGAGATAAAGCGAGTCGGCGGGTGAAAGCATCCGTCCGTCCAGGCTGTCGAGGCGTATAGCGACCGACATCAGCGAATCGGCGATGAACGGGCTACTGCTTCCGTTGTTATACACCGCGCCTTTCTCATCGACGAGGTCAAGCGTCGCGGCGCGGTAGTTGACAGGGAGATACGGAAAACCTGAGTTAGTGAAGACGCAATAGCCCTGCCATCTCTGTTGCGACGGACTGTTGCCGCTCTCCGTGAAGTCATCGAAGAAAGGCAGTGTCGCCACGTTGTCATTATACACGATCCTTTGCTGTCCGTCTCTCGTGCCGACACCATCGCCGAACCCGACGAGATATTCCTGCGCATGGCCACACAGTCCCATGAACAACATGGCCGCAAATATATAAAGTTTCCTATTCATCATAAAAATAATTATTATCGTTCACAGTATCATTGAAATACAAATCCTCTTCATCAAAAAACACAATCGAGTCGGGACGTTCATATATCATCTCCATATCCCGAATGTGCAGCACCGAATCATACGAGAATGTGCGGTGTGACAGTATGTAATTGAAACTGTCGATCACGTAGTTTATGTCTTCGGTATCTGCCTTTATCCTCCTGAGTCTCTCCACAATCGAGTCGCGGCGGAATTTCTCATACGTGTACCATCTGAAATCAAACTTGCTTATTGACTTATACCAGACATTCACGTCAGAGCCAAGCGGCGCCATCGATTTGGCATCGTATGCAGGTTCCATTTTGCTAACGTAAAGACTGTCGTGATCGTCTGTGTCAATGAAAATTTCAGTGCCGAGATTTAGCGATGCGCCATTGACGAGATTTTTCACTTCGCGGTAAGGTGTCCCGACCAAGTCGGGCAGATGCGTCGTTTGGTCACCATTGCCGAGGCCAACCTTGAGTGTCACCGACCTGCCTTTCACCACATCGTCATTTGGCGCGACCTCTTTGCCATCAATGAGTTGGCCTATGACTGCGTTCCTTGCGAAATAATCGACGAAAACAAGATTGTCAACGTTCAACCCGGCAGAATTGAGTTTCACCATTGCCTGCCGGAGCGAGAGATTCTTCAGGTTAGGCATTTTCACTATCTCCGGCGAGATGGTGGTCATGACGATATACATGTTACGGCCCTTCTTCATTTTCAGGCCTTTTTTCGGGTTCTGCTGATACACGGCACCTTCCGGAAAATCCCTGACATATATACTGTCAACAAGCTGGAAATGAAAAACATCCTTGTACATCTCCTGCACCTCCTCATAATTCATTCCGATGAGGTCGGGGACAATCATTTCATCACCATGACGCGTAAATCTGTCAAGACGGTCGAAAACCACTTCAAAAGCA
This sequence comes from Bacteroidales bacterium, assembly GCA_024400295.1. Taxonomy (GTDB): domain Bacteria; phylum Bacteroidota; class Bacteroidia; order Bacteroidales; family F082; genus Limimorpha. The sequence goes on along the minus strand of JAKSNA010000021.1, from coordinate 13,702 downwards.
ATGATTACCAACAAGATAATAATCACAAGACTAATATAAAACCATTTATCTCTGAAAAATTTCGGAGCCTTCATTTTTTTTATTTTTTTTCGTTTGTGTTAAAAACGTTTTTCGTAATTTTGAAGCCACAAAAATAATGAATTTTATTGAATTTAAGTTTATTTTGGAATGAAAAAAATAGCGATTGTTTGTGGCGGTTATTCCGGGGAATACGAGATTTCCGTCAAGAGCGCGAAAGTTGTCAAGGCGCATCTTAATCCTGAAGAATATGATTCGTATGTCGTTGTGATTCAAAAAGATAGCTGGTATCATCTTTCAGATGACGGCGTGCGTACGAATATCGACAAGAATGACTTCTCCGTGACGCTCAACGGCAGGAAGATTTTATTTGACGGTGTTTTCAACGCCATTCACGGTGTGCCGGGCGAAGACGGACAGCTTCTCGGTTACTTTGAGATGCTCGGACTGCCTTATACATCATCGAATTTCACGACATCGGCATTGACCTTCCACAAGGAGTTCTGCAAGACCATCGCGGCGGCGGCAGGTGCCAACATCTCTCCTTCTATCATCATCAACAGAGGCGACAGATACGACAAGGCGAAGATCATCAAAGCTTTGGGTCTGCCATTGTTCATCAAGCCGACACGCAACGGCTCTTCAGTCGGTGTCACCAAGGTTCATAACGAGGAAGAGTTCGACATTGCCGTAGAGAAGGCATTCTCGGCCGGCGACCAGGTCATGTGCGAGAAGTTCGTCAAAGGCCGTGAGCTCGCTTGCACTGTGATGTCGGTGAAAGGCAAGACCATGGTGCTTCCCGTCACCGAAGTGGTACCCAAAAACGAGTTCTTCGACTACGAGGCGAAATACACCGATGGTAAATCAGATGAGATTTGTCCAGCCGACTTGGACGAGGCAAGCGAGATAGAGGTAAAAGCCACATCAGCAATGCTTTACGACAAGTTCGAGTGCAAAGGGTTTGCACGTTTCGACTACATCCTGACACCCGAACAGCTCACATTCATCGAAGTGAACATCGTCCCGGGCATGTCGGAAGCCTCCATCATGCCGAAACAGGCAGCCGTCATGGGAATAAGCTTGGACAAGCTTTTCAGCATGGCCTTGGAAAACATTTTCTAAGAGTGTGAAGTGTTGAGAGTTGAGAGTGAAGTTAAAAAACACAACTCTTAACTCTCAAAACTCCACTCTCAAATCTAAACGGTGAGGATGTCTTTCTGTTTCAGTTCGTAAAGGTCATCGACCTTCTTTGTGAACTTGTCGGTAAGTTTCTGGATCTCTTCTTGAAGCTGTTTCACTTCGTCTTCAGAGACACCGTCCTTTTCAAGTTTCTTGGCGTCATCGTTGGCGTTGCGTCTGATGTTTCTGACGCCGACTTTAGCTTCTTCGGCTGCTGTCTTGGCGCGTTTGGCCAAGTCTTTACGGCGTTCCTCTGTCAATGGCGGGACCAATATTCTGAGGAACTCGCCTTCGTTTTTAGGGTTGAAGCCGAGGTTGGCAGCCTGTATGGCCTTGTCTATCGCGCCGATGGAGCTTTTGTCGAACGGCATGACTATGATCTGTCGCGGATCTGGTGTCCCGATGTTCGCGACCTGCTCGATAGGCATCTGCACGCCGTAGCATTCGACCTTGACACCCTGAAGCATCATCGGGCTTGCCTTTCCGGCTCTGATTTTCTGAAATTCCGACTCCAAATGTTTGATGGTGTTTTCCATCGTCTCATTTGCTTCGTCTAAGATAAATTGTGATTCTTCTGTCATAATTACTTGATTGTCAGTTTTTACTTAATATCATTTGTAACGAGTGTTCCAATGTTTTCGCCTTTGAGGACTTTTGTGAGGTTACCTTTTTCGTTCATGTTGAACACGAGCATCGGCATGTTGTTTTCCTTGCACATCGTGAAGGCCGTGAGGTCCATGATCTTGAGGTTTTTCTCGTAAGCTTCCGTGTATGTGATTCTTTCGAATTTCTTCGCCTTCGGGTCTTTCTCCGGGTCGGCGGTGTATATCCCATCGACGCGTGTGCCCTTGAGGATGATGTCAGCCTTGATCTCGATGGCTCTCAACGTCGAGCCGGTGTCGGTTGTGAAATAAGGGTTGCCTGTGCCGCCGCCGATGATGACGACATAGCCTTGCTCAAGATAGCCGATGGCTTTGGGGCCGCTCATCAGCTCTGCGATCTTGTCGATGCCTATGCCCGAAAGCAGCACCGTCTTGATGCCTTTCTGACTCAGCGACGACTGTAGCGCAAGGCTGTTGATGACAGTTGCAAGCATTCCCATTTCATCGCCATACACTCTGTCAAAGCCCTTCGACGCCCCCTGCAGGCCGCGGAAGATGTTGCCGCCACCGATAACGATGCCAATCTGCGCGCCGGCTCTCACGGCCGATGCTATCTCTTCTGTGTAATCATCAAGTCTCTGAGGGTCAATGCCATATTGCTGCTCACCCATCAAAGCCTCACCACTAAGTTTAAGTAATACTCTTTTATACTTCATATCTGAAAAAATTTTAATCAAAACCAATAGCCGACATTGATAAAGCCGACCGGATCCTTATTTGTGTTTGACCCCATCAGGCTGACCTCTATCGGGCCGGCGAAGGTCTTCAGTCCGATGGTCAGGCCGGCGCCAATGATAAAGCTGTCGCGGTTGAACCATTTGTCATAGTCGTCATTCATAAAACCTGCGTTACAGCTCACAATGCTGTACAATCCCTTATAGAAATTCCACTGCCACGCCAGTTTGCCAAACGAGATGTGGTCTGTTACACCCTCTATGAAATTAAAGCCGTCAAAGGCCACGATGTTATCTAAATACCTCATTTTCGACTGTCCGCCGATATAGAACTTATATGGCAGCGGCAATTTTGTATTTCCTATCTTCGTGTCCACCGCGGCGCCGATTTTCAGTGAATGTCTCTCCGACAATGCTATTGTCTTGATGAAATCTGCCTGGAGCGACCATGCAGGCAGGCTTCTGGCCGTACTGAAAACGCCTTCATAAAAGATACACTTCGCCGTGACGTCGGCCATCCAGCCTTTCCTCACGAAAGTTGTAAGGTCTTCCGTATTAAGATAATAATTCACGTAAATATACGGATAGAACTCATAACCATTATCCAGTCCGACATCCCCTACCCTGTCAGTTATGTGGAAAAGTTCTCCGGCAGCGCCGAATTTAAACGACTGCACGTACGATGTGGTCAGCTGCGCGAAGATGTCCAACTTGTCATTTTGGATGCCGTACGAGCTGCTCACTTTTGACTTGTCATACTGATTGATCTTCAAGTATCCGGCATAGAGTTCGGTCCCGTAGCGGAATGTTCTCCCGTCGCGTTTGTTAATCCTCGCTCTGATATACGGACTTTCAGCGATGTTCACGTCAACGTTCACCGAGCCTCGTTTGAATCTGTTTCCACGACCTGACAGCGAATAGTTCACCAAAGCGCCGATTCCGTAATCATTATCATAATGGATGTCAAAAGAAAACGACTGGTTGCTCGTCTCGGCGCAATGCAGCGTCAACAGCACTCCGCCGTCCGGGTCATCATCGGTTTCATACCACAAGTCGGTGTAAAAGCCCGATGCCTTGAGGTGAAGTATGACTTCTTCGATTTCATCAACACTCATGACCCGTGGAAAGACCTTGCCGAACTCTCTCCTGATATAAGGGTCATTGTTGTCTTTCAAGCCTTCAACCTTAATGTCACTGATATACAAAGAATCGACAGGCTGCGTGTGGGGTCTCTTGAGCGTGGGGCCTCCAATGGCATTGATTGAGTCTCCGAGCCGTTTCAACTTCGGGAACATCAGCTCGGCAGCCTGTTCACCATAGATGAGTATCGAGTCGAAGTCATTAAATGACATCATGTTGCGTCCATGCATATTCGGACGGATATACACATCACAATGGCTTCTCCCGTATTCTGTCTGTTCGAGCGAAGAGAGATTCATCATGTTTGTGAACATACTCAGCGAATTGTCGATGTTTTCGGCGGTGACATTGTAATCCTCAAGGTCGATGCCGATGATTATGTCCAAGCCTTTCTCCTCCATGTTTCTGACGGGGAAATTATTCACCATGCCGCCATCGACGAGCATGCGTCCGTCGTATCTTACCGGCTTGAAGAAGAACGGTATCGCCATGCTCGCCCTTATTGAGCGTGACAGGTTTCCGCTTGTAATCTCATACTCGCAGGCGTTTTCAACGTCAGTGGCGATGCAGAAGAACGGCACCGGCAGTTTGGAATAGTCTCTGATACCCTTTGCCGGAAGCATCAAGCGGCTCAACAGCAGGTTCACGCACACGCCGTCAACGAACGACTCCCCCACCTTGACCTTGCCTTTCTTGATCGGCATGGTGGTTATATAATTCGAAGTCTCCATCTTCTGTTCTATAGGCTTCAGCCTGTCGGGTATCTCATCATAGATAATTGTGTTCCAATCCTGTTCCCTGACGAGTTTCTCCATCATGTCAGGGTCATATCCCACGGCGTACAAGCCGCCGATGATGGAGCCTATGCTTGTGCCGGCGATATAGTCGATCGGGATTCCAGCTTCTTCTATCTTTTTCAGGATCCTGATATGCGCGAAGCCCTTGGCACCCCCGCCACACAGTACCACACCGACACGAGGACGACGGGAGGGGTTTATCATAATGGTATCTCCGGCGGGTTCGCTGCCATGAGACTCTGCCTTTACCGTCAGCATTCCTGCAAAAATCAGGACGACAGCACACATTATATTAACACGACCGCTTACTCTCATAATTTAAAACCAGAATCCAATGTTAATGTACATTATAGGATTTTTCACCACGTTGCTCTTTGATATCTGTATCTCAACTGGCCCTACCGGTGTCTTGTAGCCGACAGCCAGACCTGCACCCAAGATATAAGAGCCGTCCTTGAACCATCGGTTCAGTCTGTCGGTCATCGAACCGAAGTCACAGTTGACCTGCGTGTATAACCCCTTGTAGATGTTCCAATACCATGATGCCTTGACGAAACCTATATAGTCATATATGTCGCTGACGAACGGGAGTCCGGTGAAAGGTATTAAATTATCCATGTACCTCATCTTCGACTGTCCGCCGACGGCAATGCCGTAATACCACGGCAGGTTCTCCACGAGAAGAGGCATCGCCCCGACTGCACCGAGTCTGATCGACTGCTTCCTGCCAATAGGGAAAGCCTTGTTCACGTCAGCCTTGATCGCGAAATACGGGTACTTGTAATCCGTCCCTACCTTATATAATATATACTTGGCCTGTAAGTCGATGTTCCACCCCCTCCTCGCAAAGTCGGCATCGTCCTCATTGTTGAAGAAATAACGGGCGTATGCGTGCGGGTAAAAATCGTACCTGTATATCTGTTTGGCGGAATACTGACTCAAATCAACGATGTCAGGGTCAACGGTGTTCTCAAGCGACATCCTCGATTTTATCTGGGAATACGCACCGACCAGCCCGATGCTGAACTGCTGGTTTCTGTCTGGCACCACCTGCATGAACAAGTCAAGCTTGTTGTCCTGTGTTGACCACATATTATTGACTGACTTGTCGATGCCGTGTTTGTCAACTTTCAGAAGCATCGCCGTCAGCTCTGTCCCGAAACGGATGGTGTTGTTAGGGTGCAGCTTGTAATTAGCCCTCAGGTACGGGTGTTCGGCTATACATGCGTCGATGTTAAGTGTTCTCCTCTTGAATTTCTTGGAGACGTACATCATCGAATAATTGACAAGCATCTGCATCCTGTAGTTGTTGTCATAATGTGCGGTCACGCCGATGGTCTGGTAGCTGTTTGTCTTGCAATGCACCACGAGGATATTGCCCTCGGCGGACGGCTTCACCTCGTACCACATATCCGAATAATAGCCGGTGGAATAGTTTCTTACTATCAGTTCCTCTATCTCATCGACAGGGAACATTTTCGGAAGATCATCGTCGAACGTTGATTTGATGTTTTCGGTGTCTTTCGGTCCGACGCCTTCGACTTCCACGCTTGCGATGAAGACCGAGTCGAGTGGCTTGACGTGCGGCCGTTTTATCTCGAACGGTTCGATGGCCTGTAGCGAGTCGGCCAGTGCCTTGAGCTCCATCTCATGAACCTTGCCGGCCTCTTCCCCGCATTTCAAGATTGGGCTGAAATCGTTGAACGACAGCATGTTCGCATTGCCGATGTCTGGTCTTATAAGAATGTCACATTCCTCACGGGCCTTGTTGCTTTCATGCTGTGACACGACAGCGATGAGTCGTTCGAGGATCTTGAGTGAGTTGTTGAGTTTCTCCTTCTCGATATAGTCCATCTCAAGGTCGATGCCGATGACTATGTCAGCGCCTTTCTCGCGCATCAGCCTGACCGGGAAGTTGTTGAGCAGTCCGCCGTCACACAGCAGCCGGTCGCCGTGTTCCACTGGTGCGAAGAGGAACGGTATCGACATGCTTGAGCGTATTGCTCGGGCAATGGAGCCACTCTCCCAGATGACGGGGTCGGCAGTCGTCATGTCGGTCGCGACACAGAAAAACGGGACCGACAGGTTGTTGAAGTCACGGTGTTTGTAAGCAGGGAGCGTCAGCCGGGTGAGCAGCATGTTCACGTAAACGCCGTCAACGACCGAGCTCTTGAGATGGATTTTGCCGTCCACAATCGGGAGCTTCAGCCAATAGTTGCGTTTGTTGAAGCGGTTGTCGAGCGACATATACCTACGCGGCACCTTGTCCATGATAATCAGCCCCCAGTCCTGATGCGTCGTGAGTTCCTCCATCATATCTGGGTCATAGCCGACGGCGTAGAGTCCGCCGATGATGGACCCCATGCTGGTTCCCGCGATGTAGTCAATCGGGATGCCGGCCTCTTCTATGGCCTTCAACGCCCTGATGTGGGCAAAGCCTTTCGCGCCACCACCACTCATCACCACTCCCACCTTCGGACGGTGCAACACGGTATCACCGGCATTCCTTGCCACTTCGTAAACCTCTTGCGCCGCCGCGCCCTGACACAGAAACATGCCGGCAAGAATGACAATTGCCAACCTCAATTTTCCCATAACCAATTATCTCCTTTTATCACTCTTTTAACTTTACTCTTTTAACTTTTAACCAAAATCACTCCTCGCGTCCGTGGCAGTTCTTGTATTTCTTGCCGCTGCCGCACGGACACGGGTCGTTTCTTCCGACTTTCTTCTCCACGCGTATCGGCTGCGTGACCTGGTTCTCCTGCGTGTTGCTGTGCGCCTGTGAGAGGAGGTCATTGCGCTGCTCCCTGAGCTTGCTTCTGTCAACAGGCTTAGCGTGATGCTCACGCACCTTGCTCGGATCCTGCACCGGAAGGTCCGACTTCATCAGGAACGAGATGACCTCGCTGTTTATCTTCATGACCATCTCCTTGAACAGGTTGAACGACTCGAGCTTGAAGATCACCAGCGGGTCTTTCTGTTCGTATGTGGCGTTCTGCACCGACTGTTTGAGGTCGTCGAGTTCACGGAGATGTTCCTTCCATGCATCGTCAATCATTCCGAGGGTGATGCCTTTCTCGAGCGAGAGCGAGATCTCGCGCGCGCCGTTCTGCACTGCCTTCTCGATGTTCACCACCACGTTCATGCCTTTCTTGCCGTCGGTGAACGGGATGAGGATGTTCTTGTAGCCAGGCTGCGTCTCATAGATCTGTTTGATGAGCGGGAGTGTCTTCTCGCCCACAAGCTGCGTCTTTTTGTTGTATGAATCAACGGCACTCTCAAAGACCATCTCTGCGAGGTCATCAAGCTTGCCGTGCTTGAACTTCTCTTCGTCAAACGGAGACTCGATGCCTAGATTTGAGAACAGATCCATCTTGAACGACTCGAAGTCACCGTCTTCTATATGTCTCTCGACCAGCGACTCGCCGAGGTCGTACATCATGTTGTTGATGTCGATCTGCAATCTCTCTCCGAACAGGGCATGGCGGCGTTTCTCATAGATGGCCTCACGCTGTGAGTTCATGACGTCGTCGTATTCGAGCAGGTGCTTACGGACGCCGAAGTGGTTCTCTTCGACTTTCTTCTGTGCCTTCTCTATCTGTTTGGTAATCATCGAATGCTGGATGACCTCACCTTCCTGAAGACCGAGGCGGTCCATGATCGGGGCGATGCGTTCAGAGCCGAACATACGCATGAGGTCGTCTTCTAACGACACGAAGAACTGTGAGCTGCCTGGGTCACCCTGACGGCCGGCACGGCCTCTCAGCTGACGGTCAACACGACGCGACTCGTGGCGCTCGGTGCCGATGATGGCGAGACCGCCCGCGTCTTTGACACCAGGTCCCAGCTTGATATCGGTACCACGTCCCGCCATGTTGGTGGCGATGGTGACTGTTCCGGCGACACCGGCATCCTTCACTATCTGAGCCTCCTTGAAATGCAGTTTCGCATTCAACACGTTGTGCGGGATGTTCTTACGTGTCAGCATCCTGCTCAGCAGCTCCGAGATTTCAACGGATGTCGTGCCAACAAGAACCGGACGGCCTTCCTTGACGAGTTCGTCGATCTGGTCGATGACAGCGTTGTATTTCTCACGCTTCGTCTTGTAAATCAAGTCTTCACGGTCATCACGGGCAATGGGTCTGTTTGTCGGGATGACAACGACGTCAAGTTTGTAGATGTCCCAGAACTCACCCGCCTCTGTCTCGGCGGTACCTGTCATACCCGACAGTTTGTGGTACATCCTGAAGTAATTCTGCAAGGTGATTGTGGCGTAGGTCTGTGTCGCGGCCTCAACATCGACATTCTCCTTAGCCTCGACAGCCTGATGCAGTCCGTCCGACCAGCGGCGGCCTTCCATGATACGGCCTGTCTGCTCGTCAACGATCTTCACCTTGTTGTCAATGACGACATAATCGACATCCTTCTCAAACAGCGTGTAAGCCTTCAGGAGCTGCTGCACGGTGTGCAGACGCTCCGACTTCACGGTGAAGTTACGCATGATCTCCGACTTCTTCAGTATCTTCTCGTCGGCAGGCATGTCTGATTTCTCGAGGTCTGCTATCTCCGAGCCGACATCAGGGATGACGAAGAATGTCGAGTCGTTATAGGCCTTCGAGAGCTGCTCGGTGCCCTTATCGGTAAGGACGACGGTATTGAGTTTCTCGTCGATGACGAAATACAGCTCATCGTCGATGATGTGCATGTTCTTGTTCTGTTCCTGCATATAGAAGCCTTCTGTCTTGAGCAGCAGCGACTTCATGCCTTCTTCTGAGAGGAACTTGATGAGGGCTGTGTTCTTCGGGAGGCCGTGATACGCTCTGAAGAGCTGGTCGGCGCCGTGCGATTTCTCTTCTTCCGTCGCGGCGGGGTTTGTCAGGATCTTCTTCGCTTCGGCGAGGCATGAGGTGACGAGACGTTTCTGTGCTTCATAGAGGTTCACGACGTCGGGTTTCAGCTCGTTGAACTCCTGGTCATCGCCGCGCGGCGTGGGGCCGCTGATGATCAGAGGGGTGCGTGCGTCGTCGATCAGCACGGAGTCAACCTCATCGACGATGGCGTAGTGATGTTTGCGCTGCACGAGCTCCTCCGGGTTGCCCGTCATGTTGTCACGCAGGTAGTCGAAGCCGAACTCGTTGTTGGTGCCGTAGGTGATGTCGGCGTTGTATGCCGCGCGTCTCTCTGCCGAGTTGGGCTGATGCCTGTCGATGCAATCGACTGTCAGTCCGAGGAAGTTGTATATCGTCCCCATCCATTCGGAGTCACGTTTGGCGAGGTAGTCGTTGACGGTGACGACATGCACGCCGCGTCCGGCCAGGGCGTTGAGATAGACCGGCAGTGTGGCGACGAGGGTCTTGCCTTCACCGGTGGCCATCTCGGCGATCTTGCCCTGATGCAGCACGATGCCGCCGATGATCTGCACGTCATAGTGCACCATGTCCCATTTCACCATGTTGCCGCCCGCCATCCAGCTGTTGTTGTAGAACACACGGTCGCCTTCGATGTTGATATGCTCGTATTTCGCGGCAAGCTCGCGGTCGAGGTCGGTGGCCGTGGCTTCGACCACCTCATTGTCCTTGAAGCGTTTCGCCGTCTCTTTCATCACCGCAAAAGCCTCAGGCATGACCTCGTTCAAGGCTTCCTCTATCTTCTCAAGAACCTGTTTCTCAAGCTTATCGACCTGTTCGTAAATCTGGTTCTTGTCCTCCAGATCCATATCGACGTTACCTTCAACCTTGGCTTTCAGCTCTTCAATCTTCGATTGTTCCACGGCGATGTGATTCTGAATATATTCCTTGAACTCGACCGTCTTATGACGCAGGCTGTCGATGTCTAAGTCTTTGATTCTCTCGTATGCTTCGAGCGTTTTCTGAAGCAGCGGCTGCAATGCCTTATTGTCGCGTGTCGATTTGTTTCCAAAAATCTTTGATAAAAAACCCATATTTTTCAGTATTAATAAACGATTACAAAAAAACAACTTCCGTTTCCAAAAGTTGCGCAAAGATACTTATTTTTTTTATATATAAAATGGATTTTTTCCGAAAATCAATTGTATCTTGAAATCCGTCTGACGTGATAGTCCAAATAATGGTCGGGCGCTGGTGCCGGTGCCATTCCGATGCGGCCTTTCTTCTTGATTATCACGTATTCAGGACTTGTCCTGACACTATATTTCTCCCAAAGCAGCATGTCATCGCCGAGGTTGAGCAGCTGCCATTCATACCATTTGTCGTAGAACAGCTCCTTGAAATCGTCGAACGACTCCTTTGTCGCAATTGTCACGACTGCTATTGTGTCGCCCCACTGATGTTGCAGCACGTTCAGAGCCTCAAACTGACGGCTTGTCATGTCCGACACCCTGTCAACGAACTGCAGAAGCACCATTTTATCCTGATAATCAGACAGGCTGACCACCTCGCCATCTTCATTTTTGAGCGAGAACGAAGGTGCTTCGGTGTCGTACGACAGCCGTTGGAGTCTTGCCAGGACATCTGATGCCACCAGCTTGTTTTTCAAATACTTGGACGATTTGCCTATCGCATTCAGATATTCCGTTGCGACGGTCTTCCGTTCTTGGTTTTCAAAATAAATTTCGCAAAGATATTTCATGATGACAAGTTCGGCGAGCTGGGGATTCCTCGCCATGAAGTCATTCTTTTTCAGATAATCCGAGAATTTTCCGTAGCCCGAAAACAGCGCTTCCGCAAATTCATGACTGTTGAACTCACGGCTTTTGAAATAGCCCTCGAAAGCCTCGCTGAAAAGCTCCATATATGCACTTTGCGAATACAGAACAGGCTGGTTGTCAAAATATTGCGAGATGATTTTCTTCGCCCCGCCCGAGACGACCGCCATCCTGACGGAGGCTAATTTATATTTCACGAAACCGTCAACAAAAGCGTTCCTGTTTTTCGCGACAGTCTTATTGATTCTATTTTGCAGTGTATCAATGAGATAAGCCTTTCTGCCGCGATATATCGCGTTCATATTCTCATAGACAAAATCATTTATAAATGACTCAGTTGCAATGAGTTGTCTCATCAGGCCGTTGTCTTCGGCGGAATTTATTTTCAGTGACGGTTTCTCCTGTTCAAAAAATGAAGCGTCGTGTTTTTTCTCTGGCACAAAGACCTCGATGTCATAGTTGCCGGAAGGTGTCAGCACCAGATCCACGCGGTCGAGGTTGACGGCAATCTGTGCAGGCGTAATCTCTTTGATGTCAGCGTTCAGCGCGAACCTCCCGTTTTCGTCGGAGTGAGTCACGGCGGCGGTTTTCTGTTCAAACGAAAACATGTCGTCGTATGTCAGCAGCCGCACCAAGGCATGGGGTTTGTTTGTCTTGCCGGCTATTGAAACACCCTGCGCCGGCAGCATCAGCGGCATCAGCAGCAACAAGGTGCAAAAGACTCTCTTAACTCTCATTTCCACTCTTTTAACTCTACTCTTTTAACTTTACTCTTTTAACTCTGCTCTTTCATAAAACCCCGCTTTTTCCGGCACGAACATCGACACTTCGCCGCCGTTTTTCATGATGTCGCGCACGAGCGTCGAGGAGATGCACCGCATGTTAAGGTCCGGCACGAAGAACACCGTCTCAATCTCCGGCGCAAGTTGTTTGTTGGTCTCGGCGATGAGGTTTTCATAGTCGAAATCGTTGGTGTTTCTTATTCCGCGTATGATGTATCTTGCGTTCATTTTCTTACAGAAATCAACTGTAAGACCTTCGTAATTAACCACTTTGACTTTATCATAATTTGCGAAGGTGTTTTTTATCCAGCGGATTCTGTCTTCGAGGGAGAACTCATATTTCTTGTTAATATTCACGCCGATTGAGATGATTATCTCGTCAAAAAGCGGGAGTGCCTTAAGGACGATATTCTCGTGACCGCGCGTTATGGGGTCGAACGATCCGGCGAAAATGGCTGTTTTCATCACGATTGTCTGTTTGAAATTTCAGGCTGCAAAAATAGTAAAAAGTTTATAAAGTGTGGAGTGTTAAGAGTTGAGAGTGGAGTTATTTTTTCGTTAAGAGAGTAGAGAGGAGAGTTAAGAGAGTTTTAAGTGTTGAGAGTTGAGTGTGAAGTTATTTTTTCGTTAAGAGAGTAGAGAGGAGGGTTAAGAGAGTTTGGAGGGTGAAGAGTTGAGAGTGGAGTTTTTTAATGCGACAGCCAACTCCATTCCCAACTCCCAACCACCAAAACTAAAAACTAAGGACTAAGGACTAAAAACTAAACCACCTCCCACTCGTCGATATTCTTCTTTTCGCTTGAGAAACCAACACCGATTTTAAACAGTTTCCTCGAATCCGCGGCGTAAGGCTCGGCATAGCCTTTGTCGTCAATCTGCTTCAAGGCTTCAGCAGCAGTGCCGTCTAACTTAAATTCAAAGATGTAAACGTAGTCATTTGTCTCAACGATGATGTCGGCTCTACCTCTTGAGTTTTCTTTTTCAGTCAAAGTCGTATAGCAGGATAATAGTCTGAATATCAGATAAAACGTGTAATGATAGTGGCTCTCGTAGCACCACGCGCGTTCCTGGTAGTTCGCGTCGTAGGGGATTGAGGCGAAGAATGAAGACAGCTCGTCGCGGAGGTCGTCCGTGCGGCCCTGCATGAGTGCCTTGTTTATCGTCAGGGCGAGGGGCTGCTGGACGTTGGTCATCTTGAAATAGTCGTTGGCCAGCAGCGCAACGAAGCCCTTTTTCACCTCCACATTCGGGAAATCCAAGGTGTAGAAATAAGTGCCGCCGACACTCTCATAGCCCTTTATCGTCAGGTATCCGCTCTGGTAAATCATCGACAAGGGGTCTTCAGCGTCTGCCTTGTAATCCATGAAATAGCTCTTCTCGTACTGCCGGTTCAGTATCTCCTGTATGTTCGTCTTGTTGCGGTCGAGCAGCTTCACAAGGTACGTCGGCGTGCCTGTCGCAAACCAATACTCGTCTAAACTTTTGTCGTTCAATGCATTAAGGACGCTGTACGGGTTAAAGATGTCGAGCATCTCTTCCGAGAAGTGATAGCCGTCGTACTGTTTTTTGAGGCGGATGTACATCTCTTCCTTTGAGCACTTCTTTTTCTCCGCCATCGCCGCTATCTCACTGTCGAAATATTCAACAAGCTCGTCTTTCGTGATGCCGCAAAGCGCGTCGAACTCGCTCTTCATGCTGATGTCTTCAGGCTGGTTGAAGCCGCTGAAAACGCTCACCTGCGAGAACTTTGTCACGCCTGTCA
>JAKSNA010000020.1 GCA_024400295.1 Bacteroidales bacterium | reverse complement strand
CAAATCGCATCGAAATGACATACAATATAATTATCATTGTAAGAAATCAAAACAGTTTCTAAAGTCCAGATGTAAAAAATCAGTTCTTCAAGCACCCTATCGGAATTATCTTAACTCCATCAGGTCTTGTGTATGCCATTTTCCCACCTGTCAGCACGAGCATTAAATCCGGTTCCCGCAATGGCACTTGATTCTCTGCTTTGTTGTGTTCCCTGATAAGCCCTTTAAGCTCTGCAAGATGTTTTGCGCCATCTTCAATCTCTTTGCTTCCGAGCTTGCATTCTATCAAGGCATAACGGCCATCGCCAAGATGCAACACCCAGTCGGCCTCCAAACCATATCTGTCATGGTAATACGACACATGTGTATCGGCATCAAGCGTATATGCTTTGAGGTCACGAATACACATCTGTTCAAATATGAATCCAAAAGTATTCAGCTGAACCATCAGCGCCTCTGGCGTCAAATTCAATGCTGCCACTGCTATTGATGGGTCAACAAACGAACGCTTCACTCCGCTTCTGATGGCGCTTTTGCTTCTGACAGCAGGGCACCAGGCATCAACATCACAAATAACAAACAATTTCTTAAGTGCGCCGACATAGTCATCAAACGTCGGCGCCGTGCACGACACCTCACCCGACGCGGTCACATCCGCGATGAGCGACGATTTCTTTGCCAATGTCGAAATATTTCTCGCATACGAGCGCAATATCATCTTTGCCAGCAACTCATCACGCCGCACGCCATCCACCCTGCTGACATCTTCCGAACAGACTGTTTTTACATAGTTTTTTGCCACCAACAATTTGGCACGGTCTGTTTTTACATTCAACGAGCCGGGCCATCCGCCTCGACATGCACTGAAAATCAAGTCTTCAATCGTCATGTCCGATTCTATTCCGTCAATGTCAAGATTTGGATTGTCGAACAACTCTTTCAGCGAAATCTTCCCGTTCGACTCCTGCGATTCCCACAAACTCATCGGTATCATAGCCATCTTCGCTATTCTGCTGTTGCCCGAATGAAGTGTTTGTTCTTTTTTCACAGCGTTCGAGCCGGTCAAGATAAACAACCCCTGATCACGTCTGTCGTCAACTGCCGTCCTCACGGCATCCCATAACACAGGAGCATCCTGCCACTCGTCAATCAGACGGGGGTTTGCACCCTTCAGCAGTAACGACGGCTTGGTTTCGGCTGTCGCCAGATACTCATCACGCATGTCTGGGTCTTGCAATTTTATCACACTTCTGGCCAACTGCTCGGCTGTAGTGGTCTTGCCACACCATTTTGGCCCTTCAATCAATATCGCCCCGAAAGCCTCCAAATACAATTCCAACACGGCATCAGCAGTTCTTTTCAAGTAACTCATAGCAAATCCTTTTTTATAAAAATCTCGCCGCAAAGATACAAATTAAATTCAAACCCGCAACTCTGTTTTCTGTTTTTGTGGCATTTTGTTTTCTATTTTTGCGATACTTTACTTTCTATTTTTGTGACATTTTGCTTTGCAATTTTGCGATAAACTCATAAAACTTATGTGAGATTTACTGCGTTTCGGAAAGTGCCATCTTCAAAAGGAAACAGAAAATCAAGAAGTTGACGGGTTTCAAGTCTGATAAAAGGACTTTTGATGCGATTGTCGAAGAGATCTGAGATGATGTGATGACTTATCAACCAACGGCATTTTTTGCAAATTAAACTGCTGATAATCAAAAAATATTGGCAAAACATCCGCACAAATCAAAAAAAGTTGTACTTTCGCGCCCGGTTTGACTTCATGATGAAGCAAGCCGGCCAAAAAATATCCCGAAAAGGGAAACTTTGCCGAGTCAGATGTCAGGTTCTGCTGATGAGGCGAAGAAACGGAACAAACAGAACCTTCATTTTTATTATGAAGAAAACATTACTTATCATCGCTGCTTTGATTATCAGCAGTTTCGCATCGGCACAACAGTTGCTCAAAATTGAAAATCCTGAACCGACCGACAGGGAAGGATGGGTCGGAAACACCGATCTCACCTATATGGCCATGATGGAAAACACGATTATGGTCATGGCGCCGCGCCAGATCGATCCGGACATCAGCGGAAAAATCACGAGTCTGAAATTCTATCGTCAAGTGTACAACGAGTACAATACCATGTCCTATACGGTGAAGATTTACGAAAACATCGACTTGCAGGTCTATGACCCAAACATGAATTATTATTCCTTTGAGTCGTGCGGCGATGAGGTTTATTCCCAAGATTATACGGCATCGAGCGAAGGCTGGCAGACCGTCGAGCTTGAAACACCTTACAACATTCCGGACGGTGAATTCTGGATCGGCGTAAAGATGAACGGCGAAGGCATGGCTCTCTTTGGCGCTCAGGAAAGTGCCGTTTTGGGCCAGTATTACTACAGCGACCAGTATGAGTTTGTGTGGTATTGGAAGCCATCCTACTTTGTGGTGAATTGGGACGAATACCTTTTCTCATTGGGTCTGGCCGTTTTTGTTGAGCCAGACAGTGCCGTGAGCTGCAATCCTGTTCAGAATCTACAAGGCATTGGTTGGGCAGCGTGCTTGGTTAGTACTGAACTGACTTGGGAAGCTCCTGAAGCTGGTTCGACAGGCACACTGACAGGTTATAATATTTATAAAGATGGCACCAAGGTAAACGATGCTTTAGTTGCAGAGACTGCGTTCGTTGATTATGATGTCATCCGATACGAGACTTATGCCTATTATGTGGAAGCAGTTTACAGCGACGGCTGCACTTCGGCATGTGACCCGATTGAAGTTAAGGTTGACCAAGGCACCGGCGTTATGGAGAACAGCAATGTGAAGGTTGAGGTTTATCCGAATCCTGCCGAAGATGTCGTGAACGTCATCGCCGAAGGCTTGCAGGACATCACCGTAATCGACATGATGGGTCGCATCATAAGCCGTAATGAATCATCGGAGACGATGATGACCATCGATTTGAGCAATCTCACATCGGGCATTTATCTCCTGCGCATCACGACTGAAAACGGCGTTTCGTTGCAGCGCATCGCGGTGAAGTAAATTAAGTGATTTTCAAATTTCAATAGTGAGGAAATCTGTCAAAAAAAACGAGATTTCCTCACTATTCATTTTTATAAAAATGACTTTAATTGTTGAAAATCAAATTGTTATATTTTTGTTTTTCTGGCAACATTATTCTTCGTTTATATACTTGCAGTATTCCACCAGACTCCGTTGAATGACGCCGCCGACTTTCAGTTCCTCTTTGTACTGCATAACCATCAGCGGACTCATGCTGCGATTCATGGCGAAGCGTATCACATCTTGGTCAGACTCTTTGCATAAGATGATCCCGATGGTAGGATTCTCGTTTGAACGGCGTTCCTCTTGGTCAAGTGCCTCAAGGTAAAACTCAAGTTGCCCTTGGTATGCAGGACGAAACTCTGTCGTTTTCAATTCAAAGGCTACCATGCATTGCAAACGGCGGTGATAGAAAAGAAGGTCTATCATAAATGTCTTGCTGCCAAGCAAAGTGATCATGGTGTTGGTCTTGATGGCACGTTCCAGTTCCTTGTTCTTTAGGCGTTCATGACCAGCATAGAGCATATAGAACAAACGCTCGCTATCTGATTTACATCGGTTTAAGATTAACTGATGGTTTGTCCAACCGGTAACAAAAAGAACTGCTGGAATTTGTGCCGTTTCAAATGGCATGAATGCTGAATCGGGAATTTGTGCCATTTGCATTGGCACAAATTCAGAAGATTCCGTCGCTAATGTCTGTTGCACATGGTTGTAATTGAGCATCTTGGTCGATTTGAGCAAATCCAAGAAGCTCTCTGTGCTGTATGTGTCGTAAAACTGAACCATTTTGTAAATGGTGCGGTAACTCCAGCCGCGAGTAGTTGGATCCTGAGTGTGAATGTATTCTGCCAGTTGACGCACAACCCATCGCCCCAAGCCGATGATTTAAGTTTTGAAGAAACATATCCGCCAACTTCCCATATCATGATTAGCATTTCGTTGTCAATCGTAGCGGCAGCACGTTGGCGATGAGTTATTATGATGTTGTAAACTTCAATGAAATCAGAAGTTTGCATTATTTTTGAAGTGTCGTCTGGTAGCAAAATGTCTTTTTTATTCATGTCTTTTCAAGTGTGTTTTCTTATGGAATGCTTTCTTAAGAAAGGAACTTTGGCTGCAAAGGTACGAAATAATTTCATGCTGTGAGATTTTCTGAAATTTTGATCAAGAAAACAAGTTTGTTACTGAGGAAATCTCCCGAAAAATTTGAGATTTCCTCACTATTCATTTCCCGACTTCGCCAATGCGCCACCCAAATATTTTACATAACTCGCTGATTTTCATTCCGTATTATGTGATGGCGTAAAAAAGTGATAAGGTCAGGATAACGCCTTACATCGGTCATTTTTTGGAAAAAATCTCCAAAAAGTGACGGGCAAACGAATGCTCTTCGGCAATAAACGCCGTCGTGACCCTCGACGACCTGTTTGCATGATTTTATATGTTTTCTGACACCGGTTTAGAAAAAAACAGAGGACACAACCGCATCCTCTGTCTTTCTTGTTTTTAAACCAATCATCACTTTCCGCCGCCGAGGGCGAGGTAGAGTGTTATCATGGAGCATATCGCGTCATAGTCGTTGGCGACTTTGGTGAGGCTGGCCTCAAGGAGTGCCTGCTGTGCGAAAAGCACCTCAAGATACGAGCCTTGACCATGTCTCATCAACTCGTTGGTGGCATCGAAGGCATCTTGATAATGAGCCTCTTGTTCCTCATACAAGGCCGCCGCGTCGTTTGCGGTCTTGAGGCTGCACAAGGCGTTGTCAATATCGACGGAGGCCGTGAGCAGCGTCTTCTCGAAGTCAAGGCGTGCCTGTTCCTGCTGGGCTGCGGCAATCTTGCGGTTGGCGTTGAGCTGGCCTCTCTGGAAGATCGGCTGGAACAGCGAGCCGACCACCGACCACACGAAATCGTTGGGGTTGAAGCCTGCTGACGCGCTTATCCCTATGTTAGGCCAGTATTCGGCGATTGTTCCTCTCTCGGCATAGAAAGCAGCCTCAAGAGCACGCTGCGAAGCTCTCACATCCGGACGCGAAAGAAGGTTTATCGACGACACCTCTACATTTCCTATCTCGGGAAATGCGACATCCATCGAGCCGCATTGTATCTCATCGATGTTTTCATCTATCAAGATCGCCAATGAGTTACGCACTTCGTTGAACTGTTTCTGAAGATTGACCAACTGCACCCTGGCGGCGCAGAGTTCGGCGTTGAACTGGCTTACAGCCGCCGAGTTGACATGTCCTGCCGTCATCAATGCCTTCTGTGTCTCAAGAGCCTGTTCGCGGATGGCGACGGTGTTGGTGACTATCTTCATCTGGCTGTCAATCATCGACAGGGAGTAATAAGCCTTGGCTACGGCTGCTATCAGCTCCGCTCGCGTGGCCTGTTCGAGGTCGCGGTATTCCTCAGTGAGTGCGTTGGCTTTCCTCTTGGCTGTGGTGGCGCGTCCGAAGATGTCGATCTGCCAGTCCAAAGCCACCGGTATCATGTATTCATCCGTAGATGTTGACTTGACACCCGCGAAAGTGGCACTTGGGTTAAAACCAGCCGAAGGCAGATACGCGAGCTTGGAAGCCTTGAGCGAGGCCTCCATCTGCTGCACCGCGAGATGTGACTTTTTCAAATCGACGTTGTTCTGGAGAGCTTTCTCTATCAGAGCCTGAAGCTGTGGGTCGGTGAAGACATCGCTCCACTGCATATCCCCAAAGTGTCTCTCTTCATTGACCCGGGCTTCCTGCCGCGTGTCGCTGACAGGCTCGAACTTCTTGTAAACGCCGCAGCTCGAAAGCATCAAGGTGGCGACAACCATCAAAACTATATTCTTTTTACTCATTTGTCTTGGCTTATTTTTTCATGCAATTTCTGGAAAATAATGAAGAACGCCGGCGTCACGAAAAGCAGGGCTATCGTGCCGACAATCATGCCGCCTGTCACGCCGATGGCGAGTGAGCGGTTACCCATGGCTCCCGCGCCGCCCTCGATGATAAGAGGAATCATACCCACAACCATCGTGAGGACTGTCATCATGATCGGGCGGAAACGGTCGTCGCAGGCCTGCCGCGCCGCGTCAATGATGCTCAGTCCCTGTGCACGCCGCTCGGTGGCGAATTCGGTGATGAGGATTGCCGTCTTCGCTAACAGTCCTATAAGCATGATGACGCCGGTCTGAAGATACACGTTATTCTCAAATCCGGTTATCTTCGTGAAGAAGAAAGCGCCCATCAAGCCGAAAGGCACTGACATGAGGACCGCCAACGGCACGAACCACGACTCGTAAAGGCTGGCGAGGATGAGGTATATCAGCAGCACGCAGATGGCGTAGATAAAAATCGTGTTGTTGCTTCCCGCCGTCTTCGCCTCTTCTCTTGAGATGCCCGCATATTCGTAGCCGTAACCGACAGGAAGCGACTCCGCCGCGACTTCGGCGATGACCTTCTGCACCTGACCGGTGGAATAGCCCGCCGCGCCCTGGATGTTGCAGAAGATGGCGTTGAACAGGTTGAAGCGTTTCTGCACCGAAGAGCCGAGTGTAGGGGTGAGCGTCACGAACTGCGACACGGGAGCCATCTTGTCGCCGGTGCGCACGAAGATGTTGTTGAGTGAGACAGGGTCAAGCGTGTATTCGGGTGAGGCCTTGGCCATGATGTTATACACCTTGCCGTACTTGTTGTATTTCCCGCAGTATGCGCCGCCGCAATAAGCTCCGAGCACCTCTATGACTTCCTGAGGCGTTATGCCCGACTTCATGCACTGGGCCGCATCTACATCGACCTTGTATTTCGGGAAGTTCTCGTTGTAAGAGGTCATCGCCACATCAATCTCAGGCCGTGCCTGAAGCACTTCGAGGAAACGGTTGGCATGGGCCGCGAACACCGACATGTCACCGCCCTGACGGTCTTCAAGGACAAGCTCCATCATGTTGCCTGTGCCGTAGCCCGGAATCTGTGGCATCTGGAAAGGAACGACGGAGGCTTCCTTGACTCTCTGTGAAGCAAGGTAATACTTATAGATGACCATGTTTATGCTGTGCTCTATGCCTTTTCTGTCGTCCCAGTTCTTCAACCTCATAATCAGGGTGCCGTAGTTGCTTCCGGCGCTCGAAAGCATGCCGAAGCCCGACACGGAGGCGCAGGTCTCAATCTCCGGAATATTCATTATGTCTTTCTTCATGTCTTCCATGATTCTCTGGGTCTGCTCAAGGGTGTTGCCCGGAGCCGTTGAGATGTCAACGAGGATAACGCCCTGGTCCTCCTGCGGGATAAGTCCCGTAGGTGTCGTCTTCATCGTCCACACCATAAGCACCACCGCGCATACAAGCGCGATAACCGCGATGACAGGTCTCTTCACAAAGATTTGCACAGCCTTCATATATTTGTTTTTCAAGGCGGAATATGAGGCGTCGTATGCTTTTTTCACATAATATCCGATGTTTTTTCTGACCTTGTCGTCCTTCGGGCGCATCATGATGCCGCATAATGCGGGGCAGAGCGTGAGAGCCGAGATGCAGGAGATACCCACTGACGAGGCTATCGTTATGCCGAACTGTGTGAAGAACTTGCCGGAAGTGCCGGGCATGAACGTCGTCGGGATGAACACAGCCATGAACACGAGCGTGCAGCTTATGACCGGCACCATGACCTCGTGCATCGCCTCGTTGGTGGCTTTGCGGGCCGACTGTGCACCGCCTTCTAACTTGGCCATGACAGCCTCGACCACCACGATGGCGTCATCGACGACAGTTCCGATGGAAAGCACCAAGGCGAAAAGCGTCAGGATGTTAAGCGAGAAGCCGGCTAATTTCACGACGGCGAAAGTGCCGAGCGTCGATACTATTATGGAAATTGAAGGTATGAGCGTTGACTTGAAATCCTGAAGGAAGAAGAACACCACCAGGATGACGAGGATGATGGCGATGATAAGTGTCTCGACAACATTGTGGATGGCTGCGAAAAGGAAGTCATCGGCTGTCTGAAGTATGGTAAACTCCAGTCCGGCCGGCATCTCCTTCTGGATTTCCTCAAATGCCTCGCCTATCTGCGCATTGACCTGTGTTGCGTTGGCGCCCGCCGCCTGATAAACGATGAACACTATGCCAGGCTTGCCGTCAACGTCAGAGGAGAAAGAATATGACAAAGCTCCAAGCTCCACATCGGCGACATCCCTGAGCCTCAATATCTTGCCGTTGTCGCCGGTCTTCACGACGATGTCCTTGAACTCCTCGATGTCTTTGAGTCGCCCGCTGTATTCCATCGTGTATTCATACATATTCGATGACTTCTGGCCGAGAGAGCCGGCCGGCGCGACGAAGTTCTGGGTGGAGATGACGCTGATGACCTCGTTGGGCATCAGGTCGTAGGCGGCCATCTGGTCGGGGTGGAACCAGATACGGAGTGAATAGACGTTGCCGAGGTTGGTAACGCCGCCGACGCCGTTGATACGCATCAGCTTCGGGATGACGTTGATGTCTAAATAGTTGGTGATGAAGTCGTTGTCGAAACGACCGTCCTTGCTCACCAAGGCCGAGATCTGAAGCATGCTCTTCTGTTTCTTCGTGACCTTGATGCCGTTCTGAAGCACCTCCTGCGGCAGTGTGCTCTGCACCTTGGCCACGCGGTTTTGGACGTTCACGGCGGCCATATCGGGGTTAACGCCCTGTTCGAAGAAGACCTCTATCGTGGCGTTGCCTGTTGACGAAGCCGTCGAGGTGATGTATGTCATGCCTTCCACGCCGTTGATGGACTCTTCTATGGGCATGATGACGGCGGTCATGACGGAGTTGGCGTCAGCGCCGGTGTAGTCAGCCTCGATGTTGATTGTCGGAGGCGCGATGTCGGGATATTGTTCAATGGGCAAGGTGTTGAGTGAGATGAAGCCTATCAACAGTATCAGGACGGAGATGGACACCGCCATCACCTTCCTTTTCATGAAAAAATACTCTTTGTTCATACTATTTCACTTTCATTCCGTCCTGGACTGTCACTGCGCCTGATGCGACGATCTCATCGCCCACCGCCAGGCCGCCGGTGACAATGTAATTCTTCCCTGTGTTTTCCGGAGCGACTTCTATCAACGTTGCGGTGGCGCAGCCGTCGGAACCCACTTTGTAAACGAGCTTCTTGTCTTGCAGCTGTACCACCGATGTCATTGGGATTATGATAACATCCTCATACGTATATGTGATGACTATCGTTCCGTTCTGTCCTGACAGCAGTTTGCCGTCAGGGTTGGGGAAACGCGCCTCGCACACTATGGAGCCGGTCTGCTTGTCAACGACACCCGAAATGCTGGTGATCCTGCCCTTATGCTCGTACATCGAGCCGTCTTTCAGCTTCAGGTCAACGGGTGGCAGCATGCTCAGGTTCATCGAACCGTCGTATTCGTTTTGAATTGCCAGATAATCGTTTTCCGTAAGGGAGAAATTCGCTATTATCTCGCTGTTGTCGGAGATGACCGTCATCGGCTTGAACATTGTCGAGCTTACGAGGTCGCCCGGCGAAGGGACTATCTCGCCGAGCACTCCGTCAACGGGAGCCGTGATGTCGCAGTAGGAGAGGTTCGTCCTTGCGACGTCTTCCTCCGCCTTCGCGACTTCGACCGCCGCCTGAGCGCTCTTGTAGTTGTTCTCCGCCGATTCCAAGACGTAGTCGCTGACTATCCCTTTCTGGAAAAGTTCCTTGTTGCTTTCATAGTTCAGCTTTGCGGTGGAGAGGTTGGCTTCGGCGTTGAGGCGTGCCGCCGTCGCCGACTGCAACGCCAGGTATTGCGCACGGTCGTCAAGTTTGAACATCACCTGACCCTTGCTCACACGTTGTCCGTTATGCACCATCGTTTCTTTCAGCTGCGCGTCTATTTTTGGATAGACACTAACTGTCTTGGTGCCTTTCAGGTTTGAGGCGACCGCTGTCGGAAGCTCGCAGTCTGTCTTTGAGATTGTCATTGTCTCGTATGGCGTGAATTCCGCCTCCGGAATTTCAACACACGACGTTGCCAACAAAACCAGCAATCCAATTGGAATTAATCGTTTTGACTTCATCTAAATAAAAAGATTTTATGCAGGTTCTGTAATTCTTCACCTCATCAGTCCAGAACCATTAAACCGATTTCGGAAATATTTTTTCGCTTTGCAAAAATAGTGATTTTTTCAAAAAAACATATAATAAAATAATTTCCACATAAACAATGTGGACACTATTTAAAACATCTTATTTATTACTGCTGTTTGTTATATTATTTCTTCAGGAAAAAGTCGTAATACGTCGGCAGAAGCAGTTCCGTCTCTTTCGGAAGCGGGTTATTCTCGACATAAATCTCAGCGTTGCGTCCGACGATGATGGTGCTTCTGTCGGTCTTGTCATACTCCGGAATGTCAAGTCCTTCGATGCTCGGGTTGCCGGTGCGTGCAAAGTTCACGAAGATGTTGCTGAAACGTTTCGTGAGAACCGGATCGAATGGAGCGCCGTCTTCGTAAACGAGGTTATTGAATGCGTAAGTGAGCTCGCATGCGTGGCAGGCTTTCATGTAATCCTCTCCGTGAGTGGAACCTTTTTCATAGCCCTTACCGAAGACGTACATATATGTTTTTCCCTTGCCGCCGGCCTCGCTGTGGTTCTCTGCCATGGTGATGCTGCCGAGTCGGAAATTATAATTGTTCAGAATTTCGGTGTATTTCCATATTCCGGGATGTTTTGCATCCCACTCGTCACTGTCGGGGTCGATATAGTTCATACTTTCATCAACGCGGCGTGCCGTCTCCGGGCCTCCTACTTTCTTAATGCCATCGACCTTCGCTTTCGCCCATTCGTAATAAAATCCGAGAGGGCTTTCCTCGTCCGACGGGTCGAACTGAAGATGCGCCCAATATCTTATCTCATCGGCCACAATGCCAACCATGACGTCAACGTCTTTCGACTTCCCTTCGAGCAGAGCCTTGTAGCCATCGGAAGGTATAATGCTTCTCTCGTCACGGCGCATAGGCCAGTTGTTGAAGTCGCCCACGCAGCCTCCAATGCCTTCAGCGCTCACTCCGCCGGCCTCCGTGTTCAAGGCTTTGAGCAGGTCGGCTTCCGAGAGCGCCATCAGCTCGTCCATGTTGGTGCAGCCTGTCGCGGCGAGCAGTTTGACCGCCTGTCCTGTTTTCTTATAATTTTCCGGCGTGTGCTGCAGACAGATCTCACCCGACATAGGTATAGCGCGTCTGAAGAGGCCTTCCGAGCCTTTGGCTATGAGATGACATGTGACTGAGCCGCCGCCGGCCGACTCCCCGAAGATGGTCACGTTGTTGGGGTCACCACCGAAGCCACTGATATTCTGCTGAATCCAACGCAGTGCCTGCTGCTGGTCGAGGATGCCGAGATAAGGTGCATCGGGGAACGCCTCGCCGCCGGGGACATCGACAAAGTCGATGAACCCCATGGCGTTGACTCTATATTCAACCGTGACTAATACCACATCGGGATACTCTGCCACGAGGTATTTGCCTTCGTAGAGAGGATCGATGGTGCCGCCCCAGCCGTAGGAGCCGCCGTGAAACCATACCATGACCGGACGGTCTTTCTTCATCTGAAGGTCGGTGGTCCAGACGTTCAGATAGAGGCAGTCCTCGCTCACGTCACCGTGACTCGCCACCTCGCCCTCGTCGTATGACTGAAGTCCGGGAAGTCCGTATTCCTTGGCTTCGAAGACATCTTTAGATGTCTCCACCGGCTGCGGAGCCTTCCAACGAAGTTCTCCAACGGGAGCTTTCGCAAAAGGTATTCCCTTGAAAGTCAAGACGCCGTTGTCTTCGACATAACCGATAAAACTGCCGTTGAAACATTTCACAATCGGGCCGTCGGATTTCACTTCTGAGTTGTCGGAGCACGATGTCAATCCGAATAATGATATGGCTATAAAAGCTATTATTGAAAACATTCTCTTCATATCAACTTATTACAATTTGAATTCGTAATGATTTTCGTATTTCTCGCGAATAGTCACCCAAAGGATTCTGTTAGCGATGTCATAGACGCTGTTGTGAGCGGTGAACCACAGATTCAGTTCGGGGTCGTACTCGCCGGTTTTCTCATACACCTTATAAGCCTCTACTTCGATTGCCGGCATTTCCTGTTCAAGAACTTTTTCCTTTGTCCAATATTCGCGGGCATGCTCATCGAATGATGGAATGACGTCGTAGTATTCAGAGCACCAGAAAGGCTCGGTTGATTCCTTGTATGCTTGGGTGTATTGCACCTTTTTCATAAGCTCCCACATTCCCTGCATCGTGTTGCCGCCATCATAATTGGCCTTGAGGATTTCATATCTTTCCACGCCACATGCGTGTTGAGGATACTCTCCGGCAGCTTCATAAAGATGATTGTAAAAGTTAGTCATAATGTTCGTTTCAACAAACTTGACCTCAGCACCTTTTTCTCCTGTAAACTCAACGGCAACGGTGTTTTCTGCATCTGCAATCATAATATGTCCGTCCCACATTTCTCCCATTTCTGCAGGAATCGGGGTTATGTCGTGATTCATGATAAACTCCTTCGCCTCGGCGACGCTGCCGCAGTTGTCGAGAAGCGCACGTACCAGATTCATAACCATAATCTGAGGCTTGCCGAGGTTGGTATGAAAGTGCATATTCTTCTCAATATCATACATATTCACGACATTGATGTTACATACGAGTCCGGCGTCATTTATGCCGTCCATCGTCATCCACGGAATGAAATTCAGTTCCTCTTCCGTGAGACCGGCCTGAACCTTTTCATTCGTAATGGTCGGAAATACCGGATTGGACACCCCGATGGAAGCGTGCTTACGAGTCCCTGTGGCCTTTGTCCTTACTATAAATTCACATAGTTCGTTTATGTTCAGGTCAAGATTTCTCCCGTAAAAATTCCCGTTTCTGACCGCGCTGCAGCCGAAAGCCACGGGGCCGTCGTAGGTAAGAAGTGCCGTGGGAGCTTCCGTGCCGTAATCTTCAGCTTCATATTCATACAGATAATCGGCAATCTTGGTCATAGGAGACTGATAAACCTTCTCACCTTCAAACCATGTGGAGACGACTTTTGTCTTGTGGATGTCTGTGACATGGCAGCTGAACACATCCTGATCAGCGAGCACGAAGTCCGCATATTTGCCTACTTTTATGCTTCCGCGCTCGTTTTCAAGACCGAGTTGCCACGCCCCGTTGATGGTAAGAGCCTGCAATGCCTGCTCAAGAGTGATGAGTTCTTCCGTATCGAACAAAGGAGTAGGATTTCCTGTAGTCTGTTCTATCATCTGTCCAGTTACGGCAATCTCCATAATTCCGAAAGGATCCTGAGGGCATGTTCCGTTGGCCGGATAATCGGTATGACTTGAGACCTTGACTCCTGCATCGAAGAACGACTTGATAGGATAACCGTGCAGTACATATTCCTCATCAATAAATTCAGGCAACACCGCCAGACTCAGTTCGTCCGTCACATGCCATGTCAAGCCGGCGGTGCAGGCGATGTTGTTGTCGGCAAAACGTTTGAAATCTTCCTTTCTCACATTGCGCAGATGCACGAGGCAGTTGCGGTGCACTCCGTCGCCGCCCTTGATGTAAGCGTCGGTGGCCTCAGCGATGGCTTTGTCGCCCATCACGTGAGTATGAACGGTGAGACCTTTGGCGTTGCATTCGAGAGTGACGTCGGCGAGACGATCGACAGCCCAATGGCTATTGTAAACAATTCCGCTTTTATATGGTTTGTACATTGAGCCGGTGGTGGCTTCCACGACGCCGTCCATAAACACCTTAAGATACTGCGGACGCACGTGAGATGTACCGTATGTTTTGTTAAGAGACACGAGATTGTCAATCTGCTCGCTCATATCCTTCTGCCAAGGCTCGACTTCGTATGACATGGAAAGGAGCATCTTGAGCTTGCCTTCTTTGTCAAAACGGTTGGCTATCTCATAGAACTTTGTTGGATGATAAGCATTTGACCAACCTTCCATATATGACACATAGCCAGTGGAAAGCAGCAGTTCTTGAGATTTTTCAAGTGCGATTGATGCAACTTCATCATCTATTATTTCATCCGGGATGATACCGCCCATACGCATAGGATAGCCTGTCACGCGCTCATCGATGAAACCCGTAACATGTCCGTTTTCATCTAATTCAAGCAGACCACCATCGATTTTATTGATAAGCACATTGCCTTTGTCGTCGATGATGCCGCAGCGGCGGAAACATTCTGTATTGCAGTACATATTGTGTCCGCCTGAGTCAAACAAAGCAACAGACAGCCCGTGAGAGACAGCATCAAGTTCAGCCAAAGTGATGTGGTCAACAATTCTGTTTTTAAACAGGTCCCAACCGAAGCCGAAGAGACATTGTTTCCCTGCTTTGGCGGCTTCAAGAGTTGCGGCATCGACTTTCTTCAGAATCTCGGCCTTATCATCCTCGTGAAAGAAAAGAATGCCACCCTTCATATTGGCAAGACAGATGGTCATCATATAATGCGCGTGGCCGTCGAAGCAGCCCGGCATCACCATACCTTTGCCGGTATGGTCGATGACTTCAGTCACTCCTTCTTTGATTAACGATTTCACACCGGCCTTGTCGCCAACGTAGATAAACTTGCCGTCTTTGACAGCAATGGCTTCGGCTATTGGAGTTTCAGCCTCGGCGGTGTGAATTGTGCCATAGACCACCGTGTCGGCGGTCTCGTGTTTGCAGCAGCTTGTCATCACAAAAAGCGCGATGGCCAACAGAATGATTGATTTTTTCATTTTTTAAAGATTTGGTTATTGATAATGTCTATTAACTCATTTAAAAAGATACAGTGACAGGAACTATCTCGGATAGACCTTTCTGCCTTCGAACCATGTGGAGACTACCTTTGTGTTGTGGATTTCCGTCACAGGGCATTGGAACGCGTCCTTGTCGGCGAGCACAAAGTCGGCGTATTTGCCCACCTTGATGCTTCCGCGTTCATTCTCGACGTGCATCTGGTATGCGCCGTTGATGGTGAGTGCTTGAAGTGCCTGCTCGCGAGTGATGAGTTCGTCTGTCCAGAATGGTGGTGTAACCCCGCCCGGTGCCTGTCCGCTGACCGCGATCTCCATGATTCCGAACGGGTCGTTAGGCGAGCCCGAGGTGGCGGGGAAATCGCAGTGAGACGACATTACCGCTCCGTGGTCGAAGTAAGACCTCATCGGATAGGCCTTTCCTACCAGATTGGCCGGGAGAATCGTATCCAAATAACTGGCAGCCTCTTCACTCATGACGTGCCACAGCAATCCGCTCACGGCGATGATGTTGTTGTCGGCGATCCTCCGGAAATCCTCGTCCGGCACGTTGCGTGCGTGAACTATGGTGTTACGGGCCTCCGGATTGCCGAAGCCGGCGAAAGCGTTCACGGCGCGATGCACCGCCCCGTCGCCCATGGTGTGGATGTGCATCGTCATATCATGGGCGTTGGCATATTCAGTGATAGCCGCCACTTCGTCTTCTTCCCAGTTGGCGATTCCCTGATGTCCGTCTTGATAAGGATAGATGGTGAGTCCCGTCCCGCTTTCCACAGTGCCGTCAATGAAGATCTTGACATAGTTGGCGTTGATGTGTCCGCCGCTGTATCTTCTTGTCTTGACAGCCTCGTCAACTTCCTTTTCGATGTCTTCGCAGGAGCTCTCAAACTCGTATGGCAGGCCGAGAAGTATGTGAAGACCGCCTCCGTCGTCCAATGTCCTGGCAGCTTCATAGAAAGCATTGGTTCCGTAGTAATTAGCCCAGCCGTCCATATACGAGACGTAACCGTTTTCGAGAAGTGCCTGCTGCGAGAGCTCAACTGCCGCGATGGCAGACGACGTGGGAAATATCTCATTGAAGTTGATGCCTTTCTTGCGGACGTAGGTACCCGCCTGTTCTTTGAGAAGTCCGTTGGGCTTGCCGTCGGCGCCCATGCATATCTCGCCGCCCCTTATCTCGTTGATGAGCACATTGCCTTCAGCGTCCATGATGCCTGCATTCTGGAGGCACAGGGTGTTGGCAAGCCCCTTGTGTCCCTCGGAATCACTCACGAAGAGCGCGATGTCGGGGCAGACGGAATCCAGCTGCCGGCGCGTGGGCATACCGTCATACTCAAAAGTTTGGTAAAGCCATCCGAAACCGTAGATGCTTGACTTGCCTTCAGCCTTGGCCCTCTGGTATGTGGATTTCACTTCTTCAAAAAATTCCGGCACGCTGGTGCTGATGTTGATTGCAGGCCCGTTCATGAGGTTCAAGCCGTTTTGCATCAGATAATGTGCGTGACCTTCATAGCAACCGGGAATCACCGTCCCTTCAGTGTGGTTGATGATTGTGGTATTGTCGTCGATATAATCTTTCGCGCCGTCTTTTGTGCCGACATATATGAACTTGCCGTCTTTCACGGCGAATGCCTTTGCCGAAGGGTTTTCACTTTCTGCCGTGTAAATATCACCATAAACCACAAGGCTCGCCTTTCCTGTCGAGGGTTGTGGATCTGTGACTTTTTCCTTTTTGCAGCCCGTCATCACCAAAAGCGCGAGCGCTGACAGAATGATAGATTTTCTCATGATCTTAAAATTTATCGATTTGACATTTAAGATTTAAAAAACGTGCAAAGATACGAATTATTTTTTACATCCTGACTGGACTATTTTTTCCTATGCGGGAATGAGGCCGTGACATCAGAACGGATACCCTATCCCGAAGTTGAGTGTCATGCCGTCGCGCCATAATTTCGGGATGTTGTAGTACCCGCTGCGTCCGGTGTCGAACGGCGCGTGGATGGCGATGCCGAGGTCGAGCCTGATGACTATCGACTCGTAGTCGAGGCGCAACCCCACGCCTGTCCCGAGGGCTATCTGGTTCAGGAACGTCTCCGCCTTGATGCTGCAGTTGTACAGAGCTGGAAGGTTGAAACCCTTCAGCAGCGCCTTGATGTCTTCTTCCGACAGATAGTCATGCGGGTCTCTCAACACCCAGACGTTTCCGGCGTCAACGAAGAATGCTCCGTTGAGTTTCCATACTATAGGGAAACGCAGCTCGGCGTTGAGTTCCAGTTTCAGGTCTCCGGTGTGGAAAATGTACGAGCTGTAATTTTCGTTGTGGAAGTCGCCCGGACCTATCGAACGCGGCATGAACGCCCTGATGCTGTTGGGGCCGCCTATCGAGAACGACTCCGAGAGCGGGGCGCTCACGCTGTTGCCGAAGCTGACGACGGCTCCCGCCAAGGCCCGCGTGGCAAGTTCGAGCCTGTCGTTAAGTCTGAACTTGTTTCTAAGCTCAACCTGAAGTTTCACGAACTGGTCGTAGTTGATGCCGAGTAAGCCCTTGTTCTTTTCGTTGAAGTCTCTCCCGAAAGCCGCCGTCACGCCTGAGATGAGGTTAGCGGATTCTTTCAGCTGTATCTCCAATGCGGTGTTGACGGCACGGCTTCTGTCGCGGTAGTTGTTGTAGTCGAACGAATACCTTACGGAAGGGATGAACTCGTTGTTGATGAAGAGTTTGAGGAGGTCAACGAAACCCACGTTGGCGGCTAACTGCTCCGACGCCCTGTCGGCAAGCACGATGGAGACGTACAGTGGCGAGAAGCTGTGCGTGACGAACCTGCCGTTGCGGATGCTGTAATCGACGCCGCCGTACAGTTTGTGGATGCCGTAGTCGCCGGAGATGTTCTCGTTCAGATAGCCGAGACGGTAAACCGTCTGTCCGTCGTATTTACGCGCCCATCTGCCGATTTGCATGTACGGGAAGCTGAGGGTGAAGTCCGCGCCGAAGAGGTAAGTGTCGTTTCTCGTGGGGTCTTTCAGCTGTTTCCTGTTGAGGTTCCAGTAATACGCTCCCTTGAGCTTGACCGTGAAGATGTCGTTGCGGCTGAAGAGATTATGTTTTGTCAGCGATACCGTCGCATCGGGGCCGAACTGGTTGTTGCTCCTGAGCACCGCATTGCCTTCGACCTCCATGTCAAGCGACCTGTCCATGCTGTCACGCCGGCGGTCGAGGGTTTTGTTGAAAAGCACACCGACGCCCGACTTTATGAGTTCCCCCTCCACGATGTTGTTGTAGTCCTTCATGCTGAACAGCCGCGCCTTGAACATCCCCGCGGAGTCTATTTTGCATTCGGCCGAGATGTTGTTGATGAATGACGTGGAGTTTTTGTTGACCTCGGCGTTGTCCGACACGCTGCCGCCGAGCTTCACATTCAGCCTGTCTTTGAAGAAACTCTTGGAGACATTCAGGGTGTAGTCGGTGGTCTCGATGCCCTTCTCGTGTTTGGCCTTTGCCATGCCGAAGTCCAGACTGATCTTGTTGCCGAATCTGTTCGACGAGGCGGCGTTCAGCTTCGACTGCAGGATGCTCGACAGCGCGTAGCCTTCCATCTGTGTGGCCTCGTTGCTTTCCGAGGCGTACATCCCGGTGGCAAGGAGAACCGCCGCCAATCCCTCACGGTCTTCCTCCGGCGTCTCCGCGAGTTCTCTCTGTATCTCGCTGTCCTTCGGCGCGTCAAGGAAGAAGCCGATGTCTATCTTGTCCAACGAGCCTCCGACCTTCACGCCGGTGACGAAATCGACATTCCTTGAGACCTGGTCATGAGGCTTGTATATGGCCTTGGCGCCTTGCGACGCCGAGACTGCGAGTTCGGTGTTTTCGATGCCGCCGTTGAATTTTATGTGGCTGCCCTTGTCGATGACAAACGGCATCATAGGGTACAGTCTCGGTGAGAAGAAGACCTTGCCATCCGTTATATCCAGCTGTCCTCCGAGTTGTAGCCCGGCCGCGCCGCCGTATTGCACATTCACTGTCCCTGCGGGGCTTACTTGCGCGAGGTTCTTCTTGTCGATGGGATATGTGATGTCGGTCTGCGGCAGGACGTTGATGTCAACATCAGCCAGCAAATCGTCCACGGGGCCTGTGATGCTTCCGTCGATGCCGGCGAGCAGTCTGCCATACACCGGCATGGGGCCGTCTTTCGGGAGCCTGACGGGTTCGAAGCCGTCCGACTTCAACGTCACGTCGAGCGTCATGGCGTCGAGGTCGAGGCCGCCGTCAAGAGACACCGAGGTGCTGTCAACACCGATGACGGTGATTCCGTTCAGCCTGATTTTGTCGTTTTCCAAAGTTATCTCCTGCTCGCCGAGCCGCAGCAGCACGTCATACGGGCTGTACTCCACCGCGGCGTCTATCGGCGTGACACCGACGAAAAAATCGATTTTGTCAGGAATGCCCTTGACCACGGCACGCGCCCTGACTTTACCATAAATCCCGATGTCTTCCGGAAGCTCGACGAACTGTTTCACTATCTCCACCGGTATGTCGTCAAGATTCGCCGTGGCGACGGACCGGCTCGGGTTGCTGCTGTCGGGACGGAGGTTGAATATCATTTTTCTGTCGCCGATATTCTTGCCGTCATAAACCAAATCTGCAAGGTTGAGGTCGCCGTCAACCTTCATGTCGTCACCGTTTCTTTTCAGCACGGTCTGAAGACTGACATCAGTGTCAATGCCATTCACCGACAAGAGTCCGTCTTTGATGTCAGTATTGAACCTGAGAGTGGCGTCGGCCTTGCCGTCAGAGATGTCGGCGTAGAGAGCCGCATTCATCGCCGGAAGTCTGTATTCTCCGTCGAGGTCGGGTGTCTTCAGCGAGACGTTCACCTTCCTCGAAGCACCGTCGGAATGCAGAGCCGCCGTGAGGTCCGTGAGGTCGAAGCCCGTTTTCCGGATGACTCCGCGCAACGGGTTGTCATGCCGGATTTCAAGGTCAGCGTTGACAGCCGGCAATGCGGCGATGAGTGTGTCGAAGTCGGCCAAATCATTGATTTCAACTGAAGAAGGCAGAAGCGACGGAATTTCAAAAGCATGGGCCGACACATTGGCCGACAGTTCCATTCCAGGCATTTTGACGTTGACATCGCACAGTCCTTTCATCGTCTTGAGATTCACGTCCATCCCGCTGACATTCAACGTGTCGTCGGGGAGGCGCACTTCAACGGAAGCTAATTTCGCGGCGAAGTCTATTCCGGGTGACTTTCCCGTGAAGCCGTTCACGAAGAAGCGGCTGTCCATTATCAGCTTTGCCGCCACCGACGTGTCGGAATAATGCACCGGCGTTGTCAGAGTTCCTTTGAGCGCACCTGATTTGATGTTGGCTGCGAGGTTGAGGCCGGAGACGTCGAGGCTGTCGAACCGGCAGATGTCGAGGTCGGCGGTGATGTCGGCGATCATTTTCTCGTCCATCGGGTTTAATCCAGAGCCTGAGGCGCGGACATGACCCGCCACGATGAGTTCGCTCCCCGGCATCTGCATGACTGGCGCGAGGTCCATCCTGCCGAAGTCAAGGCCCACATTGAACAGTTCGTCATCGATGTCATAATCCGCGTCAAGGGAGAAATCCGAGCCGACCAAGCTGCCTTCAGCTTTCGCAGTCACCCGCATCTCATCCATGTCGAAATATGTCTCGTGAAGTCTGACATCAGCTTGCAGATCAGGGATATTCACGTTCAGTCCGTCAGAGGAGACGACTGAGTTTTTGAGGTCAACCAGCGCGTCGCCCGACAGTCCGCCCACGGTGATTTTGAAGTCGCCCACCCCGAAATCAGTGTCGGCCACGTCCATGTTGCGCACGGCATAACAGTCATTGCCGACATCGGCCTTTGCTTCCGCCGAAAGTCTGCCTATTGAAAATTCGAGGTTGTCCATCACGAAATCCGAGTCCGCGATGTCTATGTCACGCACCGTGTAGCAATCCGCGCCGACGTCTATCAACGCGCTTGCTTCGGCCTTGCCCACATCAAGTTCCAGCGCAATCGGCTCCAACGAAAACCTCACGTTGTCCAAAGAGACACCTTCGAGGTCGATGGAAAGTGCCGTGGTGTCGGACGATGATTCCTCTTCATCTTCTTTTGAATCGTTAAGGACGAGTGACACGTCGGCGTCTTTGATGGACGCGTCGGTTATCCTGAAACGTTCTTCGCTCAAGCTGAACGTCTCTATTCCGGCGGAAAGCGACCCGATGTTCCCGTCAATCTTCAGGGATGAGATAAAGTCTCCGGTATGAGCAACAACATTATTGGTTTTCAGCGACTTGACCGCTATCGAGTCGGGCAGCGCATCGATGCGGATGCGGGCGTCGAGAGTGCCGATGTAAGCGAGTGTGTCGCCGATGCTGTCGCCGGCGAAGACGTCATGCAGAAGGATGTCAAACGGCGGCCTCACCGAGAAATGCCCCACCGATGCCTCGACGCCGGTCCTTTCGGAGATCATGCGTGCAGCAGCCTGCGCCGCCTTGTTCTGCACCGAGGGGACCGACAACGCCGCAAGGATTGCCACGGCAAGGACAACTGGCACGAGAACCAGACAACCCACGACAATCAGTGTGGTTTTCAGCCAGGTATTTCTTTTTCCTTTTTTTTGTTTCATCATTCAAAGCTGAAGCCTTCACGGAGCAGCCGCGTCTGCGGTTTCATCTAAAACTTCTTCACCAAGCCTACGCCGTAGTCGAGAAGTCCCTGTGCGATTCCGGCAAACCCTCCTTTGTGAAGATCACAAGTGCTTGTCGTGACGACCCTGTCGGGATAACGCGACGTCGTGCCGTACCATCCGAGAGAGATGAACCCGGCATGTAGCTGCAAGGCGAGATTATCTTTCAGATCTATGTTGACAACGGGAAGTATCTGAAATCCGTACTCCGATTGCCTGTTCCATTCTTTAGAACTCACTATGACATCATTCGACTTCTCAACATTATACGTCTGCCCGAAAAACAGGTTGGCCTCGGCCCAGACACTTATCCGTTTCCAAGTCAGCAGCCTGTAACCGAAGAAAGGAGACAGCGACCAGCCCACAGCCCTATGTATGATTTCTCTCTGAGCCTCTTCACCTGACGAATCGTAGATTATCCCGGTGGTCAGACGGCCGTAAGCGAACCCGATTCTCCCTCCAATCTGCATCTTTTCATTGAGATTCCAGTAGATCTTCGGCTTCAGATTGATCATGTGGGCGTTTTCTTTGTTTGTCGATACACCAGAGTTGTAAGAGGTGCGTTCATTGCCAAAGTTAATGCTGAACTGGCCTCCGAAATTAAACTGCGCCTTTGCTGAAAAGGCAAAAATCACAAGCAGCAATGCGAGCAATGTTTTCTTCATTGACATTGATTCTTTAAGGTAGGTTCTATTTATTTCACTTCAACGCCTGAACCGGCAAAACCTACAATCCAATCTTGGCGATGCGAGACCTGCACATCTCAAATTCGGGTGCAAAGATACAGTTTTATTCTGAATCACGAAATTTCACCGCATTATTTTATCTCCCCGTTTTGCATTTATACATTCATACTCACAGACCTGCGGCTCAGAATACAATTTTTTCACACACCAAAGTCATTTCACATTGTATTTTTATTCGTCTGCGTATCGGTCGGAAATTTTATGTACTTTTGCAAAAAAGATTTTTATGGCTAAAAGGAAGGTCCCGCATACCTACGTAATCATATTTTTCATCATTGTGCTTGCCGCGATGCTGACGTGGTTCATAAAACCCGGAAGATACATCGACGGCACATTTTATTTTGAAAACGAGATACCTGTTGAGAATCAAGGCGATTTCAACCCCGAGCCGCAGACATGGCAGGTGTTCTCGGCACTTTTCGACGGCTTTGTGGAGCAAAAGTCAATCATCGCATTCATCCTGATAATCGGCGGCGCGTTCTGGATTATGAACAAGAGCCGCGCCATCGACATGGGGATTTTCTCTTTCCTGAAATTCACGAAACGCTTGGAAAACAATAAGATTCTCGGTGCGATAGGCGTTGACAACATCATCATCGTGCTGATAATGCTGCTGTTCAGTTTCTTCGGCGCCATCTTCGGGATGAGTGAGGAGTGCATCGCCTTCGTGGTCATCGTCATACCGCTCGCAATATCAATGGGTTACGACAGTATTGTGGGGCTGTGTATGGTCTATGTGGCAGCGCACATCGGTTTCGCAGGAGCGATATTGAATCCGTTCACGATAGGAATCGCGCAAGGAATCGCCGAGGTGCCGCTCTTCTCCGGGATAGGCTACAGAATCTTCTGCTGGGTGATAATCAACATCTTCGGAATCGCTTTCGTTCTGAAATACGCACATAAAGTGAAGAGAAATCCGACTTCCTCGATAATGTTCGATGACGACGCCTATTGGAGGAAAAACGCCGCGGCGCAGGGCGAGGAGTTCGAGAAATACGTCCCGAAGGCGGCGTGGTTCGTCTATGCCTTCCTGCTCATCGCGATGATTCTGTTCTCGTTCAAAAATCCGTCAACGACATTGAAAATCGGTGCGAGCGAGCTGACATTGCCGCTTGTCCCCGTGCTGACGGGCATTTTCGCCGTTGCCGGCGTCTTTTCGTTGAGAAAAACGGTTCACAACTTCGTACTGCTTCTCCTCGCCTACACCATTGTCTATCTGATAGTCGGGGTGATGGGCTACGGTTGGTATGTGGGCGAGATCGCCACGTTGTTCCTCGCGATGGGCGTGTCGGCGGGCGTGGCTATCGGCAAGAGTGCCAGCGACATAGCGGGGCTTTTCGTCGAGGGCATGAAAGACATCCTCTCGGCGGCGATGGTCGTCGGCTTAGCCGGCGGAATAGTGATAATCTTGAAGAACGGCGGCGTTATCGACACGATATTGTACGGGTTCTCCAAGTCGATGTCCGACTTCGGCAAGGTGGCGTCGGTGGAGGTGATGTATGTCATCCAGACGTTCATCAACGTGATTATCCCGTCGGGTTCGGCGAAGGCTGCCATCACGATGCCCATCATGGCGCCGTTCAGCGACCTCATCGGCATCAGCCGGCAAGCCACGGTGATGGCGTTCCAGTTCGGCGACGGCTTCACCAACATGATTACCCCGACATCCGGCGTCCTCATCGGCGCACTCGGCGTGGCGAAGATACCTTATCAGAAATGGTTCAAATGGGTCTGGAAATTCATCCTCATGATGGTGATTTTAGGCGCGATACTGCTTATCCCAACAGTGACAATGAGCTTGGAGGGATTTTAAGTGGTGGCTGGTGAAAAAACATTCGTGTCATTCGTGTGATTCGTGGTGAAAAAAGAAAAAAACATTCGTATTATTCGTGTTATTCGTGGTGCAAAATATGTGGAGACAAAATATGAAAACGTTATTGAAAGTCAAGAACCTGCGTGTGTCCTTCCGTCGTGACGGCGGCTGGAAGGAGACCGTGCACGGCATCGACTTCGAGGTTTTCAAAGGCAAGACGCTCGGCATCGTGGGCGAGTCAGGTTCCGGGAAGTCGGTGAGCAACCTCGCCATAATGCGTCTGCTCAACGAACGGCAGTCGCGCATCACCGCCGACACCATCGAACTCGACGGCGCCGACATCTCAAAATACGACGAGACGCAGATGAACGACATCCGCGGGAAACGCATCGCGATGATTTTCCAGGAGCCGATGACATCGCTCAACCCCGTGTTCCGCTGTGGCTATCAGATCGTCGAAGCCATTCAAGCGCACGAAGACGTCACCAAGGAAGCGGCACGCGAACGCGTCATAAAGCTCTTCAAGAGAGTAATGCTCCCGCGGCCTGACAGCATCTTCGAGAGCTACCCGCACGAACTCTCCGGCGGACAGAAACAACGCGTCATGATCGCCATGGCGTTGGCCTGCAATCCGGAGCTGCTCATCGCCGACGAGCCGACGACAGCGTTGGACGTGACAGTGCAGAAAGAGATCCTGAAGCTGCTGAAGGAATTGCAAAATGATTGCAGCATGGGCATGGTCTTCATCACCCACGACCTCGGCGTGGTGGCGGAGATAGCCGACTACGTCGCCGTCATGCATAACGGCGAGATAGTAGAATACGGCGAAGTGAGACAAGTTCTCGACAACCCGAAAGACCCTTATACCAAAGGACTTCTGGCGTGCCGCCCGCCGCTCGACATACGGCTGCAACGCCTTCCCGTCGTGAAAGAGTTCCTCGACGGCGTGTGGAAAGACGAAAACGATTTCACGACGAAACTCATTGTCACACAAGAAGAAAGAAAACAACATCTTGAAAATTTATATGAGCAGAAGCCGCTTCTGAAAGTGGAGCATCTGAAGACGTGGTTTCCTCTGCGGAGAGGCGTTTTCAACAAGACATACGACTTCGTGCGGGCCGTCGATGACATCAGCTTTGAGGTGTTCCCTGGCGAGACGCTCGGTCT
This sequence comes from Bacteroidales bacterium, assembly GCA_024400295.1. GTDB lineage: Bacteria > Bacteroidota > Bacteroidia > Bacteroidales > F082 > Limimorpha. The sequence continues at coordinate 24,359 of JAKSNA010000020.1, read as the reverse complement.
CGTCGGCGAGTCGGGATGCGGCAAGACCACGCTCGGACGCTCGATTTTAAGGCTTATCGAGCCTTCAGGCGGAAAAGTATATTTTGAAGATAAAGATATAACGTCATTGGGCAACAACGACTTGCGTCTGTTCAGGAAACAGGCGCAGATAGTGTTTCAGGATCCGTATTCGTCGTTGAACCCCAACATCACCATCGGTGATGCCATCGCGGAGCCGATGATGGTTCACGGAATTGAGGAAGATGCCGCTAAGCGCAAGAAAAGAGTCTGCAAACTGTTGGAGGAGGTCGGACTTGAAGCCGCTCATTATCAGCGTTATCCGCATGAGTTCTCGGGTGGGCAGCGGCAGCGTATCTGCATCGCTCGGGCGTTGGCGGTCAACCCGCGCCTCATAATATGCGACGAGTCGGTGTCGGCACTCGACGTCTCGGTGCAGGCGCAGGTACTTAACCTGTTGAACAGGCTGAAACGCGACTTCGGCTTCACCTACATCTTCATCTCGCACGACCTCAGCGTGGTGCGCTTCATGTCGGACCGCATCCTCGTGATGTACAACGGAAAACCCGTGGAGCTTGGCGACGCCGACGAGATCTTCAACAACCCGAAAAATGATTACACAAAAAAATTGATAAACGCAATACCGAAAATTAATAAAAGATGAAAACGATAAAAGAAATCTACAGAATCGGTCACGGCCCGTCGTCGAGCCACACCATGGGGCCGAGGTTCGCGGCGGAGCAGTTTTTAGCGCGTCACCCTGAAGCCAAGTCATTTGAGGTGACGTTATACGGCAGCCTCGCCGCCACAGGCAAAGGCCACTTCACCGACAGGGCGATTATTGAGGTATTGGAGCAGCAGGCTCCAGTCATCATCTTATGGAAAGCCAAGATTGTATTGCCATTCCATCCTAATGGAATGACATTCAAGGCGATAGATGAAAACGGTGCCGTCACGGAGGAATGGACCGTGTATAGTGTCGGCGGCGGCGCGTTGGCGGAGGAAGGACATCCGTCGAGGCTGCACGACATCTACGAGATGACGAAGATGACCGACATCATGAACTGGTGCGAGCGCACCGGCAAGCAATATTGGGAATACGTCGATGAGAGCGAGAACGATGCTTCGCTCGACGAGCATCTGTCAAACGTGTGGAATGCGATGAAGGAAGCCGTCCGGCGCGGACTCACCGCCGAGGGACGTCTGCCCGGCCCGCTGAACCTCCCGCGCAAGGCGGCTCAATATCACATCAAAGCGCAGGGCTTCCAGCATTCGATGCGAAGCCGCGGCTTAATCTTCGCCTACGCCCTCGCGGTAGCAGAGGAGAACGCCTCAGGCGGCGTCATCGTCACCGCCCCCACATGCGGCTCATGCGGCGTGCTTCCGGCCGTGCTTTACCATTGCAGCCAGGCTTACAACTTCGACGAGACACGTATCATCAGGGCACTGAAGACGGCGGGGCTTGTCGGCAACATCGTGAAGGAGAACGCCTCTATCTCCGGCGCCGAGGTGGGTTGTCAGGGTGAGGTCGGCGTGGCCTGCTCGATGGCGGCAGCGGCGGCATGTCAGCTCTTCGGCGGCAGCGTCGCACAGATAGAATACGCCGCCGAGATGGCTCTCGAACATCATCTTGGCATGACATGCGACCCCGTCTGCGGACTCGTGCAGATACCTTGCATCGAACGCAACGCCTTCGCCGCGGCACGCGCCTTGGACGCCAACGCCTACGCCACATTCAGCGACGGCCACCACAGAGTGTCGTTCGACAAAGTCGTGCTCACCATGAACAAGACAGGCCGCGACATACCTTATTTATATAGAGAGACAGCAGAAGGCGGACTCGCCTCCGGATACCAACAGATGAAATAAGATGAAAAGACTTTTCCTCGCAATACCGATACAGACAGAAGACAACGGCTTCGCGCCGCTGCTCGACGAGCTGAAGACGCGCTTCTCGCACGAGAAACGCATCAACTGGTCGATACCGAAAAACATTCACCTCACGCTGAAATTCATCGGCGACACCTACCCGCAGGACGAGCCGAAAATCATCGAAGCGGTGAGCAAAGTCGTTGAGAACCACAGACGTTTCGAGATGGACTTCAACAGAACCGGCGTCTTCGGCAGCCGTTATGCGCCGCGTGTGCTGTGGCTCGGGATGCAGCAGACACCGCCGCAACTCCTTGATTTGGAAGAAGATGTCCTCACCGCTTTCGACGGCATCGGATTCATGCGCGACCGCCAGAACTTCGTGCCGCACATCACACTCGGCCGCATCAAAGATCTGTGCGAAAAACAATATTTCTGGAAAGTCATCACGGCAATAGAACAGAAGTCGTACATCCACCAGGAAGTGAAGGACATCATCCTCTTCCAGAGCATACTGAGGCCTGAAGGCGCGATTTATAAAGTGTTGAAAAAGTGGGAGTTAAACCCCTAAAACTATTGCGGGGTCGATATTCAACTTACGGCTGATCTCCCTCGCCACCTTGAGCGTAGGTTCAGATTTGCCGGTCATATACTCGCTGACGCGGGAAGGACTCACACCCAACAACTCGGCCAGACCTTTCTGCGTCAGCTTCATCTCCGACAGCCGGAGAATCATCACATCGATAAGTGATGGCGTTCCGACCGAAAAATGCTCATCGGAGTAGTCAGCGACGAGATTTGAAAGCAGCTCCAACTCTATCGAATTCGGATCGCCCGCCGGAGTGTCATCGTTCACAAGCGGAAGAAGCTCCTCCACCCTTGAAACCGCCCATTCATACTGTTGTTCATTCTCAATCTTTGTCATAACTTATTATATATTAGTGATATCCTTGATTTTTTCATATTCCTCATGCCGCCCGATAAAACGCACGTAAACAAACTTTATCGTGAATTTTATCACAACAACCAACCTGTAAATATTCCCTTTGATGTTAAACACATAGTGCTGATTTCCAACACTATCAACGCTGTTAAACGTCGATTTGACATCAGCGAAACAACTCCATTCAGCCCTTTTGACAATCGAGACCCACTCCTGAACCGCCGTCCTCGACTTTGGCTCTTTCTCAATGTATTCCTTCAGTTTCTGTTCGGTAAAAATCCTCATAAATTCAAATTTTTGAAAACACAAAATTACACATTATTTTGAAATACAGAATAATGTTTTAAAATATAAATTTATTTTTCCGAATATTCAATTTACAATTTTTATAAACCGTCATTTTGTCATATTATATGTTCTAAAAAAGAAGTGTTTCGGAAAATTTGTCAGTTATCAAAAAATTACGAAAAATTATTTTCGCGGAATAAAACATTATCAGTCAGACAGTTGTTTGTATTTTCGAAAACAAAGTGATTTTTTCGGAATATAAATTGTCCAATTGGGCGCGTCGTCGGAAATGATGGCAAGAAAACAATATAAAGATTAAAGTTAAAAGATTAAAGATTAAAGATTAAAGTTAAAAAACAACGTTAAAAAACTAAAAAATAGGAGATTAGATTATGTTAGTAGCAAAAAGAACTTCGGATTTTTTCCCGACACTGTTCAACGACCTTTTTGAAAACTTCAATTACGGAATGCCGAAAACGAGCAGCCCGCAGATGAACATCATTGAAAATCAGGAGGAATTCAAGATTGAGATGAGCGTTCCGGGGCTTACGAAGGAGGATCTGACACTGAACATCGACAGCGACAACAACCTCGTCATCGAGATGGTGAAGAAGAGCAGCACCGAAGAGAGCGACAAGAAGCAGCAGTATCTGCGCCGCGAGTTCACGACGGCTCATTTCAAGGAGACGCTCGCGCTGCCCGACATTGTGAAAGCTGACGAAATCAGCGCGAAGGTCGAGAACGGCGTGCTGGAAGTGATGCTTCCGAAGATCAAGCCGGAAGAGAAGAAGAAACTCACGAAGACAATCGAAATCGCATAAGAGGCACACTGCCGTGAACCGCAAGGTTGGAGCATCATCACTCCAACCTTTTTTTTGTGTTTTTGAACTTGACATTTAAGTTATTTGTTATTACTTTTGCAAAGATTTTTTCAAAACACAAAACACCTGATTGTCATGACGTTCACGGCTGGTAATTTCCTGCTTCTCGCAGCTATAATACTCATTTTCAGCATCTTGCTGTCGAAGACCGGTTACAGGTTCGGTGTCCCGACGTTATTGATATTCCTGCTCGCCGGGATGTTTTTCGGCGAGGACGGCTTCGGCATCCATTTCGACAACTACAACACGGCGCAGTTCATCGGGATGATAGCGTTGTCTATTATCCTTTTCACCGGCGGCATGGACACGAAGTTCGAGGCCATCAAGCCCGTCCTCGCCCCAGGCATAGTGCTTGCGACGGCCGGCGTGCTGCTGACAACGGTGTTCACCGGCTTCTTCATCTATGGTGTCGGCGTGATCTTCGAGAAGGCCATCGACATACCACTCACCATCGCGCTGCTGCTCGCCGCCACGATGTCGTCAACCGACTCGGCGTCGGTGTTCAGCATCATCAGGTCGCAGAAAATGAAGATGCGCAACAACCTGCAGCCGCTCCTCGAACTCGAATCAGGAAGTAACGACCCGATGGCTAACATGCTGACTATAGTGATGATACAAGTGATACAGAACGGCAGCGGCGGCAACGTGAGCGTCATCGAAATCATCACGACGTTCCTCTGGCAATTCGGCATGGGCGTCGTCTTCGGCTATGGCTTCGGCAGGATTTACGTCCTGGTCCACAACGCGCTCCGGCTCGAGAACAAGTCTCTGTACCAGATACTTATCATCGGCTTCATCTTCCTGACATTCTCCATCAGCAACCTCGTCGGGGCCAACGGCTACCTCGCCGTCTATATCGCCGGCATCATAGTGGGCAACGCCGGAATGGTGAAACAAGACATCAAGATAACCATCTTCAACAAGGAATTTTCATTTTTCGGCCACAGGAAAATCATCGAGAGACGCAGCATCGACAAGCTCCTCGACGGTCTCACATGGCTCGTGCAGATCGTGATGTTCCTCATGCTCGGCCTTCTCGTCACGCCGCATTCCATGCTGCCTATTGCGGTGCCGGCCATCAGCATTGCGGTCTTCGTCATCCTCATCGGACGTCCGGCAGCGGTGTTCCTCTGCCTACTGCCCTTCAAGAAAATCGGACTGAAAGACAAGACGTTCATCTCGTGGGTCGGCCTCCGCGGCGCCGCACCGATCATATTCGCGACGTATCCATTCGTGGCAGGCGTCGAAGGCGGACAGTTCATCTTCAACGTCGTGTTCTTCATTACGCTGATTTCACTTATCGTGCAAGGCACCACGATTCCGTTTTTCGCTAAAAAACTGAAACTCGGAGAGAAAGACGAAAGCGGACCACAAAACTTCGGAATCGAAATCCCAGAAGAGCTTAACGCAATAATGGATGAACAAACCGTTGATAATGAAGCATATCTGAAAGACTACCCTCTACCGAAAGGGACTCTCGTGATGATCGTGAAACGCGGTGAACGTTATATCATTCCCAACGGGAAACTCTACCTTAAAAAAGGCGACAATCTACTTCTCATCTCGGAAAGCAAAGAGGAAGAAATCATCGAAAACATTGAAAATCACAATGATGGGAAGATAAAGCTGAACTGGAACTTCGATTTTGACTTGTTGAACAAAAAAAACAAATGATTTCGTTGAGTATTGAAAAATAATATATTTTTGCACTTCGGAAAACAACACAAAACACACATAACATGGTAAATTACAAAGACTTAGGATTGGTGAACACACGTGCGATGTTCGCCAAGGCCGTCAAAGGCGGCTACGCAATCCCGGCATTCAACTTCAACAATATGGAACAGATGCAGGCCATCATCATGGCTGCGGTGGAGACCAAGTCGCCCGTCATCCTTCAGATCTCGAAGGGCGCGCGCAACTACGCGAACCAGACGCTTCTCCGTTACATGGCGGAAGGCGCCGTCGCCTACGCAAAAGAACTCGGCTGCGAGCATCCCGAAATAGTGCTTCACCTCGACCACGGCGACTCATACGAGCTCTGCAAGAACTGCATCGAGATGGGCTTCTCGTCGGTGATGATTGACGGCTCGGCGCTACCTTACGACGAGAACGTCGCGCTGACAAAGAAAGTCGTTGACTTCGCGCACCAGCACGATGTCACCGTTGAAGGCGAGCTCGGCGTCCTGGCAGGTGTCGAAGACGAGGTGTCGGCGGCGGAGAGCCACTACACGAAGCCTGAGGAAGTGATCGACTTCGTGACAAAGACAGGTGTCGATTCGCTTGCAATCTCCATCGGCACGTCACACGGCGCGTACAAGTTCACGCCGGAGCAGTGCACCGTCGATCCGAAGACGGGCCGTCTGCTTCCGCCTCCGCTCGCGTTCGACGTCCTCGAAGCCGTCGAGGAAAAACTTCCCGGCTTCCCCATCGTGCTTCACGGCTCGTCGTCGGTGCCGCAGGAAGACGTTGACATCATCAACAGCAACGGCGGCTGCCTCAAGGCGGCGGTAGGCATCCCGGAGGAACAGCTCAGGAAAGCCTCGAAGTCGGCGGTGTGCAAGATCAACATCGACTCCGACAGCCGCCTGGCGATGACGGCGGCCATCCGCAAGACCCTGGCGGAGAAACCCGCCGAGTTCGACCCGCGCAAGTACCTCGGACCCGCCCGCGACCGCATGAAGGAACTCTACATGCATAAGATCATCAACGTGCTGGGGAGCAACGGGAAGATTAGCCATTAGTCGCTAGTCTTTAGTCGTTAGTTTTTCCAAAAATTATTCGAACACGGATTTCACGAATTGACACGAATTAAACCTCCAATAATAATTCGTTAGATTCGTGAAATTCGTGTTCATTATAATTTGAGGTATAAAAAATTAGTGTTTTTCGGGTGTTTCGATGTTAAATTATTATTTTTGCATTGTCAAAACTTAATACTATGAAAAAATTACAATTATTAGCGTCTCTGTTGCTGATTTTGTACTGTTTCTCCTGCTCAGGACAGGGAGGAATTTCAAAATCCGAGAAAGAGCAAATCGCGGAAATGATTGGAAATCATGACAAAACATTGATTTTTGTTGGCGCGAAGTATTGCCATGCATGCAAAAACATGCTTGAGAACAACATCAAGCCTTATCTTGAAGGATTGGAGAAAAACGATGTCGGGATTGTCATAATTTATTATGGTGAAAAAGATGCCGTTGCAGATTTACAGACAGATAACAGATTGATTCTCAGTCCAAGTTCGCAGTTTGCGCTATTTATAAAAAAGGATGCCAACAAGACGCTGAAGAGCCTGTTGAAAAACTTTAGAGAAATCAATGCGATGCCGATTCCGTTACTTGTTGATAAGGATGGATTTGTGCTGAATTACGACGAAGAGGATGGGCGACCAAGTTATTTGGAGATATTTCAGGCGGCGAAATAGGGGCTTTTTCATATAATATCAGATTTTGAAATTGCTATAATAATCGCCTCTTGTAAATTTTCGCCTCTGCCAAGTATTTCGAGGCATTTCTGTGAACGCACGAAAACGTTGTGATACGATTTTCCGGTGACGGCGGCAATATGTTTATTGTCAAGGCCAAGGAGGTAAAGGCAGAAAAGAAGCTCGTCGGACTTTTTCAGACGACGTTGTTCCTTTATTATGCTCCGCAATGCGCCATTCAACTCTTTGTCAAACAACTCCATAAGATAAAGTCGCTCGTCGTTGCCCAACGTCAACTCGGGATATTTTACCGTCGTTTTGATGTGTATCTGAGTTGTCGCGAGCAGTTTTTTGCATAGCTCTTCGGCCTTGATTTTCCGCATTCCCTCCTCAAAAGAAACCGGCTCGCGAGTTTTTGCATCCTTTAATATTACTGATTGATTTTCAAGCGATTTTAGGTTTTCTTTCACAGTTTTGTGTTCTGCATTTATTTTTCTAATCTTACCATGAAGTGTGTCAATATACCAATCTTTTATGTCGATTTCATTTAAATGCTTTCTTTTTCTGATTTTGGACACGACAAAAAACACAACCACAAGGATAATTATACCTACAGTAAGCGCCATGATTATTTTGAGCCATAAATCTCTTATTTCTGCTTTTTGCTTGTCAGCCTCATATTGTTCATACATAGCCACAAGTTCGGCTTTCATAGGTGTAAGTTCAAGCTCCTGGTTGGTTTCTTCAGCAAGAAGCGGGGCGTAATATGCCGCTTTTTCATTGTCACCACTAATTTTGCATATCTCTATTATACGGTTGCCGCAATGCAACATTGTATAATGGTTTCTAAGAAAATCCTTTTCAAAATAATAAAGAGCTGAATCGTATTGGCAATCTTTATAAAAAATCTCGCCAAGTTGTGTGTATCCTAATACTCTCTCTTCTTCACCATCAGCTTTTGACATATATTGTCTTGCCAATTCCAATGCTTTTTTGTTGTCATTATCCCTATAAGATGCAAGCAACGCCCTTTCCATAAGGATTTTTCGCTTGAGCTGGTTGTCTTCAATTTTCAAAACATTGGATATCAATGAATCGGCCATATTCAAGTAATTCTCCTCTTCATCATACAAATCCATTGTTGATAACATTTTTGCAATACACAGATAATTATATGCGATAGGATGTATACTATTACTTTTTGCAAAGCATTCATTTGCCATTTTATCAAGACTGATTGACAGATTAAATGCGTCATTGTAGTAATATATACTTGCTAATCTGTTATATATCAATCCATTGAAATAATCTATATTGTAATTCCTGCCTTTTTCTTTTATCTCATCAATTGTTTTCAATGCAATGATATAGTCGGAGCAAGCATTTTTAATACCATCTTTTTCACTTTCACCAACAGCTTTGTAATAATGCGCCCTTGATTTTTGTAAAATAACTTCAACATTTTTGGGATATATATTGGCAAGGCTGTCGTAAAACCTCACCGATTCAACAATGGCGGAATCGTTGGTTTGCGAAAAATAATTTTTATAGAGGACTTCGGCAATAAGTATCTGGTATTCGTAATAATCCGGTTTTGAAAGGCCTTGGTCATCAACAGTGTCGGAAACACCTATTAATAAATTTAGTGCCACATCGGGACAGCACATCATGGTGTTGTTTATTGTATGAAGAACAGAATAATGCAGCGGTGTCTCCTTTTCGGTATATAGCGAAAACCTACGGCACGATTGCAACAAAAGGCACAGCAGCACCGAAAAAGCGTAAAATATGACAATTTTTATCTTCATTTTGCAAAGATAACAAGATTTTTCAAACTCTCATCCGAAAATTTCGTCACAAAAATAATGGAATTTTAGTCACAAAGCCCCAGTGTTTTCAACTGAACCAACAAAAACGTGTAATAATTTGTAATAAAAAATTTTGAAAAATTGAAAAATTTTAGCATATTTTTGTAATAGAAATTTTGACAAAAATGACTATTATGAAAAAAGTATTGTTTCTTTTACTCTTTGGGTCGTTGTTCTCACAGCTTCTCGCTATTGAAGGACAACCTATACAACTGATAAAAACAAATAACAGTGGTGAACCCAAATCTCAACAAGCTGACATTTCAGTTGAATTGGAAGGGCACACCCTTGAAATTACTTTCGGTTCCGCTTGTGGAGCAGCAGACATTACTGTTGAAAATGCCGCAGGAGCAACAGTGGCATCAACTTATTGCCCAAGCACTCCTGGATATGCCGAGGTAACTATTTCAGTATCAGGTAGTTATGTTTTAACCATTGCAACAAGTAATGGTATTTATAAAGGACAAATAATTATTAATTGACAATTCAAAATTTAACATTATGAACAAGAAAAGAATTTTTGCTGTATTAACAGCTTTGATGGCATTTGTAGTTGGAATAACAATATTCAATATAAAACTTAAAAACACATGAAAAAAATTGCCACTCTCATTATTATCACATGCGGAATTATACTTTCCATCCATTCCCAAACTTGGGTCAACATAAACAGCTCAAGTCCTCAAGAAATAATCACCTCTGTCACAGAAAGTAACAATAATACCATTAAAGTAAAGTTTGAGACTAAAGGGTTTTATTCAGAAATAGTCAGAGCAAACGATTTAACATATCACAGGCTTTCAATACCAAGAATAGGTAGGAGCCAAAACACAGGTCTTCCTGAGCTACCATTGATTCGCCAGATGATTGCAATCCCGGAATGCGATGATGTAAGCATAATATGCCAAACAATTCAAGAAACAGTGCTTAATAACTATAATGTTTATCCTTCTCCTGACTATCAAGTCATAGTTAATCCGGACAGCACTTATGTTGTTAAAGAAATGTTTAGTAAAAATCCGGTTGTATACGGACGCAATTTTATATCACCAGCCGACAATTTAATAAATAGTGAACTTGGTTATCTCCGCAATCAAAAATACATAGAAATTGAAATATCGCCATTTCGTTACAATCCTGTAACACAGCAGTTATACGTGGCAACAGACTTGGAAATAACACTAAATCTCACAAATGCAACAGGTTCAACATCGTCAAACTTGGGCATTTTCAACAATGTAGCCGCAAATACCATGCTAAACTACACATCGACAAACAAGACTGCTGAAGAAAACGATATGCGACTTGGGGGAGGAAGCGTGAGTTATATTGAATTACAGACTCCACTCCAAGCAGGCAACATACAAGCCGACTATCTTATTATTTGTGCCGACCAGTTTATTGAAAACGGGGCACCATCCAGTGAATTAATGCGAATTGCGCAACACAGAGCATATTACAATGGATTTGATGTGGCTATACTTAAATTGGACAATATTCTTCAGGTTGGATTTTCCTATAACGACCCTCTCTACAAATGGGAAGGGATGATGCGCTCCTGTATTAAAGCGGTGTATGATGGATGCAATGCCAACAACACAATAGACGGACATTTAGGCTATGTCCTCTTGGTCGGCAAGCCACCTGTCAGAAACAGCGAAACTCAATACAATCCAGCGTACCATGGTTTCGTCCCCACTGCCTATAGTCATGGTGTAAAACAAAACTTTGATAATTATCCCAAAGAGTTATATCCATCAGATTATTGGTTCAGTTGTATCACCCATAACAGTCAAAATATTTATGACAAAGTAGGAGACCTATTCATCGGACGTTTTTGCGTTGAAAATGAAAGTCAACTTCGCAACATTGTAAATAAAACCATAAAACGTGAAAGAGAGTATAGACCTGTTCAGAGTAAAATTGTTAACGCTGCAAATGACATAGTGTATCAAGAATTTAACGGCTATTTTGAAAACAGTTTATATCCTCATATCCAAAGTTTTTTAGGTAACCACCAAACATTAACCATAGCAAATCGATGGATAGATAATTTGACCACATACAAAACAAAAGTATTATCCATGCTCAACGATGGCGCCCCTTACTTTACAATTTACACACATGGAAGCTATAACGGTTGGCAAAACTTATATGACTTGCCAACTAATCTTGACAATGGAAACACCATGAACCAGTTCTGCATGAGCTATGCTTGCTTAACTGGCAAGATGGATTACACTTTACCATGTTGGGGTCAAAAACTAACATCCGATGACCCTAATATTGGAATGGTTGGATTTCTTGGATCGGGCAGACTTATGCCGGCTTACAACCATACTCCTTCATCTTTCATAATTGGCCTAATTCCTAAAGCTATATACCATGATTTATCACACATCACAGGAGAGTTTATATTGGAATCTTATCTGAATGATTTCATTAGTAATACCCGTTTCAAATTGAATCTTTTTGGAGATCCCGCTTTAAATATCATGGCAAAAGGATTTGAAGTTACTAATGAGATAGTTTTAGGAGGCATCACTGAAATATCAAATGTTATCACGATAAAAAATGGTGGGAAAATCATAATTCCGGACAATGCACAAGTTTTAATTGGTGATAATGCCGGATTCAATGTGCTTTCATCAGGTTCATTATGCATTGGAAACAATGTTTCAATTGTTGGCATCAATGGGAATAATTCATTCATCCGAATTTCTGGTGGTGAATTTATTACCCCAACTTACGGAAATGTCACCTTTGAAAACATTAATATAAAACTATCCAATCCATCTTTTGTTGATAGTTTAACCTATAATTTTACTAATATTGGTTTCTCTTCAAGTTTTATGCATGCGACTGCAGTGTTGTTGAATATAACAGATTGTGATTTTCAAGAATCCAGCAATGTTTGTGCCGACCATAGTAGTGTTTCCGTATATGGATCAACCTTCAATAAGTCTGGATTAGTGGTTAGCAATAATTCCATAATAGGCATACCTATTGGATATAGCCTACCACCAAGCAATGTAATAGCAAATGGCTGCACATTCAGCGACTGTATTTCTTTCGAATATCCTACCAATGGAACGGTTCGTGCTGTGTCAAATGCAGCCATACGTTTACAAAACGTATCACGTTTCGAATTAAACGACAATGTTATTAACAACGGCATTGATGGTATTTATATAAAGAATTCTGGGTATAGCAACAAATGTCTGTTGTCAGGAAATACCATTACAGAATGCTCAAGTAATGGCGTAATAATATATAATTCATACGCTAATTTTAATAAAAATACTATAACCAGAAATTATGGCACGGGTATCTCTGTATTTAATAACAGTTTGGTTACACTTGATGATAGCCCTGGAAACATAAATGAATATCAACTGATTGGATACAACAGCTCTTATCAAATCTATGCTTCCGAAAACGCTTTCCCAAAATGTAATTACAATAAATTCGTTGGCAATAACAATGGAGACTATTGGATGTATTACGACTCAAGAGGAACTTATCCATCTCTATCTACAAGAAAATTCAATGTTAAATATAATAATTGGGATGGTAACGCGAGTTTTAACCCCAATGTGGTATTTAATAATCCTGTTTATTTTGAATGGCTCCCGTTTTGGAATATGAATAAAGGAAGAGATTCATCAGATGTTGAGATTCTCTATGAGCAAGCATTACAGGATTTTTATGATTCATTATACGCAAAAGCAAAAACAGGATTTTTGAACATCGTTTCCTATTATCCCGATAATCCGCTTGCTGCCTCTTCGCTAAAAGAAATCTTTAGATTAGAGAATTATCTTGATAAAAACTATGCTGGACTAAAGCATTATTATCTAACAAACGAAAATGTACAAGGTGATAACGTATTGAAAAAAGTGGGTGATTTTCTTTCTGCCAGATGTGATGTGCATGACAAGAACTATGATAATGCTTTATTATGGTATACAGAACAGCTTTCCAATGAAAATCTGAATTATCAAGACAGTGTTTTTTACATCATTGACATTAACGATATTCATTTGTTAATAGATGAAAACCGTAATGAGTACGAATTAAACACAGATCGTCTACTTGCGACCTTGCCTAATATCATAAAACACGCAGACAATTCAGTAACAAAACAAGCATCTGGAGAGTTCTATTCTTACACAGGATGGCTTACACCTTCGTATGAAAGCACCAGATGTTTTGCTCATTTTACTGAACATGGGAAAAATGTTGAATTGCCATACACTTACAATACCGATTCAACTAATGTGATGCACGTCGGAAACATAATCCCAGACTGCACGCCTGGTGTCGTGTATAACCACGACGATAAGTTGTACAGAACTATGGATTACGGACAAACATGGGCTCCCACAAATTCCACAACCAATTCGATGAACGGATACTGGGTTTTTAAAAACGAGCCGGGAACTGTTCTCGAAAGAAACCCCGATGAAGGCATGCGTATCAGTTACGACTACGGTGAAACTTTTGAGATCATAAATATCCCGTCTATAAATTCATACAATGTTGCAGGATGGCACATTGGTGAGTTTTTCAAGCTATCATACACCGATGACTGGGAACTGTATCTTACCCATTCTCTTGATTTCAACCAAACAGCAGATACAACTTATTTACCTCAGTTTGACAATTTTGAAATGACGGCAGGAGCCACAGATGGAGAATTATACATTTACACAAGATTCAATGACCTGATTTCATATACGGTGTTTTTCAGCTCTGATTACGGTCATACTTTCAGACCTTTGATAACCATCGACTCGCTAACCCAAGGACCACTTTCATGGAGATATTGGGAATTTGCAGCCGACCGCGAACCAGGTGTGTTTTACTCCATAACAAAAGAGGCATCAATGCTTATAGATAAAGGCGGTAAAATATGGGTTGATTATTATCGGGCTTATGGCGACACTTTGGTAACCACATATTTCCATCATTTTACACACGAATGGTTTAATCACCACACACCGGTGATGGATTGTGAGATTGTGGATTGCGATGGAACCAGTGTAACTCTCCGATGGAGTGAGCCACAATTAAAACCAGGAGAAGAGCTTATAGGTTACCAGGTTTATAAAGGGGAAGCGCTCATCAGTCAATCATTGATAACGGAAACAGAATACACAGATACTTCATCGGGCAGTGAACCATCCCAATATCATATAATAGCTGTTTATAGCGATAATGATGTTTCAAAGTCATATAATATTGTGTATTGCAAAAAATATGATAACGTTAATGAGACCCTCTATAATACAAACATTACTGTTTCCCCTAATCCATCAACAAACATTGTGAACATCAATGGAATAACTGTTGCTGAATTGCAGGTTTACAATGCGCGAGGTCAATTGATTAAAACTCTACACAACACCAACGCCATTCCAGTCACCGATTTCCCAAGAGGTATTTATCTCCTTCGTATTACTGACAATCAAGGCCAGATCGTCACAAGACGAATTCTTGTTAATTAAAAACACAAGAACATGAAAACTATAGTCATCACACTGGTTTTATTTATCACATTATCACACAATCTATCCGGTCGAACCGCCATTCCATATCAGACTACCGTTGACGTTATAGTCAACGAACAGGAAGAACCAGGCATTCAGTCGAGAATTATGACGGCATTTCTAAATTCATTTGTTGTCCAAAACAATTCGGAAATGATTGCACTCATCGACGAACTCTCATCAATGTATGACAAAAGCCACAACTCTCTGTTCCTGTATTGGAAAGGATATGCGCTTTATTATAACAGTATAATATATTTGAAAAATGGTGACAAAAACAAAGCGCATGAAGAATTGAACAAAGGAATTGACGCATTGGAGGCAATAAAAGCTAAAAATTCCGAAGACTATGCTCTGCTTTCGATGCTTCATAGTTTCTCTTGTCAGTTTCTGAAATTCCCCAAAGTGGTTTCGGCATCAAGAAATGCCGACAAGTGTATCGAAAAAGCTTTGAAACTTGACGAAAACAATTCAAGAGTATATTATGTGTTGGCAAACAACGATTATTATACCCCTGAAGCATACGGCGGTGGAAGCAATGTTGAAGAAAACGCCCTGAAATCCCTCTCTCTACCTGTGCAAGAAATCAACAACCCATATCTGCCATCCTGGGGAAGACAAGAATGCTATGAGCTGCTGACAAATTATTATATAAAAAAGAATATGATGGACAAGGCTAAAGTTTATATAGAACTTGGTCTCGCCGAATATCCCGACAGCTACACCCTTAAGTACAACAAATCCAAACTGCCGCTATAGCATACAAAGCTGGAACACCGATATTTTACTATGGGGAAAAAAGCCATCATATTGATAATTTCCATCTTCGCTTTGTCTTTCACAGTTAAGGCCCAATACATTCGTGGAGTTGTTGTGGATGACACCGGACAACCCGTAATAGCTGCAAATGTTTACTTTGTTTCCAATCCTTTAAAAGGAGTAATAAGTGATATGGATGGTCACTTCTCTGTTCCTTTTACCAAAGAAAACGACACTCTGGTTGTCTCCTTCATCGGTTACAAAAGCAGAAGAATACCTGCACATGAATTGGACAAAGATTTAGACAACATTATAAACCTTACTGTTAACCCCATGCTTTTAGACAATATCACGGTAATAGGCACAACTCCTATTTCCGAACAGTTCTCGACAGAAAAATTAAGCAGTCTGGATATATACATGGATCCGGTTTCCCAAGCCGACCCGTTAAAAGCGATAATCAACATGCCTGCTTCTACAAATATTGACGAAAGCGCAAATCCCTCTCTGCGAGGCAGCGCTTCTGACCGTTCGAGGGTGATATATAACGGGGTGCCGATTTATCGACCTGTAAGAGCGTCAAGCCTGAACAATGTGGGGTTTTTCAGCATCTTCAACCCAGATATGATTGATGTCCAGACAGTATATCCCTCAAACCCACCATTAATAATAGGCAATGCTTCCGGAGGTATTGTGGACATCAGCACCATTAAAAAAATCGATAAAAATGTATATCAGTTTTCGTGCGGGGTCGGGAACATTGGATCGTCAGTCTCTCAAAAAATCAAAAACAAATCAACCTTTATTCAGGCTTATGGGAACTGGCAGAATTCGGTTTTACTCAAAGAAATCAACGACAAGAGCCTGCCAGATATGAAAAGTTACGACACCAAAGATGTCGGTATCAATTTCCACTATGGTTTTAGTGATAATATTTACTTGAATTCCTATAATTATTTTATGGATGAGATATATAAAGGGGTCTCCTCAATGATGGCTTATCAGGGCGATTTAAATTCTGACGGAACAAGATACTTCTCTGTCAACAACTTTGTCATCTTTTCAAAAATAGGGATGTTTTACTTTAACTACGGTTATAACTACGAAAAGAAAAACGTGTCGTTTGGGAATAATGTCATGGATGCAAAAAACCACTCACATTATGCGTCAATAAATTATAAGAAAGATTTGGTCAAAAACCTCACAATACAGTCGGGCTTCACATTTGACAATCAACACTCCCAGGTGAATAACAAATTTCCTCTGTTTTATTACGCAATGAATGAAAACTCTCCCACATACAAGCAGGACACAACTGTTTCAAACTGTATTCTTGAACCATACATTTATCTTAATTGGGATTTGAGCAATAAAGTTTCCATGTCAACCGGCGCACGAACCAATATACCGTTAAAAGACCAGAAACAATATTTAAGCATACAATATAGCATTAAATATGAGCCCTTCGACAATCACTCTCTGATTTTCAGCACCGGACAATATCACAACTACTCGCAGCCAGATTATTATAATATGAAATACAGATTATTGTCAAGCAGACAGATTTCTTTGGATTATAAATATGAGAAAAATCTGATTAAGATTCAATCAGCACTGTATTTTAAACAAGAAAGCGGCGAGCAGGCTGTCGATTTTTATTATACAATGGACAATGTTAAAACTTTGGGATTTGAGCTGTCAGTCTCAAAGATTATATGGGAATATCTTACCATATCTGTTTCAAACTCAATGATAAAACAAGAAGTGGATGTAGGAGGAACGATATACAAAGGAAGTCATGATTTTGTTTATTTTTTAAAACCATCCATCACCTACACCAACCCCAAGTTGCTGTCTGTTGGTCTAATATACATCGGACGCCCCGGAAGCTATTTCTTGAATTATAAGGTGATTTCCTCCACATGGAATACAGAAGCAAATGCTTATGAGCCTACTTTCGGCTCATTAGAAGAGTCGCAGAATGGTTCATATAACAGATTTGATCTGTCTATGTCAAAATACATGAGATTCAAAAAAAGTGCTTTAACCGTATACCTGACAGTTAACAATATATTGAATACTAAAAACGAAACCAACGAAATCTATTATAATACTGATTATTCGTCGACCTATCGGAAATATTATACGTTGCGGACAATCTATTTGGGATTCGTATTTCTGTTTTGAAGTTTCCGTTTCGTACTCACCATCGTGAAGTCCATTTGTTTCTTGATTAAGTCGACAGCTTCGATGCGGACTTTTACGGCGTCACCAAGACGGTAAATCTGTCGTGTCTCCTGTCCGATGACACGGAAATTCTCCTCGTCGAGGTAGTAATAATCGTCCTGTAGAGTGTTGTAGCGCACCATGCCCTCGCATTTGCTGTCCTTGAGCTCCACGAAAATGCCCTGATTGCCTTTTCGACGAGCGCGGCATCGCTGACTTTGTATTTTGAAGCCACTTCCGCAATCCACTCTGCGGTTCTGCTGTCTTTATGTATCATAATCCAATGGTTTTTAGAATTTGTTCGACCTTTTCTTTTCTGTTTCTGCGGCTTGCATATCGAATCATGCGGCTTCTGTTGATGGTGAATGTATCAGACACATTTTCAAAAATCGTATATAATTCGTTACCCTGCATGAAAGCTAATTCCTTGTCGCCGATGGCATCGACAAGCATCTTCTCCATCGTTGGAAAAATGCACTCGTCAATCTCATAAAGCGGAGCTTCTTTCACCAACGGTCTGACAATAATCTGTTCATTACCCGTGATGTACATTTCTATTTCTTTTGCTGAAGGATTCAACAGGACACCACTGTCCGTCTTGAAATTCTGCAACGCATGGAACACTGGTTCCATCGCCTCGCGTTCGACATCGACCAAGATGAAACCGACTTTTGGAATGTGCTGCATGAATTGAGAGAGAACCGAAGGTTTCCACACACAGAAATCGGCAAATGGAAACTTCTCATTGATGAAACCGCACAAACCATTCATTTTATCGTCTTTCGGATATGAAAACTCATTTTTTGACGGTGAGAGACAATAAACCCCGTAGCCAACACGTTTTATCGAACCGTCTGCGACAAGCATGTTGAGCGTGACGGATATAGAGTCTGCTGAAATTTTGTTGTCACCAACAGTCAGTGAATCAATAAGTTGCTTGCGTTTGAAATCGCCGTTGATTTCTCGTGCATACCTCAATATTGCGTTTGATATTGTCATTGCAGCAATGTAGTTTTTCGGACAGCAATAATTAAATTTGTGTATATTTGCATAATTATTCTAATCTATTATTTATGAAACAAAAACAAGCCATACAGTTATTTGAAGAGAAACGCGTGCGCACTGTTTGGGATACCGAACAGGAAAAATGGTGGTTTTCCATCGTTGACGTGACATCTGTATTGATTGATAGTGATTACCAAACAGCCAGAAAATACTGGAAAGTGTTGAAAGGCAGACTGATAAAGGAAGGATTTCAACTGGTAACAAATTGTTACCAGTTGAAATTGCAAACTCCAGATGGAAAAATGCGACTAACTGATGTCGCTGATACAGAGCAACTTTTACGCATAATTCAGTCGATTCCATCACCAAAGGCGGAACCTTTCAAGCGTTGGATGTCGCAGGTGGCGGCTCAGCGTATTGACCAGATGCAGGATCCTGAACTCTCAATCGACCAGGCTGTGGCCGATTACCGTAGATTAGGATATTCGGAAACGTGGATTAATCAGAGAATGAGGTCGATAGAGGTCAGAAAGCATTTGACTGATGAGTGGAAACGTGCCGGATTGGAGGAGGGACAGCAGTTTGCTTCGCTTACCGACATCATCTATCACCAATGGAGCGGCCTTTCCGCCAAGGAATACAAGCAGTTGAAAGGCTTGAAGAAAGAGAACCTGCGCGACAATATGACCGACCTTGAAATTGCCATCAATATGCTTGCCGAAGCCACCACGACGCAAATTTCAAAAAACGAGAACCCGAAAGGAATGGCAGAAAGTGCAAACGTGGCCAAAAGAGGCGACACCGTGGCAAATGACGCCCGCAAAGCCGTTGAGAAAGAGACAAGTATGCCTGTCGTTTCAGCCATGAATGCCAAGCAGATTGCGCTGGGAGAAAACGAATTGCTTCCAATGGGTGGCGAGGAATGAAAAAATGTGTAATTTTGCCAGCAAATACAAAACATAAAATAATGAACACAACCACTGATACTGAAGAAAAGATTGATTTTGAAGCGATTGAAGATGAATTGACGCCCGAACAGAGAGCTTATTGGGAAGCCTCCATTGAGCGTGATTTGCGCGACATTGCAGAAGGCAAGCATAACAAGTACCTTACACTTGATGAGTTTGAAAATAAATTGATTGAAGCGGTGCGCAAAATCTATGCGTAAATATATCGTAATAATAACGGACGATGTTGAAAAATTTTTCGTTGAATTGATGCGCTTTGTTGCATCAAATCACACGATGGAATCTGCCATACGATATGCCAAACGAATCCGTATGGAAATCGAACCATTGTCGTATCTTGCACCGATTCTGCCCAAGAGCAGCTACGAATTGCCAAAACTCTATCATCCGGAGGCCAAGACCTTTTTGATTGGAAACAAGAAACTCACCGTGATATTCCACATTGATGGCGAATATGTGATTGTTGATAAGATGTTGCCTTCGGCTTTGATAAAGTTTTGAAAGATAATGGCGAAGAATGAAAAAAGTGTTGTTTTTAGAAAAATGATTATAGCGAAATAAAATAATTTGTTTAGTTTTGCAACGCTTTAAAATGAAAACTGTGTAAAAAAGAAACTAATCAAACATACTAATTTCGAAAAACAATTAGGTTATATAGGTTATAGACACCAACACAATAGACGAAAGTTAAACAACTTGTAAATATGGATTATACAAAATTTGACAGTATTGCTAATATTAGCGATGGAGAAACAGTTCATGCTAGTATTTATGTCCAATCCTTAGAGATGCCAAGTGTTGAAATGTTCCTCTCTGGATTCATAGGCTATAATGATGAAGAAGATGTCCTTCTTTCGTTGTATATGCCAAACCTTAATGCGCCAATATATATAACACCCCATAGAATCAAAGTGGGAGAAACAGTATTTCCAATCATGAGAGATATTAGAAAAGCAAACGAATCTGAAACAGTTGAATTGAATTTTAAGAATAGAATTGGTTTTTTGGAAAGTGACAAAGACGGTATTGGTTATTACAGAAATTTTGTAGATGGACGAAGTTCTGCCGTATTAACAGTCTCTAAATTAAATAAAATCTCTCAAAAAAAATTCGGAATGGATTGTTTTGAATCTAAAGACAATGCTATACTCTATCACACTATGGAAAGTAATTACATCCTCCAATGGGATGATAGAATATATGTTTCCTGTGATTTCCTTTGTCTTTGCAGATACACCAATCCTGTAACAGGAAACCTGACATATAATTTGTTTGAACCTGATAAACTGATTTTTACTTCAAAAATGGTTCAAGAATAATGAAGCCGTATATTTTCAATTTCATATCTGACAAATTTAGATTTGGTAAATATTCTGGTTGGATGTTGTGTGAAGTGCTTGAGAATAACCTTGAATATGTGTATTGGTGCATTGCTAACATAGATTCACTTTATTTTTCTGCATATTGCATAAAAGAGATTAAGTCATTGTACCCTAACGTCATTATCTCAAAATCTTTTTACCAACATGATATATGTCAAAGAGATGGAGACTACGAATCAGAAAATTATACTGATGAATACGATTGTTGTGAATCTAATAGATGGGCAGATGAAAATCCAACATATGAAAAATACAGAGGATCATACGCCCAAGATGAAATGGGCTATAACGATGATGAAATTGACACAATATTTGATGGGGATCCGTCAGCATATTGGAATATTGATTAGTATATGACAGAGATTAAGTAAGTGCCTTTTGCAAAAATTGTAACACTTAAAAATAACAGACAATGTATTACTAATTGCGATAAGTCTCGCATTGGGTATTGGCTTCATGGACCACATGAGAAAAATTGGTCTCGGGTTGGCATTTCATTTGCAAGTTGGTGGAGGCATTGAACATTTCCATTCTCCAGTATGAATTCGCATAAAGCTGTTTCTGTTTTCCTCACTCATACAATTCCACAAACTCATATTCATTTCCCGAAGCCTCCAAAAACTTGATAGAGTTGTTACCTTTGATAATGGTGATGCCTGTGTTTGTTTATTTGGTAATCCAATATGTAATGCGCCAAATGACCAAACAAAAGTACGCCAAATAACCAAACAAAAGTGCGCCAAATAACCAAATTGATGGAAATATTTCTCTTGTATTAAATGAAATAACTATCTTTGCAGCCAGATTCAAAATGAATGTTATATGGCAGAGAACAATATCGGATACAGAGATAGAATCGCCGATAAACTTTTAGGAGAAAAGTTAGACGCTATGGGAGCCGTTCTGATAGAAGGACCGAAAGCATGTGGAAAGACGACAACGGCTGAGCAACAGGCGAAAAGCATTCTTTACATGGATGATCCTGATACGATGATCCAGAACTTGCAATTGGCCGAGACCAACATAAAGCGGCTTCTTCAAGGCGACACGCCAAGACTGATTGACGAGTGGCAGATTGCTCCTCAGCTGTGGGATGCTGTGCGTTTTGAAACAGATCATAGAAAAAACGATGGCCTTTTTATGCTGACAGGCTCGGCTGTTCCTGCTGACGATTCGAAAATCCATCATACGGGAGCGGGACGTTTTGCTTGGCTTACGATGCGTCCGATGTCACTGTGGGAGTCTGGAGAATCGTCTGGTGATGTCAGCCTTGGCGAACTCTTTTCCCATCCGGATAAGGTGGATGGTGCCAATTCTCTGAAGATGGAGAATGTCGCCTTCGCCATTTGCCGTGGAGGATGGCCCAAGTCGGTGAACAAAAAGACCGCTAAAGCAGCACTTAGTCAGGTTAAAGAGTATTTCGAGGCCATTACCCGCTCTGACATTTCAAGGGTTGACGGAGTGGATAGAGACCAACATCGGGCAAAGCGTCTGATGCGCTCTTATGCACGGCTTCAGGGCACTATGGCAGGTGTTCCCACTATCGTAGCAGATATGAAAACGAATGAGTCGGAAGGCATGAGCGATGAAACTGTCGTGTCGTACATAAAGGCTCTTAAAAAAATCTTTGTCATTGAAGATATGCCTGCGTGGAATCCTAATCTTCGCTCAAAGACAGCGATACGAACCAGTGATACTCGCTATTTCGTTGATCCATCCATCGCTATTGCCGCATTGGGTTTGGGACCTGATGATTTGCTGAATGATCTGGAAACAATGGGCTTGTTGTTCGAGACGCTTTGCGTAAGGGATTTGCGTGTATATGCTGATGCCAACGATGGTGATGTGTTTCATTACCGTGACAAAAACGGCCTCGAATGTGATGCTGTCGTCCATTTGAGGAATGGCAGTTATGGCTTGATAGAGATAAAACTTGGTGGTGAAACACTCATTGAAGAGGGAGCCTCAAATCTGAATTCGTTGGCCAATATGATTGATACGACAAAAATGAAGAAACCGTCATTCAAGATGGTGCTAACGGCTGTTGGGCAATATGCCTATTTGAGGACTGACGGCGTGATGGTTGTCCCAATTGGATGCATGAAAAATTAGGAGGACACAAGAACTTTCCTGAGATTACACTCATACAACTCCACGAATTCCTACTCATTCCCCATCGCCTCCAAAGATTTGATGAGGTCTTCGCTGCGGATGACGATGGTGGCTGTGAAAATCAACGTAATGCATAAACGAAGTTCTCACCATCGTCGCCAAGTCGGAGAATCTCCGCTGACGCTTTGCGCACAGGGATTAGCGCGGCAAAAATGACACAACAGGCTGATTTCCGTTTTAAAGTGAACCCGAAGATAAACATTCTTCCCCATGAAAATCAATATATCATATCACGAATTTCAATGTTATTATTTTTTTCTTGGGTGCCAAAATACTTCTTTTTTATAAATAAAAGGGAAATCGTCAAAAAATACTTGGAAATACTAACTTTCGCCTAAATAAAGTACCTCGAAATACCAAAACAAACCCGTTTTTGGTATTTGGAAGTACTAACAATCAGAAAATGTCATGCGTAAAGGAACGGAAACAAGCCAACAGCGAAATATTTCTGTTAGTCTTTAGTCAGTTGACAGTTGACTTTAGACTTTAGACTTTAGACTTTTGTCCCTACTCCTTCTTGAACTTCACACTTTTCGGGTTGTAAAGTTTAACCGTATTGTCGCTCTGGCCAGTCACTTCCACGCTCGGGCAGTCCTCGCAAGGTTCGCCCATTTCGCCAAGGGCTTCGGCTTGGCCGTCCTCGAAACCGCGAGCATAACCGGCGGCTTCACCTTCAGCATAGGCTGCGGATTTACCTTTTTCTACTTTTACAGAAAACTTACCCTTTAAAATGTCAGCCATATCATAGCCGGTATAATGTGGTATTTCTATTTCAGCATATAGTACACCTGCCTTGAGAAGGACTGAACTTGCCACAAAGATGTCATGGCTCTCACCTTTTTCTCCGCCACCGATACCACCTATTGCGTTAACCTCACCGCCATTGATGGTAATATTATATCCGTTTCCTTCTTTTCCTCCACCGATACCACCCATTGCGTAAACCTCACCGCCATTGATGGTAATATTAACGTGAGTTCGACCAAATTAACGGCTTGAAACCAAAACAGTTATGGAAA
>JAKSNA010000002.1 GCA_024400295.1 Bacteroidales bacterium | reverse complement strand
AGTACCTTTTGGACTCTCACGGCCATTTGATTGTGAAGCACGACCTTTTCAACCATGATGGTTTGACCCGAGACGGCATTGCTGAAGCCTTCGCTGAATTTGCGAAGAAAGAAGGACTAAGTTTTTTTTAGGTAGCCCTTTCAACGAGGCTAAATATAAGCGATTGTTGGAAGGGTTGGAGATTAGCGAGGTGGAGTATTCCATGATTGAAAAAGAAAATCGTTATGATAGTGAATATTACATGAAACGATTTCTTGATGTTGAATATATGCTTTCATCTAAAAAACATTTCAGAATAAAAGATGAGTTTATTGTAACAGATGGCGAACATGGTTCTGTAGAATACTTGGATGCTGGAATTAAATACTTGACAGCTGAAAACATTAAAAATGGTTTTATTGATGTTTCAAATGTGAAATATGTTAGTGAAGACGTAGATAAAAGAAATAAGCGAGCAAGTGTAGAGGCACAAGATGTTTTGATTTCAATTAAAGGTACTCTAGGTCAAGTAGCTATTGCTGAGGCTTGGCTAAAACCATGTAATATGAATCGCGATGTTGCAATTATTAAAGCAAAGAATAATAAAATCAAGAATGAGTACCTTGCTGTATTCTTGATGACACGTTTTGGAAATGTTCAATCGTCACGTGGTGGTTCAGGTGGTGTACAACAAATGATCACACTTGAACGGTTGAGGATGTTTTATGTTCCTCATCAGACAGATGAGTTTTATCTGAAAATAAGCGAAATATATAATACTTTTCTTTCAAATCTTTCAAAATCAAAGTCTTTGTATTCCGAAGCAGAAGAAATACTCTTATCCGAACTTGGTTTAAAAGACTGGCAACCCAACAATGCACCTGTCAACATCAAGCAACTGAAAGAATCGTTTTTGGCAAATGGAAGATTGGATGCGGAGTATTACCAGACGAAATACGATGAGCTGTTTTTCAGATTGTCACAATTTGAATGTGACACAATCAAAGACATTGCAAACATTAAAAAATCAGTAGAGCCAGGGAGTGAGGCTTATCAAGAGAGTGGCATCCCGTTTGTCAGGGTCTCGGATGTGACGAAATTCGGCATTTCTGAGCCTAATGTTTTCCTATCGCAAAACGATTATGATTTGAAGGAATTGCAGCCCAAGAAAGATACCATTTTATTGTCAAAAGACGGCAGTGTCGGCATTGCTTACAAAGTGGAAGAAGACACGGATTGCATCACATCGGGCGCATTGCTTCATTTGTCGGTCTTCAACAAAGAATACAATTCTGATTATCTGACATTGGTATTGAATTCCATCGTAGTGCAGATGCAAGCAGAGCGTGATTCCAATGGTGCCATCATCCAGCATTGGAAACCATCGGAAATAGAACAAGTAATCATTCCCAAACTGCCAAAGCCAATCCAAGAAACCATATCCGCAAGGATTCAGGAAAGTTTCGCCCTGAAAGCGGAAAGTAAACGGCTGTTGGACGAGGCCAAGATGATGGTGGAAAGGGAGATTGAGAAAACTAATTAGAGAAGAAATGGAGCACACAAAAGACCTATCGAATGCTTATGTTATTAAAGCAATGTTTGTTTCTAGTATTTTAAAAGGTGAAATAAACTTGTTTCCTAATAAGGATTTGCTTATTGGACAAGAAGTTATGTATGGGAAACACCAAAGTTTCGCTGATTTAGTTGTTTTATGTAATAATAGAACGTATGCAATAGAGATCAAAGCTCAAAATGACAATTTTAGGAGGCTTAATAGCCAAATTGAAAATTATAGAAAAGTGTTTGATTATGTTTATGTACTTGCTACCCAAAATCACATAAATGCATTAAAAGATATAGATTACCAAGGTGTTGGAATAATTTCCATTGATAATGATGCATTTAAGATTGTCAAACGAGGCCGATTACAAAACAAATTTTCCAAAGAAGATATTTTAGAAAGCGTTCCTGTGTCGTATTTGACTAAGAAATTCGTTCTAAAAAAAAGTCTTTCTGCATGTGCGGTTAGAGACGAACTAGTTAAAAAGAATGTGACAGAATTAAAAAAAACACTATTTGAATACTTCAACTTTAAAATTGAAGATAAATTCAAAAACTTCATAGAAGAAAAAGGAGAAGTTGTTCAGTACGAAGACATATCTTTGTTGTCTATAATAAACGCACGAGTATCAAAGTAAATTGAGTCTTATGAGCTGTTGCTCAATATGAATATTCATTCTAACAGAAATCCAAAACGAAGGATTAGAACCTGGGGAAGCTCCATCAGCAGCATTTCTAATTTGTTGGATTCCCCAATTCCCGTTCAAATCATTAGGAAATCTTGAATCCGCTGTAACATCTCGTGCGACTATCGAATATGTAGTAGAATAGTCTAATCTGTCCCTTCTTTTTCTATAATAAAAAACAGAATCGGCTAATGGAACATCTATCCTAGGTCTCCAACCACGAGTCATTACAATACTGTCATTTCTTATCGGATTTACGCTTCCATAATCACCATATATAATGCTCTTTGATAAATTTCTTTCTATCATTTGGTATAGTTCAATTTCGGAAAGCGGAATCGTAGAAGTGTCCTCCACGGGTAGCTTATCAGGAAATGATGTTGAAGCTACAATAAAGGAAGCATTGGGAACCAATGTCGAGATTTTATTAATAAATTTCACTGATTTTTGGGCACAAGCTGAGATTTCTGAAGCTTGAATGTATCCATTGTCGATTATAATTGATGTTTCACATTTATTCATGAATTCTTTAATGGCATCAATGTCATCAACACAGCCGTCATCTTCTATGTTGCATCTATACGCCATGCAATTAAACTTAGTAGCGAAAGATTCCGCTTGAGACTTCAAATTATCTTCAAAATTTGGGTCTTGTCCATTAACGATAATGGTGGGAATTATCCTTTGAAAATAATTATTGTTTTTAATTGTTGTTAAAAATTCAACCCAATTATAATAACCATTATTAGGAGTGAAAAAGCTGTCAATTTCAGAATTTGAAAGATTTTCATCACTTGTCAAATCAATAATAATTTCCTTATTTTTAAAAATCTCCTTGAGTTTGTTTAGCCTTTTTTCTATAGCTCCTTCTTTATCAGTTTTGCTTTTACGCCCCCTTGTAAGTTCAATAATGGGAAGAATGGAGCTTGAAATATTGAAATTAGATAAAGCTCTCAATTCTGAATCGCCAGTTTTTATCAACAATGCATATTTATTCATCGCCAACAAGTTTATAATTCAAACTTAATAATCTGTTTCTCATGGCTATCATTGATACACCAAATGCATCTGATAGTTCTTTAATTGTAATAATGTTATTATCCAAAGCTTTTTCAATGCATTCCTTTGACATCAACAGTTCTGCTGCAAATTGATTTGCATCATATTCAATTGAAGTCCAGTCTTTTTCTTTGCGAAAAAATGTTTTATCTTTAAATTCGTTGGTAAAATCTTTATGAAGGCAATAATGCCCAAATTCATGAGCAATTGTGTAACGTTGCCTATTTTGACTATGCATTTTATTCACATGAATTGTCCATGTATCATTCTCTTTTTTTAAAACACCAGATACATCGGACGGCATATCTTCATCAAATGTCAACTCAATATTTTGCAATTTAATTAAAGCAATAATATCAAGTTTATAATTGTCAATTAAATTCTGATTCTTTGCCAATTGAAGCATTGAATCAACATTCAATTTGACTGGGGTTTCGCTTTTGGGTATTCTTCCTCGTACTGCCATATTTCATTTTGTTCTTTCAACTTTTAAATTTGCCAATTCAGATTCGTCTTCAATATTGTACTTTATAATATGTTCTATTTCTTTTCTTATTTCTGATTTTAAATCAGATTTTGTGACAATATCATTGTCAATTGCCTCGTAAACTGCATCACTGATTTTTCCATCAATATTTTCTTGAATAATCTTCTCAATTTCAGGTGAATATTTTATAACTTCTTTGACTTGTTTTTGTATTTCATCTTTAGCAAGAAAACGAAGATGTAAATATGTCGCCAACGAAAATACTCCTAATAAAGCAACTAATACGACAATAATGTTATTGTAAAACGATTCTATATGAGCCGTGTACTCTTGAGGAGTCAATAACACACCTTTCGCCTTTAGCATTTCTATTTCTTTCAATTTTTCATTTACCTCAAAACTCTTCAGGTTTGAAATTGTTGTATCATTTACTTCGTAATTTGTTGTAACAACATGAATAGGGTTAAATATTTGACTTTGTTTGTGAACACAAAGACTAATACAGATACAGAGAATAATTGTCAAACATCCTCCCAATATTCCAGAAAGAAAACTTTTCATTAGACTTCATTATTTAATTTTGCAAAATTACACTTTTTTTCAGTTCGCTTATCTTTTCTTTTTGGAAATTAAAGACAACATGTGATTATCACATCAAATTACGCAACAACGTAAAATTTAATACATTTAAAAA
Source organism: Bacteroidales bacterium (assembly GCA_024400295.1). Lineage (GTDB taxonomy): Bacteria > Bacteroidota > Bacteroidia > Bacteroidales > F082 > Limimorpha. Next base: position 131,374 of record JAKSNA010000002.1, on the reverse strand, counting down.
GCATATCTGTGTCATTCCAAAACGAAATCGTTAAAGAAAGGTGATGTCGTGCTATTCTACAGAAGTTCAGACAGAAAGTCCATTCAATGTATGGGCATTGTAGAAGACGCATTTGTATCCGACAAAGTTGAAGAAGTATTTCCGATAATTGCCAAGAGAACGGTTTACACCCATTCTGATTTGGAAGAAATTCTAAGTAAGGATACATTAATCTTATTATTCAGATTCATTCCACTTGACCATGAAATTTCATGGAAGAAAATCCAGTCAGTCGGGATTAAGGGAAACATACAAAGTATCAGAAAAATAAGCAACGAACAATATACTGCTATCAATGAAAAGTAAAACCATCATATTATCCATTCATCCTTGCCACATTGAAAAAATATTCTCAGGTGAAAAATTATACGAGTATCGGAAAATTGTCCCTTCAGATATTCAAAACATTGTTGTATATGCAACTAGTCCAATAAAAAAAATTGTCGCTGTCATTGAAGTGGACAAAGTGCTTACAGATACACCTGAATCTATTTGGAAGCAAACAAGCAAATATTCGGGTGTCACAAAAGACTTTTTCATGTCCTATTTTAGAGGAAAAGAAAAGGCAAAAGCTATTAAATTTAAAAATGTCCGAAAATTAGGGAAACCCGAACCGCTGTCAAATATTGGAATACAACACGCTCCACAGTCATACTTCTACATTGACGATTCTCACACAAGTCTTGAGAGAACTCTTGGAAATCTATTCAAATCGTAAACATCCAAGAGTTCTCTCAAAAAACAATCACCTCACGACAATCCTCCTTGCCGTCATATTTCCGCTTTCACAAATCTTGATGACATACAGGCCTTCAGCCAAACCGCTGACATCAATCCGCTGCGGGCCGTTTGCCGTTCCGCCAAAGACCTGCTGACCTAAATTATTGTAAATAAAATAGTCGTACTTCACATCGCCGGCATTGATGTAAACAACATCGTCGGCGGGATTCGGATAGATGCTGAAATGGATTTCATTTTCATCCACAGCGGTTATGACCTCGACCAGCACGTTCACAGGCATCGACTCGCCATTGTAATAAATTGCCGTGACGCTGTAGGTATATGTCATTTCGTCCAGGACCTGATCGTTGTAACTCGTGGCTGTCGTCTCGCCCAGAGTGACGCCGTTGCGTGCAACGCGATAGCGGTTTGCGCCCGAAGGAGCCGCCCACGACAGCGCGACATTGTTGCCATTGACGGTGGCGTTGAGATCCCACACAGGGGCGAAATACTCGCCTGACCCGCAGCTCACGTCGAAGCTGCCGCCTTGCGGCCCGTTGCTGAGAATGACGGTGCCGTCTTCATAATGAACGACATACGAGCATTCACTATCCCAGTTGCCACCGCTCTGCCATGTGAGAGTGACATGCGAGCCGTTATGAAGCCAGCGTTCGTAGGTGGCAAAGGCACCTTGCTCGTGAGAGACATACATGTCGTCGGCTGGCGTGCCGTCGCTATAGACGACATGAAGCCTCGAGTTATCCCAGCCGTCGTTCCATTTGTCGGAGAGGTCGAAGATGACAAGGCATGTGTTTTGCAAAGTCGCCGTCCCTTCTGCAACGACATTGTCATCAGCCAAGATGTTGAATGTGAGCGGGATCTGTTCTGATTCAGGGCAACCTGAAGCAATGGTGACATCGAAAGCAACGGTGGCGATGCCGTCTGGCGCGATGCTGCCGACAGCGACACTCTCTTCACCGAAAGTGACATATTGACTTGTTGATGAGATTGTTATGCTTGCGTTTGTCGCGACATAATGACCGACATTCTCAAAAGAGGCTGCGACCTGAAGCGTCTCGCCAGCGGAAAATCCGCCGGGGCACTGTGCGCCGGCAAACTCCATGATGGCTTTGTTGGCCACGATGTTGACCACGCCTTCCCACGTCTCGGATCCGCATGTCGCCGTCACCATGATGTGGAAACGGCTGCCGTCGGCGACATTTTCGTTGATGCTGTAGCTGAAGCCGTTCACTTCGACTGTTGCGTTTTGCGCCAAGGCGTTGAAACTCGCCGTGCCGTTGATGATAGTGACATTCGGGTCATCGCAAGTCAATGACACTGAAGTCGTTCCGTCGGTCGATGCAGTGCCGGCATTCTTGAAAGTGATTGCCAGGGCGTTTTCCGCGCCGATATGTGCGTCACTCGGAGTGTAGCCGTCAACGATGATGAATGCGCCGTTGATGTTCGCCGCCGGAATCTCCTCAAGATAAGGCACGCGCTGCGGATGTGTCACGCACAATGTGACATCGCCGCTGGTTGTGACAGGGTCGATGCTGAAGACGACAGTGCCGGTCTCGTCAACCAAGCCGGTGCCTAAAATCACGCCGTCTCTTGTGAGCGCCACGTATGAGCCCGGGTCAGCACTGACCTCGTATGTATTTGCGCCAATCGGGACAATCGCAGCATGAAACACATGGTTTTCAGCTGGTTGCACATGGTATGGCATGATGGAGCCGTCGCCGAGAGTGTGATAGCACTGCCAGTAATACAACGGCGATGAGTCGGAGGAGACAGTGTAGCCGCTGTTGACATGCGCGTATGTGACCGACAGGTTGCCCAAGAACACCATCGACTGAATGGTGTTGTAGCTGTCGTCCATCCATACGCCGTCATAAACGCCGGTTGTCGTTTCGCTTCGGCTTGGCATCCTGTAGAAGACATTCGTCGCGCCGACGCCGAAGTAATAGTCTTCATACCAATACGTTGAAGGGCAGCTTCCGATGTATGCGAATGCGCCTTTCCGTGGCGCGCGCACCATGGCTTCGCCGAAGCATGTCCCGGAAATGCCCCAGTCGGCGGCCAGGCAGCAGTTGCCCATAGCGAGGAAATACTTGTTTGTATTTGTCAGATTGTTGACGTCATCGACCTCGAATTGCGGGTTTTCCCAATGGACATTGGACCCGTGGGCGGTGTAGTTGACAAATCCGACGCCGGTGTTCAGGTTGTCGTAACAGCCTGTGTAACCGTTGAGTGTATAATAATCATATACATTTTCAAAGCCGTGTTCCTCGTTATAATAATTATTGACGGCATATTGGATGGTAGGCACGCCCGCCTTCGGGTTCCACGCCTCGTCCCAGCCCGCGATGAGAAGCACGTTGTTCAGATAACTCGGGTCGGGCATGGTGTATTGCTCGTACTGAAGGCTCTTCTCCAAAAGGTTGTTGAGCTGCTCGACGGTCTCGACCGGCATGCGGCTGTGAAGCATTTCAGGATAATAGTCGTTATCGACAGTCTGATAGTAAAGGTCTGTGACACAGTGTGTTGCGCTGCCGGTGGCACTCGCCGGGACCTGGTTCTTGTCGCCAATGATGATGACGAATGTCGGAGCCGTCTGCGAATATTTTGTCTGGATGAACGATTGTATCGCCGATGCCGACGTGCCGATCTGGTCGGTGTAGTTCACATCCATGTAAAAGCCTTTCTTGATCTTCCAGTCAACCCATTGCTGGATTGCGTTTTCAAACATGCGGTCGGTGATGACCAGCATCTTGACAGGAGCCTGCCAGAGGTCGGGGTGCTGCGCGTAAACGTCGTTGCGCCAGTTGAACATCTGACGGTAAAGCGGCGCGAAATACACGCTCGCCGTCCTCGCGAACTCCTCGTAGGCAGCCGCCTTGTCGTATTCGCCGTAGCTGACTTCAACCTCGATGTCGTTGAAAACCTTCAAAGAATTGCTGGCAGCATCATATTGCACTGGATTGATGACCAACGAGCCGACTTGAATGCCGCGCATAGTGCCCTGCAGTTCGATTTCAGCCAGCGGACGCTCCGCGAAGCCGCGTCTTGCGTATGCCTCGGCGTTATAATGGAAAGCGACTTCCGTCTGGTCTTTCCTCACCGAAGGCTGCTGCGGCGCGATGGCGTTGATGCCGTAATCAGAAAGATTATAAACTGTTGTGCTGTAATTCTTTACCTCGACGCTGACATCCTTCGCGCCAAAAGGAACGGCGACGAGCTGATGTGCTACGGGCAGCGACGGTTCACCCGCATTGCCGCTGTTGAAGGTGTTGCTCATTGCGATTTCCGAGAAAACGCCTTTTTCGGTGTTGACGGCGCGGGCTTCGATGCTGCCGAAAGAGAACGTGGCGATGAAGCCTTTCTCGGTCACGTTTTCACATTGCTGCGCCGATTTCGCGCCGTTTAGATTGATGCTGTTTTGCGCCTGTGCGCTGAAAAACATTCCTAATGAGAGCATTAGGGTGAGGACGAACAGATGTCTTTTCATACTTTATTCTGATTGTTACTTCTTTTAAAATGAAATCTTGCCGCAAAAATACAAAAATTTCCCTTGCGGCAAATGCAATTTAAACCATTAAACTTTTCATTTTTCGGCGTCGCTTCCGCTTTCAGTTTTATTCCCGCCGGAAATCACTTTCTAAAAGTAAATTACGGGAAACGGACATTCAGAATTTTTGTGACAAACAAGCGCCAAATGCCGGAACGAATTACGGCCAAATGCCGGAACGGATTACAGCCAAATGCCGGAACGGATTACAGCCAAATGCCGGAACGAATTACAGCCAAATGCCGGATCAGATTACAGCCAAATGCCGGAAAAGTTTTAAATAATTTATTGTAATTCAAGAAAAAATAGTATTTTTGCAGCGTTAAAAAAAAGAATACAAAATATGGAAGAATACAGACTGCGAATTGCCGACAAATTATTAGCGGAATTACTTGAAGCATGCGGCTGCGTTTTGGTTGAAGGCAGCAAATGGTGCGGAAAGACAACAACAGCCGAACATTCGGCTGGAAGCGTCGTTTACATGGCCGACCCTGTCGAAGGGGAACGCAACAGACAACTGGCGAAATCCACTCCGCATTATCTGCTTCAGGGAGCTACGCCACGGCTGATTGACGAATGGCAGGTCGTCCCGACGCTCTGGGACGCAATCCGCGGAGAAGTTGACCATCGCCGCGCATTGGGGCAGTTCATAATCACAGGCTCCGCCATCCCGGCCGACAGGAAGGGAATAATTCATACCGGCACCGGGCGAATCACGACACTGCTGATGCGTCCGATGTCGCTGTGGGAGTCGGGCGACAGCACCGGAGAAGTCAGCCTCGAAACGTTGTTTGAAGCACCGGAACAGCTTATGGCTGAAAACAAAATCGACATTGAGGAGTTGGCGTATTTGGTGTGCCGTGGCGGCTGGCCAATGGCAATTTTGACAAGCAGCCGCAAAGCCGCCTTGAAACAGGCGACCATCTATTACAACGGCATTATCGGCACTGGCGACGGCTCGGATTCCGACATATCGCGGGCTGACAACGTCCGCCGCAATCCTGAAAGAGTGAAACGCCTGATGCGCAGCCTCAGCCGCCATCAGGGGACGCAGGCATCGTTGGGAACGATATATAACGGCATGATTGCCAACGACGATTCGACATTAAACGAAGAGACCATCTCATCGTACATTTCGGCTTTGAAGAAAATCTTCACCATTGAAGACATGCCGGCATGGAATCCGGCTCTTCGCAGCAAGACAGCGGTGCGCACGTCCGACACCCGCTACTTCGTTGACCCGAGCATCGCCGCGGCAGCATTGAGAATCGGCCCCCAAGACCTCATCAACGACCTTGAGACATTCGGACTGTTATTCGAATGCATGGCGATCCGCGACCTCCGCGTGTTCACCGACGCTTTGGACGGGACAGTCTATCACTACCGCGACAAAAACAATCTGGAATGCGACGCCGTTGTCCATCTTGAAAACGGCAGATACGGCCTGGTTGAAATCAAACTGGGCGGGAACGACAACATCGAAGCCGCCGCCTCCACACTAAAAACGTTATCCGGCAAAATCGACACTTCACGGATGCCGAAGCCTTCATTCCTAATGGTTTTAATCGGTGTCGGCAAGTATGCCTACCGCAGGGAAGATGGTGTGTACGTAGTTCCAATCGGGTGTCTGAAACAATAATGCAATCTCATTCCTTCACCCATTTCCCCGATTCGATTTCACATGTGGTTTGCGCAGAGACGTTTCGGAAAACGTCTCTACCGGCCTGCCACCACGCGGCAAATACGGTTTGTGCCATCGGCTTCCGTCACCTTCAGCAGGTAAACGCCTTCAGGCAGACCCGCCACGCTGATTTCATTCGTGTCTTGCACTTGCTTCACCAACTGGCCAAGCGCGTTATATACTTGCACACAGCAGGCCTCAAGGCCTTCGATAACAACCTTGTCTTTTGCCGGATTCGGATAAACGGATATTCTAGAATCTTTGGTTTCCTCAACAGCCGTATAGGTACAAAAACCATATTCTGGATTCTCCCAAACGAGTTCTCCATTTTGATGGAAGCATAACAGGCAATGCCAGCCGTCAGGTATGGAAAGGTATCCGCTCCAAAGCAGCCCATAATCGCTGCCAATGCCTTCGACCCATGTTTCGGTGAATTGATATCCTCCAGGGTTGTTGGATTGCAACCTTAACCAAAACTTTTTCCTGTCGGCGTTTCCAATCTGAACCGTGCCGATGGAATCGACAATCAGCCTTTGGCCGAAATCGCCAATGGTTAAAGTGTCGCCAACGTTGGCCGTGAAGTCATAAAGTAGTGTTTCCTCTGAAGTATTCAAATGGCGTTTCCATACCTTTCCGTCCTCTTCCCTAAGCACCGTAAACAGATTAGGGTTTCCGTTATTCAGTGTGCCCATGATTTTCATATATCTGACATCTCCAATGAGCGTGTCTCCAGAGCACCAGTTGACATAGTTGTTAATCCAATGAATTGCGGTCTCAAAAGTATGCCACTCGTTTCCTTTCTGAACCACAGGAATGTAATCTTGCGCTTGCATTGTCATTCCTCCTGCCAGCAACAGAAGCAGAATGACTTTTGTTTTTGTAATTGCTTTCATTTTGTTTGTTTTTTATTAAATATTTGATTGTCATTATTTTATTAAATCATCTCTCGCCGGACAAACGAGAATATTCAATCTTTCACCCATTTTCCGCTTCCGGCCTTGCTTCCGCCGGAAATCACTTTCCAGAAGTAAATTCCGGAAGGCAAATAGTCTGTATTGATTGATGTGACAGCATCAGAAATTTCACGTTTGCAGACGAGCCTTCCCGTCATGTCGTAAAGCTCCACTTGCGAGTCCGTGAGTGCGGTTCTGATGTTCAAAGTGCCGCCGCCCGGGTTCGGGTATATGTCAACCATGCCCGAATCCGCAGTCATTTCCGCGACCGCGTCATACGGTTTCGGCTGCGGGAGCGGGAAGCCGCCGTTGATGCCTTCCACGTCCTCAACCCAGACGCATTCGCCCATGGCACCGGCGTTCAAGGCCTCAAGAAGGTCGGTGGTGCCATACTGCGCCTCGTCGAGGACCCATGAAGTTGCCGAAGCACCTTCACTAATTGCGCTCGATTCAGGCAGATAGGTATAACTCGAGCTTCCGAAATTATAGACATAAGCAGGGATGTCTTCGTTGCCGTAATAGTAGCAGTTACGTATGTCCTTTTCATTAAAAAAAGCCGGGATGATATGGCCGTAAACATAGTTTGTCAGATTCGGATTGACAGGTTTTATAATCTGTCCGGCGTTATACACATTATACACGAATCCTTCTGTCGGAGAGCCTGTAATGCCGCCCATCTGTGCAGTTAAAGGATCGAGGACATCCATAATTCCGACAAGATTTCCCGTATTGAAACAGTTGGAGATGGAGCCGTCGCTGCCAGCGATGCCGCCCACGAGGATTATGTCGTAAGATGCGTCACCGGTGACAGTGGCCATATTGCCGCTCATGCGGATAGTGGTGAAAATAGGTGTCCCGATGATACCTCCTGCGTTGCTGCCGCCTGTCACCTCACCCGCAGGATGGTTGAAGCAGTATTCTATCAGTCCGAAAGAGCCACCCTGCCCGACAATCCCGCCGGCGGTAGTTTCTCCCGAGACCTTGCCGTAGTTGTCGCAATGGCGGATGATGAAACTGCCCTGGCCGACGATGCCGCCCGCCGTGCTGGTGTTCCACATATCGCCGACCTCGCCGTTGTTCACGCAATGTTCGATCGCGAAGACACCGTCGTTCATCTCAGTATATCCAGCGATGCCGCCAAGATACATTGTGCCACCGATGACGTTTGCGTTGTTGACACAGTTTCTTATGAAAACGGTGTCGTTGTCATTGTCATCTGCAATATAATGTCCGGCTATGCCACCGACCTTACTTCCGTAAGCCCTCACCTCGCCGCTCACGGTGCAGCCTTCGATGTCGGTGTTGAACGCCTCGCCGACGACAATGCCCGCACTGGCTCCCTGCGTCACGCTGGCGTTTTCGATTATGAGGTTTCTCACCTCGGCGGAATATGTGCATCCGAACAGGCCAATGACATCGGCGTTGTCAACATGCATGTCGCTTATCACGTGGCCGTCGCCGTCGAAGACACCCATGAAAGGATAGGCCGGCTCCACGACATAGCTTATCTGGTTAAGCCATGTCACCTTCACAGTTCCGACAGCCGTCCACATCTGCCCGCCAGCGCCGTTCAGGTTGATGTCGCTGGTGAGGATAAAATGCGCCTCGCTGTTCACACCATTATTAATATCGGATGCGAACAACGCCAGCTGTTCCGCCGTTGCGATCTGATAAGGGTTTTCATGGGTGCCGTCGCCGCCGTCGTACGAACCGGCAACGGTGCCGTCCCAAGGAGTCTGCGCCCCGCACTCCATCACGAAAATGAATGCGAATGCCAACAGCGCACAGACCTTTTTCATTTGATTTGAATTTGTCAATTTTTTCTTCATGATTTTGAAATTTTGTTGTTCAACCATTTTTGTATTTCTCGCAAAATTATACAAAATTTCCTCAAAAGAAGCAAAGTCAGCCCACGTAATGGCATTTGTCGCACCTGTCGCATTTTATCATTTTGATTTTCAATATTTTAATTTTGAATAAAAATAAAATTGTCGCACCTTGTTCTTAAAAAAATTTCTTTATTTTTGCATTCTAAAATCAAAATTCAAATGAGAAAAATCCTGAATGTTTTCACCATCATCATTTTTGCTTCGACAGCATTTTTTTCTTGCAAAAATGAAAACAGCGAGCAGATTGACGACCTTCTTTTCAAGATTCAAAGTCATGCAAAAGCCGACGAAAACGATCTGGCAACGCTCGATTCCATCGGCCAACTTAAACTGACGGAAGAACAGAAAGCGCATCGCAGCCTTCTGAAAATCCGCGCTTACTGGCTCATGGGCAGGCTTGACGAGCCGGACTCCGACACTTTAATTAAGGTTGTATCAGACTATTACGAAAACAGCAGGGATTATTACATGAAAGCCAAGGCTTATTACATATTGTTCCGCATTGATTACGATGTCAATAATGGTGTTGACCTTGACGGCACGAATCTTCTCCTGAAAGGACTGAAGGCCATCAACAAAGCCAAGAAAGTTGACAGCCGCATCGTCAAATACAGCGGAATCCCCAATGCTGACGAGAAACTCGTCATAGAGTACCAGAAACATTGGATCATGCTTGGACTTGCCAATTCCTACCGAAGCATCGGACGTTACGACGATGTGTTGAGCGTGACCACCGAGGCAGTGGATTTTTTCGAGAAAAACGGCATCGCAGTTCCGGCATATTGCTACAATCAGATTGGCCTCTGCCTTTTCCTGAACAACAACGACAGCTGCGCCTATTATTGCAAAAAAGCCCTTGACCTCAGCCTGCAAACAGATGATTACGACCTTATTTCCAACTCAATGTTCTTTTATGGAACGTGTTTCAGAAAAAACGACCCGAAAAAGGCTCTTGAAATCTATAAAGAGGCCAATGAGATCGCCTACAAGAACAATATCCGGCGGAAATACGATGCCGAAATAGGTCAATTATCTTACGAGTTAAAAGATTATGATTCAGCACTTTATTACACAGGCCGCGCTTTGCAGGCATATAATGATAAAGATTCATACGACGATATTTTACGAAACATTTACCGCACACTTTTCAAGGCATATATGGCAAAAGGCGATTACAAGGAAGCCGCCACATACGCAAATCGCTGTATTTCAATATTTTACAAAAGCAGGGAAAAAGAAGAAACCGTAGTCGCCTTCGAGAATTACCGCAAGGAAACTGAAAACGAGAACCGGCTTTATGCGAAAAAAGTCAAGGTTGCAATGTATATGGTTTTTGCGGTTTCTATCATTGCCATCGCGCTGGTTTTTACAGCTTTATATCAAAAGACCATGCGGCGGAAAGAGTCGGAACGAATGTCGGCGTTGCGGCTTGCGATGGAGCAAAAGCAAAATGTGCAGGACAACTGGCTTGCAAACAACAAAGTTTACAAAAAAGCCACCGCATTGGAAAACGGCTCGGCTGACAGATCACTTGTGTTGTCTGACGACGACTGGAAGGAATTTGTCATCATCACAAACATTGTTCACAACGGTTTTGTGATGAAACTCAAAGAGTTACATCCATCACTGACAGAAAAGGACATCGAGGCGTGCTGTTGCAGCCGGTATGGTTTCAGCGATATGACAATCGCGGCTTTGTGCGGGATTGAGATTCGCTCGTTCAAGCGGCACCGCCAGCGCATCATGGAGAAACTCGGCGGTGAGAAAAGCTTCCACGAGATGATGAAAGACTTTTAATCCTTAATCACCTCGCCGTAGCAGTCGAAATAGTCGGCCTGAACAATCTTCACTGTAACGAAAGTGCCGAGTTCCAACTTATTGTCTTTCTTTGAGATAAGGACCTCATCGTCAACTTCAGGCGAGTCGTACTGGGTGCGGCCGACGTAATAATCGCCTTCGGTGCGGTCGATGAGAACCTTTTCGGTTCTGCCCAAGCGTTTTGAATTGATTTCCAACGAAATATCCTGCTGGACATCCATGAATTTGCTCACACGGGCCTGTTTCACGTCTTCCGGCACGTCGTCTTCAAGTTCGTAAGCCGGAGTGCCTTCCTCTGCGGAATAGGCGAAAACGCCGGCGCGCTCGAACCGCATCTCTTTTATGAAATCGATGAGTTCATTAAACTGCTCCTCCGTTTCGCCCGGAAAACCGACGATAAACGTGCTTCTGAAAGCGATGTCTGGAACGTAGCTTCTGACTTTTTTCACGAAGTTGATAGTCTGCTCGCGGTCAACGCCACGACGCATCGTCTTGAGAATCTGCGTGTTGACGTGCTGCAAAGGCAGGTCGATATAATGGCACACTTTCGGATTGTCGCGCATGAGTTCGAGAAGCTCATCCTGAAAGCCGAGCGGGTAGCCGTAATGAAGCCTCACCCACTCTATCCCTTCAATCTCGGTGATTTTCCGCACAAGCTCGACGATATGCGATTTCCCGTCAAGGTCGTAGCCGTAATAAGTGAGGTCTTGCGCTATGAGAATCAGCTCCTTGACGCCTTTCTTGGCGAGAAGTTCTGCTTCTTCGAGGAGGTTATCCATCGGCACGGACTTATGCTCGCCGCGGATCAGCGGGATGGCGCAGAAAGCGCAGCGGCGATTGCAGCCCTCGGAAATCTTCAGATACGCATAATGCGACGGCGTCGAAAGCACGCGCCCGCAGCAATAATCCGGGTTGCAGTCCGACTTAAGTATCTCTGCCGCAACATGTTGCACCGGCTCGACGCCGAAGAACGCATCGACTTCATGAATCTCGTTCTTCAGTTCTTTTCTGTAACGTTGCGAGAGGCAGCCCATCACATACAACTTCTTGATTTTGTTTTCTTTACGCAACTCTGCATATTCAAGAATCGTGTCGATTGACTCCTCCTTCGCGTCGCCGATGAAACCGCATGTGTTGATAATCACGACATCGCACTTGCCGTCGCTGTCGTGGACGATTTTATATTTCTCACTCAAAAGTGCCGCGAGATGCTCGGAATCGACTTTGTTTTTCGAGCAGCCGAGCGTCACGATATTCAAAATTTCTTTCCGCATTCCTAAAACTCCTCAAACTCCTGACAACATCAAACTCCTAATTAAACAAACTGTTCACAAACTCCTGTCTGTCAAATATTTGCAGGTTTTCCATCTTCTCTCCCACTCCGATGTATTTCACCGGAATCTTGAACTGGTCGGAGATGCCGATGACGACGCCGCCCTTGGCTGTTCCGTCGAGTTTGGTAAGAGCCATGGCCGTGATGTCGGTCGCCGCCATGAACTGTTTTGCCTGTTCGATGGCGTTCTGTCCCGTCGAGGCGTCGAGGACGAGAAGCACTTCATGCGGTGCGTCGGGGACGACTTTCTGGCAGACTTTCTTGATTTTTGAAAGCTCGTTCATCAGATTGACTTTATTATGAAGACGTCCTGCGGTATCGATGAGGACAACGTCAACGTCTTGAGCCACAGCCGATTTCACGGTGTCGAAGGCAACTGACGCCGGGTCTGCGCCCATGCCTTGAGTGACGATAGGAACGCCGACGCGGTCGGCCCAGATCTTAAGCTGGTCAACGGCTGCGGCGCGGAACGTGTCGGATGCGCCAAGCATCACCTTGAAGCCCGCACGCTTGAAGTTATACGCGAGTTTCCCGATTGTGGTAGTCTTTCCCACGCCGTTGACACCGACAACCATGATGACGTATGGTTTCTTGTCTTCCGGGATGCGGAAAGTGCTTCCGTCGCCGGAGTTGTTCTCCTGCAGCAAAGCCATGATTTCCTCACGGAGTATCCTGTTCAACTCATTGGTTCCGAGATATTTGTCACGTGCAACTCTGTCTTGTATGCGTTTGATGATTTTCAGGGTAGTGTCAACGCCGACATCGGAAGATATGAGGATTTCTTCAAGATTATCAAGGACATCATCATCGACCGTTGACTTTCCGATTATTGCTTTCGCGATGCGGTCGAAGACGCTTCTTTTCGTCTCCTTCAGGCCTTGGTCGAGGTCTTCTTTGGCCTGTTCGACTTCTTCCTTTGTAATCTCCTTCACTTCAGGCTCTTCGGCGACGGCAGCATTCATCTGCTGTCCGACATTGGGAGTTACGACCTTCTCTTCTTTCGGAGTTTCTTCTATTGTAGTTGTAACATTTTGATTTTCAGGAGTTACAACCGGTTCCTGATTTTCTTTCTTTCTCTTGAAAAATGAAAAAAGACCCATATACTGATATTTTTAATATACCACAAAAAAACACCTCGCAAGTAAAATACACACTAAACCACAAAAAGCTCTCCCGCCGAAACGGGAAAGCCATTCTGAATCAATTCAAAGAACAATCAATTATTTCTTTGCGATGTATTCCTGCACCATGTCATTCGGCACGATAGCTTCATCGAAGTAGTATGCGCCGGTCTTTTCTGACCTCTTCATCTTGATGACCTTGGTGAACTCCTTACCTGTTAAGTGCAATGATGCAACTGCTTTCTTTGCCATATCTAAAAACTATTTAATTTCTTTATGAACTGTGACTCTCTTAAGGATTGGGTTGTACTTCTTGAGTTCCAATCTCTCTGGGGTATTCTTCTTGTTCTTCGTTGTTACATAACGAGAAGTTCCCGGAATGCCGGTGGCTTTCTGCTCTGTGCACTCAAGGATAACCTGAACGCGTGCGTCTTTAACTTTCTTTGACATATCTCTATTCCTTTCAAAATTCGGAGTGCAAAATTACAAATATTTTCATAATATTCACAATAATTGACTCAAAATTTTTTCAACTTTTATTTATATTTACAATTACTTAATTATCAATTTATTAACTTATTCTTTGTTGATAATTTTATTAACCAGCGCGAGTATTTCTGCTTCTTTTGCGACAGCGGCGGCCTCGATTTTAGCACCTTCGGCAACGATATTGTCGGCAAATGCTCTGTCTTTAAGACCTGCTGCGTTGATTTTGACATTGAGATAAGCACCCATGACTGCGCTTCTGCAGCACAACGCACCCACGCCGGCATCTGACACCGAGGCAGGGTTTCCTTCTTTCGCCATAGCCTCAACGACATCGAAAGCCTTGAACGCGACGTTCATAGTCTTGAAAGGCACCTGTGTCGCGTACTGTGACGCGAGTTCGAGGGCTTCCATCCTGGCGGCCTTGTCGGCATCAGTCTTCTTAGGCATCTGCAACGCCGCCATAATCTTGTTGAAAGCGTTGGTGTCTTCGTCAACCAATGCAAGCAACTCATCTTTAATGACTTGGCCTTTCTCTGCCCACTGCGAGAACTCTTCCCAACGGTCATCCCAACCCGGCTTGTGTGACGAGAGGTTAGCCACCATCGTGCCGAGAGCCGCGCCGAGTGCGCCCATGTAAGCCGAAATCGAGCCGCCGCCCGGAGCCGGACTTTCACTCGCCGTCTCATTCGCAAAACCGGTGCATGTCATGTCAACGAGCTTCTTCTCGCTGCTGTCTTCGATAAGATATTCAATGACTTTCTCCTTCGGATTGAACGGTTTCAGATCATCAAGGCCCATCGACTTGATAGCAATCTTCATGATCTCTTCCTCGCTGATGCCGAGTGAACGCTGCTGTTTCGCAAGGTAATACTTACCGGCGTCGATGAGGACTTTCTTTGGAATCAGGCCGACGATTTCGGCACCTGTCACCCGGACGCCTCTTGCCGCGGCCTTGGCGCATACCTCGTCGAAGCACACGTGAACCGGCGACACGTTGATGTTGGTGATGTTCATCGAGACCTGTGCGATGCCGTAAGCGTCGATGAACCAACCGATTGCCTTTGTGCCTTTAAGAGTGCCAGGAATCATGATGGTGTTGCCGTTCTCGTCCTTCATCGGCTTGTCTGTCACCTTCGGGCCCACTCTCTTCGGGCGGCCTTTCTCACGGACGTCGAACGCGATGGCGTTGGCGCGGCGTGTAGAAGTAGTGTTGAGGTTGTAGTTGATTGCGATGAGGAAGTCGCGTGCGCCGACCTGTGTGGCACCTGTCTGTGCTACGTGTTCGTTCCACTCATTGGGGCCGAAGTCAGGCTTCCATTCCTCTGTCCCGAGGCGGCTTGCCAGTGACTCGTACTCACCGGTGCGGCAGTAAGCGAGGTTCTGGCGTTTCGGCTGGAACGCCGCGCTCTCGTAACAATAGATCGGGATGTTGAGCTCTTCGCCGAAGCGTTTTCCCAATGCGCGTGCGTATTCGACGACTTCGCTCATCTCGATGTTCGACACCGGAATGAGAGGGCAGACATCGGTAGCACCCTGACGCGGGTGTGCACCGTGGTGGTTGCGCATGTCGATGAGCTCGGCGGCTTTCTTCACTACGCGGAATGCGGCTTCGCACACGTTTTTCGGTTCGCCGACGAAAGTGATTACGGTGCGGTTAGTCGTCGCACCCGGGTCAACGTCAAGCAGTTTCACGCCTTCAACCTTTTCGATCTCGGCTGTCACCTGATTAATGATGTTCATATCGCGGCCTTCGCTGATATTAGGAACACATTCAATTAACTGTTTCATGGTTTTATATTTTTAAATTGCTATTTGATTATCTTTTTATAAGTACGATTCTTATTCCCTCCTTGTGCGGTCAAATATCCAAACTCCGTCAATTGACGCAAATAACGTTTAGCCGTAGTTGCAGTAAATCCAAACTGGCGTATAATTTCTTCGGTGGTAATCTCATCTTTATCGGCCACAAAACCCAAAATATCGACCAATTTCTCCGCCAAAGATGGTTTTATCGACCATTTATCGACCATTTCCTGCTTTAAACCCTTTTTATCGATCGTTGTATATGTTGTTGATTTAACATATTGGTTAATATCAGACCTAAGATGCCTCAAATGTAATCCTGACATACAATCAATAAAAACATCAACATTTTCGCCATCACGAGAGTCTTTGAGAGCCTGGATATATTCGGATCTTTCCTCTTTCAAAACCTTTGTCGGCAATGCGTCATACTCCATCTGAAGCAGATTCATCAGAAGCCGGCTTGTACGACCATTGCCGTCAGCCCAAGGATGAATGGTTACCAATTCATAATGCGCCCAAAAACTCAGATCATAAACAGCGCAAATGTCAGAAGCATTTATTTCCCTGCGGCGTTTGTTAAGCTCTTCACAAAAAACAGCCAGTTTTGCCGGCACCTTCTGATATGACATATATGACCCGCCTCCAATGCCTGCCGTAACATTCAATTTGCGCAATTCACCTTTTGCTGCTGAAAAGTCGCCACCCATCGCATGATATTCACTGCCAGTGTGCGCCATGACTTTTGACGCGAGCGTTATGAGACTGTCAACAGTGATTGGAGCATGATGCCTGATCCATTGCATACCGTATTCGTATGCCGCCTTCAAATCGAGGTTCATCATCTGCTCCGCCAGGGTTCTCTTGCCGCTGGTTATGCCTTCGTCGAACAGAAGCTGCGCCTCGATTTCGGTCACTGTCGAGCCTTCGATGGCTGTGGAATGGGTAATGATCGAGTACAGACAGAACTTCTGGAAGTCTATCTGCTCCGCAATGCGCAACGTCTTGTATTCATTTAGCGCGTCAAGCAACTCGTCTGCCAATTTCCGCTTCATTGGGATGATTTATTGAATCGTGCAAAAATAGTAAAAATAATTTATTGGACGACTATTTTTCAGAAAAAGTCGTGAGGGTTTGGAAAACCAACTTTAGATATTCCAAACCATGTTTGTTTATAGCTTAATTATCACCTTCTATTTGCTGGTTTAGCAATATTCCACCCATCATGGTTGAAATATACCGTGCAAATGCATCATCTTGAGAATAGAATCCTATCTCATCTGATGAATACTTGCTAGGAAAGGCCAAAACTGCCCTCATGTTGGTTGTGCTTTTAACCATCCAACAGCTCATGGTAAGGTACTCGTTCAATGGAACCAACTTAATGTTGCGTTTGTCTCTTGAATTTAGGTCTTCCTTAATCATATTGTGAAATATGTCCTTTGAAACAGGCACTCGAGATTGATCAAAGTCATAATAAGCAATTATGACAGAACCATCCATCATGGCATGGTCAAACAGTTTTTGTTCATTTCATAGAACTCTTTAGGTTTGCTCTTGAAACCATAATAGAACACATCTTCCATAATCACTATGGTGTCAGTTTTGTTGATATTATTAAACAATTCCCTGATTTCTTTGATGTAGCCTGGGAATATGCCTAACGAGCGGGTTGAAAGGCTTTGTTCAATCTCGTCAAGTTTCGCTATTGATTCGTCCAATTGTTTTTGCTGCATGACGTTTTCGTAACGGTCGAAAGCGAAACAAATCAAAGCGAATATCAATGCTACAGCCGCAGATTTGAGAAATGTGCTTACGTAGCCCACCATTTTGTGGGGTTTTGATTCTTGAGGGGTGTTTGTGATGTTATCCATGATAATTGTGATATTTTGTTCATTAAGGTTTTGGTATATTCGTACCCTTTATTTGTGCGCTAATGATTTGTCGTTTACCGTGTTTTCCAGATTTAGTTTGGTTTGATACATATGTATGAATACCCCAGGTGTATGGTAGTGATTGTGCTAAATCTTCCCATGTGCCGCTACCATCAGAAATCCACCTTCCATTAGGATTGCCAGAATCTGCACATGCTCCTGCTGGGTGTTCTCCTGCGGTGTGGGTTTTACTAAGCACAACCCATAAGTTTTGAGATGTGTTTAACGGAACGGCATTGGGTAAAGGTATGTTATACCATCCAAAATCTGAATAATTGTGGTTAACATTTATTGTGGCTACTAAAGAGCCTGGAGCTGATGTTCCTCCGGTATAAATTTGTAATGTATAGGTCCCGGCTAAATTCAAAAGTGCTTCAATTTCGACTATGTTTGTACCTGCATATTGAGTAAGCATAGATGACGGAAACATATTTGCCCAATAAATAGTTCCTCCATTATTGAAACCGAGTGCATCAATGCCATTGCCATCATCATAATATAACCATCCATTTATTGGTTCGCTATTTGTCGTGAACGATTCTTGATATCCATATGCCGTTCCTTCGCTATTTATAGCGTATGCTCGCACATAATAAGTTGTATTTTGATTAAGGCCAGTCATGTAACAATTATAAGAGCCTGTTCCTGAACCGCTTTGAACCGTATAATTTGATGTCGTTGGGTTTTGTGATGTACTATAACATATACCACGTTCGAACACAGTTGCTCCGCCATCCGATGTAACATTGCCACCACATGCTGCTGAGTTTATTGCAATATCAAATGGCGTTACAGTTGTTACTGTTGGAGGTGTTGCACTACCGCCACCACCACCTCCGCTTGTAGTGGTGAAACTCTTTTGTGTTCCGTATGATGTGCCAACACTGTTAGTCGCATAAGCCCTGACATAATACGTTGTGTTTTCTGTCAAACCAGTAATATTGCTTGTAAATGAGCCTGTTCCAGTGCCATTGGTAGTGTGTGAGTTTGAGATTGTCGGATTTTGGCTAGAGCTCCAGCACACACCTCGCGCCGTTACCGAGGCTCCGCCATCAGATGTTACATTTCCACCGCAAGTTGCTGAATTTGTTGATATGTTTGACGGTGTTGATGTCGTTACTGTAGGTGGAGTTGAAGGATTTCCTCCATTAATCGGTCTTATTGGTCGAACATAATAAGAACACCAATCATATGAACAAGATGATATATGACCTGTTGAAAAATTAACATAATAATACATTGGTTCATATGAACCATTTTCTCCTGCATACGAACTGCTCCAATAGCTTTCATCTCTAAAACCACCTATTGAATTTCTTTCGGAATACATCTGAACTAATTCATCCTTAGTTGGCATTTCCCATCCAGATAATCCATGCAATGTGAGATTATTGCTATATGAATTGGCATTGCTCCAATTCATTTTATTTCCTGGATCTGGTGCCACTTGATATGTTTCTCCTCCATATTGGAATGTTGGGAAAAGCTCAGTTGTAAAAGACTGCTCTTCTCCATAAGCGACACCTTCCGAGTTTTTAGCATAAGCTTTAACATAATATGTGGTGTTGTTGTTTAAATTGATCAAATTGATAGTAAAGGCTCCTGTACCAGACCCACTTTTAAAAATAGTGGAGTTAATATTCGGATTTGGGTTTTTGCTTAAACATATTCCTCGTTCTGTTACATTAGCACCACCGTCAGATGTAACATTTCCACCACAACTTACTGTGGAGGCAGTAATATTGAGGGGTGCTGATGTTGTGACAGTTGGCGTTGTAATGCCAATCAAATAACGTACGGCTCTCACATAATATTCATTGGTTGTGTTTAAATGAACAACACTACCATTGAAAAAATCCACGCCATAATAGTAAGAGTCATAGCTTTGATAGTCATAATAAGTTGATGACCAATATCTTCCATCTGTAAAACCACCTATAAGAGCCCTATTATTATATAAAACCATCAAATCTTCTTTGCTAGGAAGTCTCCAATCTGTATAACCACCAAGGTCAGAGGATTCACACATTGTTTGTGCTGAACTAAAATTCACACAACCAATATCAAGTTTTTGAACCATCAAATTTGCTGCAGTTAATTCAACTATACCGTTTTCAGGATTTTTTTTGGCTTTAACAGAAAGTTCAACTCCACCATCGTTTGGAGTGTTTATTAATACAAGAGTACTATTATCTCCATCAGCCAGCAATTCTCTATTTATAAATATTGATATAGTTGCTGATGTTCCAGCATTAAGCTCACCAGATGACGGATTGATATTAGAAATCCAATTGGCTGTCTTTGTTATTGTGTAGTTTAATTTTTTTGTTTTATTGTTACGAAGTTTAAATGTTTTTTGAACAGAATTTGCATCTGAGCCAAAATTTAATTCTGTAATCTCAGAGCCGTTGCTATTAAGAGTTGAGAGTGCTGGATTTTTGCTTGCCTTGATAACAAGCTCAATGCCACCCACTGTTTCAGATGTTATTATTATAGATGATGTATTTAATCCATCGACCAGATTGTCCCTGTTAATTTTCACAACGACAGGACAATTGCCATTTACTGGTACATTTCCAGATGCTGGCGTAATACTTTCAATCCAGCCAACATATTTGTTGATTTCAAAGTGAAAGGATTCTGCACCTTTATTATATATCTTAAACGTCTTACTTATAATACCAGCATCTCCGCCAAAGTTCAATTCTGTTACTGGTTGTCCGTCATTATCCATGATCTGTAAAGAAGTCGGTAACTTCTCAATCTGCACATCACCTTTGGCCTGTTCTCCTGATTTGACTGTTATAGTATTAGATTTTAAGTCTTGATAGCCTGTTTTCGTAATAAAAAGGTTGTATTCGCCAGGTTCAACTTGTGTAAATTGGAAAGATCCATCAGATCCAGTGACGGTTTTTAAACCTTTTGGCATCAATTCTACGCCAGCTGCTGACACGCAATCACATGTTGCTTTGTCTGTTATGGTTCCATAAATGGAACCAGGAGAAACTGTTTCATTGTCTTTCTTGCATCCTGCCATCAGCAAAGCTATAATGGCGATTGAGATAATGATTATGATGTATTTTTTCATAGAGTTACTAGTTTTATTTACGATTTCTTAAAGCATCATTAAGATACTGTTTAATAATGCTTTTATCAATATCTATATTTCCTTCTTCAAATTCCTTTATAATAGATGGAATAATAGTGTCAACAACGATGTCTAATGTAATATAAGAGTTTTGTGTTGTCATTTTATAGCAATCAACCCTCATATATGGGAAATTGTGAACTTCAAAATCTTCAATCACTTTTTGTGAAACCATAGTGTCATTATTATACTTTTCTACGGCTTCATGAGTCAGTTGGTTAATATACAAATAAGCATTGTTATGCGCATCTGATACAGCTGTTCTTCTCAATGATGTGGTGGAGCCAAAGCCTACACCATAAGCTGTGATAATATCTGGATTTTTATCGTTGAGCGAATCATAACAAGGATGATAAATCTTTTCACCATAGTAATGCCATTTATCATAATAATTTATAGGGGTTATGGTATTGTTTTGTCTTTTTACAGCACAACCTGCTATGGCAAATAAAGCTAATGTTATTACAATTATCTTATATACTATAGATTTCATACAATGTGTTAATCATTTTTTTAATGAGAAATCATATCTGTAGGATTCTCCTGCCACCAACACGTTCGTTTGTTTATTATCAGTTTGATAACCATCTTTGCTCACCCAAATATTATAATCTTTAGCTTCGGTTACCGTAAACCTATATGAACCATCATTACCAGTGTAAACATTTATGGATTCTGGTTTCAGTGTTACTGTTGCACCTGAAATTGTGGCGCCAGTTGCTTCTTCTGTAACAGTTCCATAGATTATTATATCTGTGTCAATAATCTTTTTTTTCTTACATCCTAATGATAGAAACGTAATTAATATCAATGATAACAACCAAATTTTTTTCATGATTTTTTAAGTTTAATTAAAATTTATAAGACATTGATAAACCTATGTTATTATTATTGCCTTGAGGATATGCAATAATTCTTTTAGCACCTGGAGAAAACCAAGCATCTACAAGATTGACAATATACACACCAGCTGTAAAGGCTATACAACCCCAGTTAATATTTGTCCACATATCTTTAGAGTCCTGATACTCTGTTTTGTGTTTGGGATCTTCTTGCATTAGTCTATCATATGATGATATTTGAGTTAAACTTGTAACAATACCAGCGGCGCCAATTAATTCTAAACCGATAAAAGCCCAGCCCTTCTTTTTGCTCCCCTTGTATATTTGAGCTGCGCCAGGACAAAACGGTCGAATACCTAAAAATGATGCACTATATTTTTTAGATAAAGTGATGTCGTCAAACAAAGGACTATGAAGTTGTGATATTGCATATAGCTTTGTAACTTGATAATCACCGAGTTTGTTAATTTCCCAATAATCATCAATTATCAGTATGTATATTTCACGTTCATTACCCTTAGCTTCTGTTTTTATTACAGAACTCCTTTCTATAATCTCGTCAAGCTTTCCATTAATTATGGTTTGATTACTACGATCTGTTGTGGTATAATCCGACCAGATAATTGCGCCACCAGCCATGGATAAACTATTTATAATATAATTATCACAAGACCTTCTGGCGTTTTCTAATGTTTTACCCGTGCCAGAGGCTGTCCTGTACTCAAAAGTATTATTGGTGGGTTTTGGAAGTTCTGATATCCATTGTGGCGGAATATTATCAGACTTCTGAGATAATGCTGCTGCATTAAAACACAGCAGCATTATCATAGTTAGTAAAGCTTTATTTGTATTCATTTACAATAGCTTGATTCTTTGTCCTTTTGTATTCGTTGAGATCTTCAGAAACTTCTTCTTCCAATTTTTTAGCTTCGTATTCTGCTCTTAAAACGTCGTCGTTGCTGATGGTTTCTGCAACGGTTTGTGTTAATTCTTTTTGGCTAACTTTCATTTCTACACAAACATATACCTGGTATTTTCCGTCTGATGCTTGCTCAATATACATGTCAATTCTTGGTGAATTTGCCACTTGTTCAGCGACGTATTGAGTGTATGTTGATTGTGCCAATCTCTTGGAGGCTACATCTTGGTTAATGCCGACTTCTTTTGCATAGCTTTTGTTTGCGCCCTCAACTGACACTCGGATTGAGTTGGCAAGTTCAGTTCTTGCTTCGGCTGTGGCCTGTTTAATTGCATTAGATTGGTCATAGCTAACATACACTCCAAGTGCTCTGAGATTTGGTGCGGTATCATCAATTGATTTCATAATGCAGTGATTTAATTGCACTTCTGAATAATCATTGTTTGTGTTTGTCGGATTGTTTGTCGGTTGTTTTAAATCATTCTTAATGGCTTGATCAGTGTTTTGATCATCTTTGCTAAACTGATCGCGAACATTTTGCTGATAACTTGGTTGCTGTGGTTGATTGTTAACCATCTGTTTGTTGCTTCCACAGCTTGCGAAAGCCAATGCGATAATCATCGCGAAACTTAATTTTTTTAAAGTTCCCATTTTTTTAATTTTTTTCAGACAGACTCCCGATGTCTGGCGTTAAAAATGAATTCTTATCAAACATAAAAGAAAAAGCGCGGGAATCTGCACCTTGCCTATCCCGCATGTAAGGCTCTCGCATGCCCATCGATCGAGGATAAGCAATGTCGAAGCCCACGCAGAACGTCTATATCATCAGGTGTCGGGCGACACCTTTAATATATAACAATCCCTTGGACATCAGCCCACTGCCTTATCGTGCGATCGATTAAGAACTTGCGAGATTCTACATGCCGCAGATAAAACGTCAGCACAACGTCTTTCCAATATGTCTGTCACCCACCTAAGCCCTCGCGGACCCCGACAAATGACGGCGCAAAAATACAAAAAAATTTATTCGGCGGAAGATTTATACAAAAAAAGATGCCGCTTTTTCAAACGTCATCTTTTCAAACTCAACTCTAAGTTCTAAATTCTAAGCTCTAAACTCTAAACTCTAAGCTCTAAACTCTAAGCTCTCATTTCTTAACCACCTTCTCCACCTTATCATTAATCCTGACAAAGTACATCCCTTCATTCAAATCGGAGACGTTAATCTGAACCGTGCCGGTCATTCCGGCAAGGCGGCGAACCGTCTGGCCGAGACAGTTGAAAACCTCAACATCTGACATTGCATTTCCAAATTCAATGTTTATCACATCAGTCGCCGGGTTCGGATAGACGCTCACCTCGTGTTCCACGACGGTCTTCACGTCGGTGATGACTGTCGTCGGCGGGAAGACCACGTTGTCGATCCATGCGCAGTCGCTTCCGCTTGTCGAATACACGTCTTTGGTGTATTCCCATTTGAGGGTGTGCGTGCCGGCGGGGATGGTGTATGAGGCCTGCGTCCACGCGACCTCGCCCGACCAGTTGCCTTTCTCGTTGTTGTCGATGTAGAAATGCAGCTTGTCGTAATCTGCTTCAGACGACACCTTATAGTAGAAGCTCACCGGAGCTTCCTGTGCCACCGTCACGGAGATGTAAAGCGATGTCGTGCCGTAATCATCTATCATTGACGACTTGGCGCAATAAGTCCCTTCAAACGGATTCTCGGTCACGACCTCCCATGCTGTCACGACGGTGCCGTGCTGCCAGTCGAACGAGCTGAAGTCGCCGGTCTCGAAGCCATCCATAGAAGTGCCTATTGAGAGATAATACGGTTCCTCTATCAAATAATTCCCATAATATGCGGCATAAAACAGCTCATACTGCACGCCCGTCTGAGCGTCTTCACTCAATGTAAATGCGAAGTCGGCGGCAAACTCCTGTCCTGCCCCGATGGTCTCATATTGCCATTCATATTGTTCGGCGACGATTTCCGGGTGTGAGCTGAACAGTCTGAAGACGGCGTTCGGTACAGCCGCGCCGCCGTTGTTCTTCATGGTGAAATGTAGTGTCGCGCTCTCGCCCGGGTTGACGGCGTTGCCGTTCTCGCCTTCGAGTTCGATGTTCACAACCTGAAATTCAGGAGCATAGATTCTCGCATTGAAATGGCTCTCCCATGTCTCGTCGCCGTTGGTGCAGCTGAGGTTGAAACGCACCTGAGTATTGTTCGGGACGTCGTCGCTCACGGTGAAGCCGAATGCGTTTTCGAGTGTGACGCTCTGGTTTCCGGCGATGTCTCCGGCTGATGCCGTCGCCTCGTTTATCGTGATGTATTCGCTGTCGCACGAGAGCGTCGCTGTCACGCCGTCAGCGTTGACGCCGCCCACGTTTTTGATAACCATATTGAACGCGTTTGTCGTCGCGAAGTCGATCTGGCTTGCGCCGTCGGCGAGTTCGTGGCTGTCATAAACTATATAAGGTGTGTCGCTTGGCACTGCGGTCAGCTCTACTGTCTGCGGCCATGCGTTCATTCCCATGACCTTCATCGTCATCTCACCGACTGTTGAGAGGCCGCCCTCGAAAGCCATCTCGGCGATGCCGTTCTCATTGGTCGTCCCCATCGCTATGACTTCGCCGTCCATATAGACGAGGCAGCGAAAGTTCTTGGCTGGGTTGCCGTTGTCGTCGGTTATTTCGACCTCGAACGACTGTGTTCCGAGCACGATCTGTGCCGGACATGTCACCTCGGCTTCCATCGGTTCGTCGGTCCACACGCTGACGGCGCCGTCGCCGAGGATGTTCATGTCGTAGAAGTTCCATCTCAATGCGCCTTCCTCCCACTGTCCCGGAGCCGTGACCCAGGGTGCCGTCTCGCATTTGCCGTCGGCGTGTGCGCAGCTGAGGAATTGGATGCGGTCGTTGAACTGTGCATCGGTCATCTCTCTCTCAAGGTGTGCGCCGGGGCCCTCGGTCTGTCCTTCGTTGAACCAGCCGTAACGCGAGTTACCGATGACGGCGACGGCGAAGTTGCTGATTGTCACCATCTTCTCAAGTATGCACGACTCGTCGAAAGCGCCGCAGTCGCAGCCCTGTGAATGGAAAAATGTATAGTTATGGTCAACGCCGTTGGCGCCCGAAAAGTCGTTGTTCGACACGCTGTACCAACCGGCGACGTAGCTCGAATTGGCGTGGCCGTCGTGATGCACGTAGCTCGTGCCGGCGTTGATGGCCTGCCTCAAACCAGAAGCGCTCCATGTGCCCTCCTCCTCATACATCTTTGTGAAGTCGTAATCTTCTGGATAACAAGTCGTTGTATAGCCATTGTCATCGTGTGTGCCGATGAGGAGCTCGAGGTAATCCGAGCCGTTCGATTCAGGGTTGTCGTAGAGATGTTCGCCGGCGAGGATGACTTTGTGGAACTCGCCGAGGACAGGCTCCTGTTGATATTTCAACGTCTTGTGAATCATGTTGGCAAGTTCCGTTGCGCTCTTGAACGACATGCGGCTAATGCCGACTTCAGGGAGGAGGTCGTCTTCGCCAGGCTCGCCCCAGCGGTCGTTGCCGTTGTCGTTCCAAGTCCCGTCGAGGCCTGAATAGTAAAGGTCGGCGGGTATGCCGCTGTCGGTCATGTGTTCGCCGCCTGACAGCACATCGCAGTAGAATCCGCGGAACGGCACGATGTTGACATCGCCGCCGAGGACTACCATCATGATGCCGTTGTTCTGGTATTCCTGAATGATGTAGTTCCTGATTTTATCCTGATTATCGATGCCTGTCATAGAAGCGTAAATATCTGATACCAAAGCTATTTGGTTACGAACGCCGATGCCGTTGTAATAATTCTGATATTCAGCATAGCCATCGACATATTCACTTGACGTGATGATGAGAAGGTCGTAGCCTGTCACCTCGCGGCCGCTTGTCTGATAGCTCTCCATCATCTCCGGGTTCTGCGCCAGCCTGCTGATTCTGTTCGCGATGGCATTTGTTTTCCAAAGCATCGCGCTATGATCTGACTTTGAAGAAGCAAGGCTGACGCGCACCGTGGCGGTCTTTGCGTACATCACCTTGCCCGTTGCCGGAATGTATTGAACAGGCGTGAACGACGAGAACGCGAAGCCGAAGCCGTTGAGGTATTGTGTCGTCACAACGCCGTGGTTTTCAGACGGATAGACGCTCTTTGAAGCATAAACCGCTTCATCTTTGACCAGCTTCTTCGGAGTGATGTCGTTCATCGTCCTTGAAGGCTGATAAGGGAAGAGACTGATATTCTCTCCAATCTCCTGAAAATCAGAAAGTTCAACCTCGATTGATTCGGCCTCCGCACCTTGTGGCAGCAAGAGGCTGACTGCATAATACGGCAGCGACGGCTGTCCCTGAAGAGCCGACTGCATCGTGCCAGCAAATGTAACTTGTTGATAACCGCGAAGTTCAGTGACCTGCGGATTGTCGAAGTGATAGGTCTTCTCTACTGTCTGGGCCTTGACGACAAAGCTGAAAACCGACAGAAGGACTAAAAGCGTGAGTTTTTTCATTTTATTATTATTTGTGGTTTTCTTACGGATATGGAACCGCTACGCGGTTCTTTTGCAAGGTATTATTCTTTTATGAGTTTATGTGTTTTTCCATTAACATTAATAAGGTATATGCCTGTCCCTTTGTCAGAGATGTCGATGTTCAAATCCCGCGAGGCGTTTTCATTTTCATAGACCATCTGTCCGAGGGTGTTGAAAATCTTCACACAACTGTTGTCTTCACTTGTCGCAACCGTGAACACACCATTGTTCGGGTTGGGATAAATTGTCACATCATCTTGATTGTCAGTATTTTCGATAACATTCATTATGACTGTTGAATTGGCCGGGAACATCACATTATCGATGAATACTGCATCGAGTCCCGACTGCCCTGACATCGACTTGTCGTAACGCCATTCAATTGCGTGCGAGCCAGCATTAAGTTGATAACTCACTGATTGCCAATCCGTTTCGCCCGACCAACGGTCAATATAGTCATCATCAATATAAAGTGCGAGATAATCGTTTTTTTCCGTTGAAGTCTTAAAGAAGAACGACAAGTCGCCATCCTCGAACACTTCCACGTTGATTATCAACGAAGAAATTTCCCTGTCATCAATCACTCCTGAACGAGCCGAGAAAGTCCCCTCGTATGCTTCCAAATCGGTGACGGACCATTCCTTGTCGCCGCCAAACTCCCATTCGAGCTTCGAGAAGTCGCCGGTTTCAAAGTCATCCATTAGATAACCGACTGTCATTGAATGACTTGACGTTGAAACATATTTCCCGCATTGTGTCATCGCGCTGAAAACAATGATTGTGCTGTTCGGGACATTTTCATCAACATGGAAAACAAATTCCGCCGTAACATCTTCATTCTCTTGGATTTGCTGATATGTCATCACCGGCGATTCGATTGCGACCATGTCATTGTCAACATCAACATTCAATGCGACGTTTTCGGCGATGACGGAGCCGAGGTTTTTGACGAGCACTGTCAAGATGCCGTTTTCGCCCGGCTCAATAATACCGTTTCCATTGCCGTCAGCTTCTTCCGTTGACATCGAAAGTATCTGAATATCAGGTGCTGACGCCTTGAATTCGAAGGAGTTGTACCAATATCCAGTCGCATCATTTGACGTGACATTAAGGCTAATCTGCCAGCCGTCAGGGACGTCTTGGTTCATGCAGATTCCGAAAGCGTCAAAAATGGTGTCAACGGTCAGCCCCTCAATGCTTTGCATGTCGTCTTCAATCTTCGTGAACCTGAAATATTCCGGCGCGCAGCATTGGACGGCGGCGTGAACGTCGTTTGCCGGAGCCGCCCCCCAGTTTCTCAAGACGAGGTCGAAGGAGACGTTTTCACCGAATTCGATTTTCCCGTCGCCGTCTTCGTCATTGGCAATCAACTTATAAGGTTTCACGAAAGTCGTGTTTTCGTCGATGCAGTCGATCGTGCGGCTTTGCGGGAAGGAGTTCATTCCGGTGACAGACAGTGAGAGCTGGCCGATGAAGTCAACCGGGCGTGAGAGCGTCACGGTTGCGTGTCCGGTCTCGTCAGTCACCGCCTCGCCGAGTTTTTCCTCATTATGATAGACGCTGCAGCGGAAATTTTTGAGTGGCTGTCCGTTATGCGACACATAAACCTCATTCACCGTCTCGCCCTGAAGCATCGCCGGCCTGAAGCTGACCGCCGCGTCGAAAGGTTCGTCGTGCCAAGGACTTACGGCTACATCGCCGAGGATGTTGAGGTCGTAGAAGTTCCAGCGCAGTGCGCCTTCCTCGTACTGTCCGGGTGCCGTGACCCAAGGCGCGGTCTGGCATTTCGCCTCGCTCATCGCCATCCCGACATACGGTATTCTCTCCGCCCAGAAAGCGTCGGTCATCTCCCTCTGAAGATGTATCGACGGGCCTTCTGTCTGCCCTTCGTTGAACCAGCCGAAACGCGAGTTGCCGATCACGGAGACGGCGAAATAAGGTATCGTGACGAGTTTTTCCATGACACACGATTTGTCGAAGCCGCCGCAGTCGCAGCCGTGGGAATGGAAAAAGGTGTAGTTGTGGTCAACGCCGTTCGCGCCAGAGAACAGCTCGGGGTTCAACGTCGAGCCTGTCCAGCCCGCGACCATGTCAGTGTTGGCATGTCCGGCATGATGGACGTAGCCTGTGCCTGAATTTATCGCGTTGCGCAGGTTCGAGCCGCTCCAGTTGCCGTCTTCAGCGTAATATCTCTTGAAGTTATAATTCTCGTCAATACCCACCGTCGTATAGCCGTTGTCGCTGTGTTCGCCAATCAGAAGTTCGAGGTACTGGCTGCCCTGGGTGTAAGGATAGTCGTAAAGTTTCTCGCCGCCAAGAACGACGGTGCGGAACTCTCCGAGCACCGGAACTTGTTGATACCTAATGGTTTTATGAATCATGTTGGCAAGTTGCTCGGCATTGTTGAAAGGCATTCTCGCCACGCCGATCTCAGGGTAGAGGTCGTCTTCGCCGGGCTCAGCCCAGCGGTCGTTGCCGTTATCGTTCCATGTCCCGTCAAGGCCCGAAAAATAAAGGTCGGCGGGGATGCCGTAGTCGATGTTGTGGCTCCCGCCGGAAAGCACGTCGCCGTAGAAACCGCGATGAGGCACAAGTGCGACATCACCGCCCAAAAGCACCATCAAGATGTCGTTATTCTGATATTCCTGAATGATGTAATTGCGTATCTTCTCCTGATTGTCAACGCCTTGCATCGTCTCGTAAATCTCTTCCGTGGAAACGACATTCGCCCTCAAATCCAAATAATGATAAAACTGCACATAATCGTCAAAGTCAGAGACATACTGTTGAGGTGTGATGACTAAAAGCTCATAGCCCTGAAGCGACTTTGCATTGTCAAACGCATAATTATCAAGCATTTCCGGGTTGTCAACCAACGACTTTATCTTATTTATGATTTGCGGACGGGAAGATCGCATCCGTTGATTTGAGCGTTCATCCTGACAAAGGCTGATTTTCACTTTCACCGATTTGGCAATCAACACTTTACGCTCAGAAGGAATATATCTCAATGGAGTGAAAGCGGTGACGGCGAGAGGATAGCCATTGACATATTGAGTTGTCAGAACTCCGTGATTTTCAGCAGGATAAACATCTTTCGAAGAATAAACCGACTCATCTTTGTAAAATGTCTTACGTTCCACGTCGTTATACGTCCTTGACGGCTGATACGGATAAAGCTCAAACTCGCCTTTAAGTTCTTGAAAATCACGCATTTCAATTTCAATTGACCCGGCTTTTGCACCTTCCGGAAGCAGCAGTGTCACCGATTGCCACGGCAACGACGGCTGACCGGCGAGAGCCGACTGCATACAGCCATTCAGCTCAATTTGAGAATAGCCATCAATCGACTTAACATCTTGTTTTTCAATTAAATAAGTCTTTTCAACCACTTGTGCGCACGACATCAACGATGCGAACAATATCATGGATAATTGTAATATCTTCTTCATTTTTATATTAAATAATCGGCAAAAGTAATAAAAATAACGACTTGCGACCTCCTATTAATGAAAAATCACGTATCATATTTCATTTCCATCTGAAATGGCGTAAAAAAACATAATTCGAAAATCGGAATTTCACACACATTCTTATATATCACCCAAAAATTTGCAAATAAATTTTTACATTATTCATATAGAACACTGATTATCAAGACAAATTTTCAATTTTCAAAAACAAATAAATATTTTTCATGTAATAAAAAATTAACATAACTGAAAGAAATTTATTGATATTTTTGTGCAAAATTATTCAGGAAAATGAAGAAGGTTTTATTGATAATTTCCGCATTGATATTGTCGGCATGTTCATCGCAAAAAGAGGATGACATTGACGCAAAGATTGACGTTTTATTGGGTCAGATGACTGTGAATGAGAAAGTTGGGCAGCTTTGTTGCCCCATTGGTTTCAATTTTTACGATAAAATCGATGACAGCACGGTGACACTCAACGAGTCGTTTCTGAAGATGTGGGACACTTTGCAATGTGGCGGTTTTTACGGCGTTCTACGAGCTGATCCGTGGTCGGAGAAGACAACAGGAACCGGACTTGACGAGCGGCAGTCTGTTTTGATTTTCAACGAGATGCAGCGTTATGTCATGGAGCATTCGCGTCTTGGCATTCCTGTTTATTTCGCGGAGGAATGCGTGCATGGTCACATGGCGGTCGGTGCGGATGTATATCCGTCGGGGCTGTGTCAGGCGGCGACGTGGGACGAGGATTTGCTTTACGCGGTCGGTGACGCGGTCGGAGCCTCGGCAGCATCACGCGGCGCGAAGTTCGCCTACGGGCCAGTGATGGACATCACGCGTGACCCACGCTGGTCGCGTGTGGAAGAGAGTCTCGGAGAAGACCCGTATCTTTCGGGAACTTTGGGCACGGCCATAATGAAAGGGATGCAGAATCACCTCGCGTCAACATTGAAACATTTCTCCTCTTTTGGCGTTTCGGAAGGAGGTCATCACGGTTCGGGGACTTCGGCCGGAAAACGCGAGATACTGTCGGAACTGAACCTGAATTTTGAGACAGCAGTGAAAAACGGTGCGAAAAGCATAATGACATCGTACAATACAATCGACGGAATCCCTTGCAGTTCAAATACTTGGCTACTAAAGGACATCCTTCGTGAACGTTGGGGGTTCAACGGCGTGGTCTTCTCCGACCTCGGCAGCATCTGGGCATTACATAGCACACACCGCACCGCCGAAAACCAACTCGACGCCACGGCGCAAGCCATCAACGCCGGCGTTGACATCGACCTCGGCGCGTCAAACTACGGCGCATACCTCGAAGAAGCTGTCAGTCAAGGACTTGTGTCAATGAAGACACTCGATGACGCAGTACGCAGAGTGTTGAGATTCAAGTTTGAAACCGGATTGTTTGACAATCCATATCTACCAATTCCGATTGAAAATCAAGCAGGTAGGAATGCCAAAAACCTTCCCTTGCAGGTCGCCCGCGAAGGCATAGTGCTTTTGAAAAACGACGGCATTCTGCCACTTTCCAAAGACGTTAAAAACATCGCGGTCATCGGGCCGAACGCCGACAACACATACAACCAGCTCGGCGACTACACGGCGCCGCAGAATCCCGACGACATCATCACAGTGTTGGAAGGCATCCGCAGCCATGTATCTTCAACAACAACAGTCACTTACGCCAAAGGCTGCTCGGTGCGTGACACCGCCGACACCGACTTTGACGCGGCGTTGAAAGCGGCAAAAAATGCCGATGCCGTCGTCCTCGTCGTTGGCGGCTCATCAGCCCGCAATTTCAAGACATCGTACAAGTCAACAGACACCGTCGTCGTTGACGGCCACGTCGCCGACATGGACTGCGGCGAAGGCTACGACCGCGCAACCATCTCATTGTCAGGGCTTCAAGACAGACTCATCGAAGCCGTCGCCGCCACAGGCAAGCCGCTTGTCATTGTGTTCATCGAAGGGCGTCCGTTGCTGAAAAACACTGCTGTCGCGAATGGCAATGCCGTGATGACAGCGTTTTATCCGGGGCAGGAAGGCGGAAACGCCATAGCTGACGTTATCTTCGGCGACTATAATCCGGCGGGACGGCTCCCCATGTCGCAGCCGCGTTCGGTGGGACAAGTCCCGGTGTTTTACTCGCAACCAAAACAACGAGATTATATCGACTGTCAAAGCTCACCGTTGTTCCCGTTCGGCTACGGGTTGAGTTACACAAATTTTGACTACAACAACATGAATATCAACATCAACCCCGACTACAATGTATTAGTGAGCGTTGATGTGAGAAACACAGGAGACCGTGAGGGCGACGAGGTTGTCCAATTGTACATACGCGATGAGTTCGCGTCGAGCGCACCACCTGAGAAACTGCTGAAAAACTTCAAGCGCGTTTTCATACAACGCGGTGAGACAAAGACAGTTACATTCTCGCTGAAGCCCCGTGATTTCTCAACATTAAACAACGACCTTGAGTGGGAGATGGAACCTGGCGATTTCACCATCATGGTTGGAGCCTCATCCGATGACATCAGAGTGGAACAAAAAATTCGTCTTTGACTAAGATGTTGTTATTTTTAATTATCTTTGCACCATGGAACTGTTAATACTTGTACCTAAAATATCCAACAGATTGTTTTATATCTTTGAATTGATTTTCAAGGACTTAATTTGTGTTGAATATAAAATCACGACCGACAGCGAGGCATTCGCCGCGTACGACGGACCGAAGTTTAGCTATGGCAACAACAAGATAAACGACGAGTTATTTCAAAAAGCATCAAGACTTCTTTTTGAACGCAACATTCACGACATCCAAGATAGTGACCTGAGAATCATCGACTTCAAAGACATGAAAGCAATTTTCCCGGTTTACAACGACAAGTCGATGTTCCCGTTTGACCCGTTCGCGGCGTCGTTTTTCTTGGTCTCAAGATACGAAGAATACCTTCCACATGTCTGCGACAAATACAACAGATACCAAGCCAAAGACTCCATACTATTCAAAATGAATATGTTAGAGCGACCATTGGTAAACATCTGGGCGAAAGAGATTGGTGAAAGGCTCAAGGAAGCATTCCCCAAATTGGTTTTCAAAAAGAAAACATTCACGTTCATCCCGACATACGACGTCGATGCGGCGTGGGCGTACAAGAACAAAGGCCTGTTCAGAATTTCCGCCGCCTTTTTCAGAGATCTCCTCAACCTTGATTTTGAAGAGATTAAGACCAGATGGCAGGTACTCACGGGAAAAAGGAAAGACCCATTTGACACCTTCGACTTCCAGATTCAGTTGCAGAAAGAACTTGATTTGCATCCTGTCTATTTCATCCTCTGCGGCGGTTACGACTTGAACGACAAGAACATTTCCCTCAGAAACGTTGATTTTCAGAATCTTATAAAAAGGCTCGGCGACTATGCCGATGTTGGCATTCACCCTTCATTCGCCTCATATCTCAACACGAACAAAATGAGAGATGAGATTACAGACCTTTCGAAAGTACTGAACAGCTGGATCACGAAAAGCCGTCAGCATTTCCTGAGACTCAACCTTCCTTCGAGTTATCAGAAGCTCATTGAACTTGACATAACTGACGATTACACAATGGGTTACGCTTCACAGGCCGGATTCAGGGCAGGCATAGCCAGCACTTTCAAGTTCTTCGACCTGACGCAAGATGCCATCACGAAGCTGAATATACATCCTTTTGCCGTTATGGACGGCACGCTGCGCGACTACCTCAACCTCAACGAGGAAGAGTCGCTCAAGAAAGTGAAGAACCTAATCACAGAGGTAAAAAGAGTAAACGGCACTTTCATACTGCTCTGGCACAACGAGACGCTCAGCGACGAGAAACGCTGGACCGGCTGGGTCGCTTTGTACCGTGAAATACTTAACTTCGCACTTGACAAAGAATGATAACATATCTAACACATAATCAAATAAATAAGCAGCATTGGGACGAGTGCATAGAGCAGTCGTCCAACGGCAATGTCTATGCCCTGTCTTGGTATCTCGACATCGTGCATCCTTGTTGGGAGGCCTTGGTCGAAGATGATTATGTGAGTGTCATGCCTTTGACAGGAAACAAAAAGTTTGGCGTCAGCTATCTGTTTCAGCCATTCTTTGTCCAACAACTCGGAGTATTCTCAAAAGAGACCATCTCGGCTGAGAAAATCTGTCGTTTCATCAATGCAATACCCGAAAAATTCAAGTTTGCAGAGATAAAGCTAAATTCCGGAAATCTGTTTTCATCAGATTTCGAAAATATTGATAATCATAGAAATATCGAATTAGACTTATCATACGATTACGCTGTTTTAAGCAGAAACTACAGCAGTAACACAAAACGCGACATTGCAAAAGCAAGGTCAGCGGGCATAACAATAACAGATGATGTCGCTTCCGCTGAAATCGTCAGACTCTTCCGAAATAACAGAGGCAAGGAGGTGAAACATTGGGGCGATGACGAATATGAGAGATTCCTACGTCTTGTGGCAGAAGCGTTAAGACGAGGTCATTGCTTCATCAAAGGAGCTAAAAATACTGACAATCAACTTGTTGCCGGTGCAATTTTCATGACAAGTCACAACAGAATAGTGTTTCTTTTCTCTGGTGCCGATGAGTTGAACAAAGAGTTTCATGCACTGTCATTCCTCATTGACGAAACGATAAAAGAATACAGTGGTACTGGCATCACCTTCGATTTCGAGGGTTCAGACAACGACGGACTTGCTCGGTTCTACAAGGGGTTTGGGGGGCATGAGGTCAGTTATCCGAGTCTCCGTTTCAACAAGACGCGTGGCATTTTGAGATTAGCTTTGAAAATTTTCAAAAACAAATAATAATATGTTAAAAATAAATGAATTAGGCACAACAAACAGCATCTTAAACAATTTCATTTCAGAAATCAGAAATGTTGACGTACAGAACGACAGGATGCGTTTCCGCAGAAATCTTGAGCGAATCGGTGAGATGATTGCGTACGAAATCAGCAAAACCCTTGATTACAAGCCGATTAACATAACGACACCGCTTGGCATCAAAGAAATGATGATGCCATGTGACGACGTTGTTCTGGCAACGATTTTCAGGGCAGGCATCCCGATGCACCAAGGTTTTTTAGATGTCTTTGACAGGGCCGACAACGCATTCATCGCCGCGTACAGGAAATACCAAAAAGGCGATGACTTCGACATAATGGTCGAGTATTGCGCATCGGCAGATATAGATAATAAGGTGTTGATTCTCATAGACCCCATGATCGCCACCGGCTCATCGCTGATTCTTTGTCTCAACAGGCTCCTGGAAAACGGAGAGATCCATCCCAAGGCCATTCATCTCGCCAGCGCCATTGCAAGCAAAGAAGGTGTAGAATTCGTGAAAGAAAACCTCAATGGCATTGACGCCACGCTCTGGACAGTCAACATCGACGACGAGCTAACCGCAAAGTCGTACATTGTGCCGGGACTTGGCGATGCCGGCGACTTGGCATACGGCCCGAAGGGGGATTAGAGAGTAAAGAGTAAAGAGTAAAGAGTAAAGTAGCAGTTCCATATCAGTAAAAAAATGACAGGAAAAAAGAGAAGAGAGCATTTTGGCTCCAAGATTGGGATTATAGCGGCGGCGGCAGGTTCGGCAGTCGGATTAGGTAACATTTACAGATTTCCTTGCGTCGCAGGCGAAAACGGCGGCGGGGCATTTCTGATTGTGTATCTCGGGATAGTGCTGGCACTCGGCATCCCAATGATGGTCGGCGAATTCGTTATCGGAAGACGGGCGCAGAAAAATCCTGCCGGTGCGTTTAAAGCACTGGCTCCTGACGCAAAAGGCTGGCCGCTAACAGGTTACATGAGCGTGCTGTGCGGATTCCTCATCCTCGCATTCTACACCACGGTGGCAGGTTGGGCACTCGAGTCAGTGTATAAGTCGGTGATAAATTATTATCACGGAAAAGACCTCGCCGCCATAGAGCAGGGGTTCAACAACTCTATTAACCTGACTGTCAGGCCTTTGCTGTGGCAGGCTTTGTTCATCTTCATCTCGGCCATTGTCATCGCCAAAGGCATCTCAAAAGGCATTGAGAAATATTCGAAAATTCTGATGCCGATACTCGTCATTTTACTTTTGATATTGTGTGTCAAATCATTGTTATTGCCAGGGGCTTACGAAGGACTTAAGTTTTTCTTCAAACCTGACTTCTCCAAAATTGACGGGCATGTGCTGATTAGCGCACTCGGGCAGGTCTTTTTCTCAATGAGCCTCGGAATGGGTGCGCTGATAACATACGGCTCATATATCTCGAAGAAAGACAACCTCGTCACCACCTCGTTGATGGTCGGGCTGTCGGACACTCTCGTCGCAATCATCGCCGGCATCATCATCTTCCCGGCAGCATTCTCGTTCGGCATACGACCCGAAGCCGGTCCGTCACTGGCGTTCAACACCCTTCCGATGCTCTTCAACCAGATGAATGGAGGCTACTTCTTCTGCCTCATTTTCTTCATTCTCCTTGTCATCGCGGCATGGACCTCGGCCCTGTCGCTGTTTGAGGTGGTGGTCTCATACATGACCGAAGAACTTAACTTGTCGCGGCGGAAAGCGACAATATATAGTTCTGTCGGAGTATTCATTATCAGTATATTAGCGGCTATGAGTCTGCACAACGACAGCGGCCTCACCATCTTTGGATTCACCGTTTTCGACGGCTTGGACAAAATAACCTCAATGGTGTTTATGACACTCGTCGGACTTTTCACAGTGTTATTCTTAGGTTGGAAAATCAAAAAACAAGACTTCGAAGACGAGTTCACCAACGGCGGAACCGTCAATAAGCGACTGAATAAAATTTTTTATTTCATAATCAAATACTTGGCTCCAGTGGCAATCGCCGTCATCATGGTCAGCCAGTTTATCATGTAACCGAAGTCGGAAGTCATGACCATGGCTTCCGACTTTCAAAACCGTTATGAAACCTTATTTATGAAAGACAACTTCAAGCGTTTTCTGACATTCAGCAAAAGCGAGCGTACAGCCATAATCACGATACTGACTATCGTTGTCATATTATTGATAACCAAATATTTATTAGTCAAGAATCCTCCTAAAAGAACAGTTTATTTCCACAATCTTGATTCAATCATCGATTCACAGCAACGACAAATAGACTCATTATTGACACTTGATTCAATAAAAAAAGCTGAACGCAAAGCTTCTTATAAGAAAAGCAAAAACAGCTCAAACCAGAATACGCAAAAAAGCAAAAACAGAGTTTTCAGAGAGCCAAAACTCAAAGATAGCATTCATTATCAATCTTTTAAAGAAAAGACTATTCCGATTATTGACATCAACACAGCCGATACAATGTTGTTGAAAGAACTGCCAGGCATCGGTTCGTCATTCGCGAAGCGCATTGTTGAATACCGTGACAGACTCGGCGGTTACATCAAGACAGAACAGCTTCTCGAAGTCTATGGCATGGACACGACACGCTTCGGAAACATTGAAAATTATGTGATAGTTGACAGCATCTTCGAGCCTAACAAATTGAGAATCAATTATGATTCATTCAAAGTTTTAAACAGACACCCGTATCTGGAATACGAAGACGTGAAAAAGATTGTGAACTATCGCGAGCAGAAAGGGCTGATAACATCGTGGGAGCAACTCGCGGAAATAGTCGGAGATGACATTAAGCCGAAATTAAAGGATTATGCGGAGTTTCAATGAGTTTGCACAAGTAAATTCATTCCAAGTCTTCATCCTCTCCTCCACCCTCTCGGATACCGCGGCACCGTCAGTTCCTCCTTCGGCGGCTCAGGCACGTCCCAGTAAGGCTTTTCGCCATCAGCGGCATCATCATCGTCTGAGTCATCTTCATCGCCGTTTTTTTCGTTGTCGTTTGACGGACCTTCCTTCCGGTAATAAACCGCCAAAATGATTCCGAACAGGAAACCGGAGAAATGCCCCTCCCACGAAACGTTGTTTTCGACAGCATATTTCGGGAAAAGTCCCCAGATGAGGCTTCCGTAAAGCAAAATCACAAGGAACGAGACCACGATAAGGCTCTTGTTTCGTCTGATGAACCCGCTGACCATCAGGAAGAAAGCCATGCCGTATATGAGTGCCGACGCGCCCACATGACAGCCCCCGCCAGCGATGCACCATGTGAAAAATCCGGTAGAAAACATCAAGACCAACCACACTTTTGACGCGATAGTCCTATAAAAATAATAAAGCATCGCGCCCAACACGATGATTGGCAAGGTGTTAGCAAGAAGATGCTCCCAGCTTCCATGAATGAAATGAAAAAGAAAAATCCCGGGAATACCCTCCTTTTTCAAAGGTTGGATTCCGAGAAAAGAGAAATCCAAACAAAACATCTCCTCGACAGCCTTCACAGCCCACATCAAGACGACGAACGCCACCGGGACGATGAAACTGTTGAAAAAACGACTTCGTTCTTCCTTAATATCAATCATTTCATTTTAGTTTGGAGTGTTGAGTGTTGAGAGTGAAGTTTCCACAACTCCAAACTTCACTCTCAACACTCCACTCTCAACACTAAAAATCAGTTTGTCTTGAACTTATAGTGAATATCTTTCAGTTCGGCGTTGGCCTTTGCGATCTTGCCTTTCAGACCCTCCTTATAGTCAACGACTTTCTTCATCATTTCGGGGTTACCGACGGCGAGGATCTGCGCTGCGAGTATCGCGGCGTTCAACGAGGCGTTGATGCCGACTGTCGCGACAGGTATTCCTGGAGGCATCTGCACTATTGAAAACAGCGCGTCCATCTCCATGCCAGATTTCACCGGTATTCCGATGACCGGCAGTGGTGTCATCGCCGCTATCACGCCTGGCAGATGCGCCGCCATACCAGCCGCCGCAATGATGACTTTTATGCCGCGTGACTGTGCGTTGCGTGCAAATTCTTCCACAAGTTCCGGAGTACGATGCGCACTTAACGCATTCATTTCGAACGGGATTTCCATCTCATCGAGGAAAGCGAGACCCTTTTCCAAAACCGGAAGGTCCGACGTGCTTCCCATAATCACACTTACAATAGGATTCATATTTTTATAAATTTCTGCAAAAATACATAAAATGAGCATATCGGAATTATAATTGTCAAGTAAATTTTCTACTGTCTGAAAAAAAGATTATTTTTGCATTTGTTTTGATTTTTGGAGTAAAGATTACAACCACTTGATTATGAACATTATAAAAGTTCTTGATAAAGAATTTGCGTCTTATATTTCGCAAGAAAAAATTGAAGGTGAGATTCACAGAGTCGCAAAAGAAATCACGAGAGACATGGAAGGCCGCGACCCTTTGTTTCTCGTCATGCTCAACGGCGCGTTCATGTTCGCCGGCGAATTGTTCAAAAGCATTGACATCCCATGTGAAATCTCTTTCGTGAAATACAAATCCTATTCAGGGACGCATTGCACCAACAGCGCGAATGTGATGATCGGCGCGAAGGCAGAAGATGTCAGAGGCAGAAACATAGTGATTGTTGAAGACCTCATCGACTCCGGTTTCACGATGAGCGAGTTTCGCAAAGACCTTGAAGCCGCCGGCGCAAGAAGCATCAGAATCGCGACGATGATGTTCAAGCCTAACGCATTTAAATTCAATTACAAAGTCGATTACATCGGATTGAACATCGGCAATGAGTTCATCGTCGGCTACGGCCTCGACTACAACGAATACGGCCGCAATCTGAGAGAGATTTACAAGATTGTGGAGTAGAATTAAAAGATTAAAGAATCATAAAACAAAAAATATCATGTTAAACATCATTCTTTTTGGTCCTCCAGGTGCAGGCAAAGGCACACAGTCACAGCAACTTAAGGAAAAATACAATCTCACTTACCTTTCAACGGGCGACATTCTCCGCGAAGAGATGGCAGCCGAGACAGAGATTGGCAAGAAGGTGAAAGACATCATCAGCAAAGGCGGTCTCGTGAGCGATGAAATCGTTGTCTCCATAATCAGAGGCAGAGTCGAAGCCAACCAGAAATCGGCAGGTTTCCTGTTTGACGGCTTCCCGCGCACAGTGCGCCAGGCTGAGATGCTCGACGGCATCATGAAAGAGTTCTCATTGAAAATCAACAGAGTGCTAAGTCTCGAAGTGCCGGAAGAGATACTCATCAACCGCATGATTGAACGCGGCAAGACAAGCGGCCGCGCTGACGACAACATCGAATCAATCAAACACCGTTTCGTGGAATACGACGAGAAGACGAAACCAGTCCTCGCCTATTACGAAAAACAAGGCAACCTCAAGGGTATCAACGGAGTAGGTCAGATTCAAGACATCTTCGCGACACTCTGCGGGGAGATTGACAAAATCCAATAACAGAGTGAAGTTTTTAGAGTTGAGAGTGGAGTTACCCATAATTTCACTCTCAACTCTAAACTCTCAACACTTAAATTAAAAGGGTTGAGAGTGGAGTTGCCCATAATTTCACTCTCAACTCTAAACTCTCAACACTTAAATTAAAAGGGTTGAGAATGGAGTTGCCCATAACTTCACTCTCAACTCTAAACTCTCAACACTTAAATTAATAGGGTTGAGAATGGAGTTGCCCATAACTTCACTCTCAACTCTAAACTCTCAACACTTAAATTAAAGAAGATGAATTACTTCGCGGGCGTTTCGGTTCCGGT
Organism: Bacteroidales bacterium; assembly: GCA_024400295.1. Taxonomy (GTDB): domain Bacteria; phylum Bacteroidota; class Bacteroidia; order Bacteroidales; family F082; genus Limimorpha. The sequence continues at coordinate 90,405 of JAKSNA010000002.1, read as the reverse complement.
CTTTTCATTGAGAAGCGACGACAGCTTCGGCATCGGTGAGTTCAACGACCTCAAAAAACTCGCCGACTGGTGCGTTATGAGCGGACTGAAACTCATTCAGATACTCCCGGTCAACGACACGACAACTGACGGCGGATGGAATGACTCATATCCTTACAAGTCAATGTCAACCAAGACGTTACATCCTATTTACCTTAATCTCGAAAAAGTCGGCATCTTGAAAGATGAGAATGAGCGTCTTCGTTTCAACGAGAAGAAAAAAGAACTCAACGCCAAGGAATTTGTCGATTACCCTGCGGTTTTCAAGGCGAAGATGGAGTATCTGAAGAAAATATTTGACCGTCAGGATGATTTCAAGGATTTTTACGATTTCCTGCAATATCATTGCGACAAGCAGTTCACCGAAGCCGTTGATTATCTGCACAGTAAAGGCATCATGCTGAAAGGCGACCTGCCCATTGGGGTGAACCGAGATAGCAACGACGTGAAACAGAACCCACAGCTTTTCAACCTTGACATGGAGACCGGCGCACCGCCAGACGCTTTCGCCGCGGAAGGACAGAACTGGGGGTTCCCGACGTACAACTGGGATGAGATGGCGAAAGACGACTTCGCTTGGTGGCGTAGTCGCGTAAAATGGATCGAGAGATATTTCGACGCTTTGAGAATTGACCACATCCTCGGCTTCTTCCGCATCTGGGAGATTCCTAAAGGCAGCCCAAACGCCTCCTTCGGGCACTACTCCCCTACCGATCCGATCCGCTGGGAGATTGAAGGAAGAAACAGACTGTCGAGGATTTTCGGAAACTCCAAGTTGTTGATTTGCGGCGAAGACCTCGGCATGGTGGCACCGTGCGTCCCGGGCGTGATGCGCGAGCTCGGCATCTTGAGTCTCGAAGTGCAGCGTATGCCTAAGAGCAGCAGCCGTCCGTTCAGCGACCCGCGTGAAAACCCGTACCTCAGCGTCGATACCACAGGCACCCACGACATGCCGACGATACGCGGATGGTGGGAGGAAGACCGTGAGCTTTCGGCAAGATTCTATCACGAGATGCTGCACCACGATGACGGTGCGCCATATTTCTGTGAGCCATACATCTGCAAGGAAATCATCGGGCAACACATGCACTCCGCGTCGCAATGGGTCATCATCCCGATACAGGATTACATCGCGATGGACGGCGACTTCCGCTGGGACTGCACATGGGAGGAGCAGATCAACAAACCCGCCGACCCGAACCACAGGTGGAGATACAGGATGCACCAGAGTTTGGAGCAACTGCTTGGAAATGAGCGTTTAAACACGACAATCAAAGAGTTATCGGCGAGACATTTAAAAAATGTGCCATCTTCTCACTAAACGCAACACGCACGTCGGAAGCAGAGCAATCAGAAGCAAAAGCACATGATTCAGGAAACCTGGTGTGATACGCGCACGTTTGTGGAACATCGCACGGACAGCCTTCTTCGCCAATTTCTCAGGTTTTATTATGTAACCGACAATCAGCCCTGCTTTCACCGCTGACGGCTTCAGGTTGTAAAGTGTCGTCGCAACAGCACCAGGCCGCACGCAAGTGACATAAACGCCTTGATGGTAAAGCTCGATATGTGTGGAGCGCGAGAAATTCTTCAGGAAAGCCTTCGTTGCACCGTATGTTGCAAGTCGTTGAACAGCAATGTCAGATGTGATGGAGCTCATGTTGAGGATATAACCTTTGTGTCGCGCCGCCATATCCGTCCCGAAATAATAAGTCAGCATCGCGGGCGTTGTGACATGAAGATTAAGAATGAGCATATTGAATTTCTCCGTGTCGTTGATGAAATCGCGGTCGTGATACACGCCGGCGTTGTTGATCAGCACTTCGACTTCAATCTGATTCATGATGCAATATTCATGCAGCTCTCTGGCGGAATCCTGCTGTCCGAGGTCACGCATGAGAGCCACGACCTCGACACCGAAATCCCGTTTCAGAATCTCGCCTTTTTCGACGATTGCCTCCGCCTCATTACTGACAATCAAGAGGTTATATCTTCTGTCAGCCATGACGCGGGCATATTGATAACCGATGCCAGAGCTGGCACCGGTTATCAATGCGTATGGTTTTTCAATCATATTTTTCAAACGTTAGTTCTGATTAATTCAAAGACAAGGCTGGTGCAAACAACATGCGCCAGCCTCTCTTAACTTTACTCTATTAACGCTTAACGTTATTCGTTAATATTTCTCACAAACTCGCCGTTCTTGAAGTTCTCAATTCCTTTAAGGAGGAACTGTCTGAATGCTTCGACGTCGAGGTTGTAAGAGCGCGGGTTAACGAGGAGCTCACCGTTGTTACCCATGAGGCAGTAGTACGGCTGCGCGTTGGCTTCGAACTTCGACACCTGGAAGTCGGCGTTGATGGCACCGAGGGTCTTCTTCACCTTGCCGTTTGCGCCTGTCACCCAATATTCTTCAGGGAGAGTTTTCTTGTCATCAACATAAAGAGCCACAACGACATAGTCATGTTTCAATATCTTCAGCACCTCTTTGTCGGCCCACACGCTCGACTCCATCTCGCGGCAGTTCACGCAGCCGTGGCCGGTGAAGTCAACGAAGATCGGTTTGTTTTGAGCCTTCGAGCATGCGAGAGCCTGCTGATAGTCGAAGTAGCCGTTTATTCCGTGAGGCAGATGGAGGAAATCGGCGTAGAGCGGTTCTTCGCAGAGAGCCTGCACGTCGGCTGTCTCATTCTGCACCAAAGCGACTTGCTTGGCGAGTTCCTCGTAAGTCGCGGCGACGTTGCCGTAGTTGGTGCGTCCGCTCTGTTCGAGGTTGAACTCCATGGTGTTCGCCGGAGGCAGCATCCATGACATCGCTTTAAGCGGTGCGCCCCAGAGACCTGGGATGAGATAAACCACAAATGAGAAGACTATTATACTGATTATCAAGCGTCCGAGAGAGATAAAGCTCCAGTCCGGTCCTTTTTTGAGTTTGATTTTTCCGACAAGGAAAAGACCGAGAAGCAGACCTATGGCAATGAGGATATACAATGCCATTGTGCGTGTCATGAACGGCTGTTCTGCGGCAGTCTGTGCTGTCTCCTGAACGAAATTGTTCTGTTCAAGACCTTCCATATAGCTGATGACAGCTTCCGAGTTCTCGCGGTCCATTCTCTGGAGGTCGAAATCTACGGTCTGTATTGGCGGAAGGTAGCCTGACAATGACTTGAGAGGTGCGCCCCACATTCCTGGGATGAGGTAGAACGCGAATGCGAACGACACTATTGCGAGGAAGAGACGGAAACCTGAGATCTTCGTGACTTCGTCATCGTTTTTGAATCTTATCTGGCCGAGGAGATAGAAGCCGAGCATCACGGCGCAGACAATCCAGATGGCGAGATAGACCTCACGGTCGAGGATGCCCCAGTGATAAGTCTGGTCGATGATACTCAGGAACTTGAAGCCGAGTGCGACTTCCACGAATCCGAACACCACTTTCACTGAATTGAGCCAGCCGCCGCTCTTCGGAAGTCTCTTCAGCATCGATGGGAACAGCGCGAACAGCGCGAAAGGCAGTGCGAACGTCACTGAATACACAAGCATCGTGAGTATTGGCGACCAGAAGTTACCCGAAACCGACTCGATGAGTACCGAGCCGACGATGGGGCCGGTGCAGGCGAACGACACGAGCACGAGTGTGAGTGCCATGAAGAACACGCCGCCGAGACCGCTGCCATTCGACTTCTCATCGCTCTTATTGACCAAAGAACTTGGCATGATGATTTCAAATGCGCCGAAGAACGAAGCGGCGAACACCATGAACACGATGAAGAAGATGATATTCGGGATCCAGTGTGTTGACAACCAGTTGAAAATGTTGACGATACCTTCGTCACCGCCGCCAAGCCATGTTATAAATATTATGACCGCGATCGGGATAGTGTAGAGGCCGACGATGAACAGGAAATACATCAAGGCTTTGAAGCGGCCCTGCGCCTTGTTCTCGCTTCCGTGGAGGAAGAACGACACCGTCATCGGGATCATCGGGAACACGCAAGGAGTGACGATTGCGGCGAGACCCCACAGGAACGCGGCGATGAGTGATGCCCAGAGGCTCTTGTTTGAAGCGTTACTTGAAGCAGCTTTATCCGCATGATTATCAAGAGTTATCTCAAACTCCTCGACTGTCGGAGGCAGGCACTGTCCGTCGTTGCAGACCATATATTCGAGTTCGCCTTTAAACACGACCGGCGTCTTGCCGAGCACCTTCACCTTTTGCGTGAACGTCGCTTCATTCTCGAAGAAACGAAGCTCCATGTCGAAGACAGGGTCTTGATGGACAATGGCTTCACTCTCAATGACATCGCCTATTCTCTCGTAAATTGTGGTGTCGTTGAAATAGAACGTTGTCGGGATCGGGCCACCGTCGGCGATGTTCTGTGAATAGACATGCCAGCCGGCTTCGATCTCGGCCTTCATGATGACATTGTACTCGTTGTTTCCTAATGATTCCGATGAAAAGCTCCATTTGACCGGTTCGTAAATCTGCGCGAACGACATCATCGGGAGCATCATGGCGAAGAACATCGCCAATGTTAATGACAATCTTTTCATTTTATCTGATTTTCAATTATTTACAATATTTTTTGAAAAATATTTACAGTTTGCAAATATGCAAAAAAATTCAATCTAATTCAAATAAATTTCACAAATGCGAATGGTTTTGTCTGTTATCTTGAATTTATCACCAATGCGGTATCCGGCGACCCACACGATTTCATCGTCGGCATCGGTGACAATCCACGTCGTTTTCTTCTGGAATGCGGTGAAATTCAAGTCGTTAAAGAAATCCGACACGAGTTTTGAGCCGTGCAATCCGAGAGGCCGGAAGCGGTCGCCCTGCCGCCAATGACGTTGTTTCAGAGGGAATTTTATCTTGTCGGCATCGAGTTGCGCGAGGTTCGGGTTGGATTTTTCAAGTCTGAAGATTGCTCCACTCGTTGATTCAGACGATGTTTCCGGGATTGCTCCACTCGTTGATTCAGACGATGTTTCCGGGATTGCTCCACTCGATGATTCGGGATCGATTTTTAAGATTGCTCCACTCGTTGATTCAGACGATGTTTCCGATATTGCTCCACTCCGCTGCGCTCCGGTCGCAATGACGCGCTCGCTTATTAATAAAGACCTCGGCTCGCTTCGCTCGCCGAGGTCTTTGGGGAAAATTTCAACAGTGTATTTTTCGACGACAAGTTGATAATCAGCCGAATAAAATTCTTTTCCCGGTTCGGAGTTGATGACAGACATCACCGTTTCGCATTGCGAAAAGCTGAAGCCGAAGCCACGCGCCCACTCGAAAAGAAGCTGAAGGTTATCTTTAAGTTCTGATTTATCAATCGAATGCAGGACGCCGTCAACGTGTTCGATGTGAGAGAGTTTCTCTTTGATAAGTTCCCTATATAGTTGATTTTCAGAAGCTAAGTATTCGACAGACAGACCGATTTTCTCACGTGCTTCTGATTTAATCTCATCAAGAGCGGGAAGCAGCTCGTGCCTTATCTTGTTTCTGAAATAGACAGTTTCCTGATTGGTGCGGTCTTCGCGCCATTCAATGCCATTCTCGACGGCAAAGTTTTTTATTTCCTCGCGTGAAGCCCACAGCAACGGCCTGACATACAACCCGTTAGCGGGCCGCATAGCCTTCAGTCCCTTGATGCCGGAGCCGCGGAGCAGGTTGATGAAAAACGTCTCGATTTGGTCATCGGCGTGATGTGCGACGGCAAGTTTATGAAATCCTTTTTCTTTCAGCAACTCGTCAAACCAAGAGTAGCGCAGCTCACGTGCCGCCATCTCTATCGAAATCTTCTGATTTTCAGCGTATTGAGTAGTATCGAAATGTTTCACGAAAAGCCTCACCCCCACCCTTTCGGCGTAATCGCGCACAAACCGTTCATCACCGTCAGACTCATCGCCGCGAAGGTGGAAGTTGCAATGCGTAAAAGCGATGTCATAACCGCTCCGACGCAGGAGTTCAGCAAGAACCATCGAGTCAACGCCGCCGCTCAATGCGACGAGGACACGCTCATCTTTCCCGATAAGGCCATGATTCTCAATATATTGCTGAAACCTCCTAATCACCTCAAACTCCTAATTACCTCAAACTCCCAATTACCTCAAACTCCCAATTACCTCAAACTCCTAATTACCTTTCCAATAATAGAAATACACAAGCATGAATCCAATGGCGAGGCCCACGACACCGCAGATGGTGTACCACATCAGTTTCTTGAGCGGCGATGCCTCGGGCGACAACGACTCCTCCACAACATTCGTCTTCGGAACTACATCACCGACGACGACTTCATCCTTCTCATCAGGGACGGAAATCTCAGGTTCCTCAAAGACCAAGCCAGAGTTCTTGATTTGCTTGGCGTGACCTTTGAAACGGTATTCAACGCAATAGTTGTTTTCGAGAAGCAAAATAACCGATGTGTTGTCGCCTTCCAGACCTTTCGCATAGATCTTCGCGCGGCGGCCGTAGTTCTGTTTCAGAAGTATCTCGTTGTCGTTAACGGTGACAAACGCCGCGACATCAACATCTTTCGTCTCGCCATCCTGTTCCTTGGCGGAATTGAGATAAATGACCAACAGGCTGACAGCCAACGTACTCAAGTCATCGTGAAGCCCCACAACAACCTGATTGTCAAGTGTTTCATAAAACCAGAAATTCACTTCCGGATTGAAGGAATGCGGATATAGTTTCAGCCATTCCTTGACCAACCCTTCAACTTCGTCTTTCGAGAGACCTTTTATTTTTATATAATCCATAACTTTTATTTTTTTCGTTGCCGAACACATGTCGGCTTCGCCTCCATGTACCCGGTTATTCAAGTAGTGCCTTACAGACACTGTGTTTTCATTTTTGAGCTCGTTTATGTTGTCTTTTCTCGACGGAGAAACCGAACTTGCCGATTTTCTCGCCCAAGGTGTAATATTTCCCATGCGAATATGTTATAAGCTCCGCCTGGTTGAGCTGGAACTGTCCTGTTGACGGGTCGAAATATTTCTCATCGCCGCTGACGGCCACGACTTCGGCGATGAACATGTCGTGCGAGCCCAACTCCTTGACTTCAACCACTTTGCATTCGATATTCACCGGCGACTCGGCAATCAGCGGGGCGTTCACCACCTGCGCCTTCTCCGGCGTGAGGTGCATCTCCTTGAATTTATTGTGGTCCTTGCCGGAGCGCACGCCGCACCAGTCGGTGGCCTTACAGAGCGGATCGGTGGTGAGGTTTATCACGAACTCCTTGTTTTTCAATATGATGTCATGCGAGTGGCGTTCTTTCCTCACGGAGATGAAACACATCGGCGGGTCGGAGCAGATCGTCCCCGTCCACGCGACCGTTATGATATTGTAATTCTCGGGACTGTCGCCGCAGCTGACCATCACCACCGGCAGCGGGTAGAGCATTGTGCCTGGTTTGAAAGATTTTTTCATTGATAAAATTTAATTTTTGACATTGGAACACAGACGATGACTATCTGAAATATCTCGTGGTGTTTCACCTATGTTTTTCAATATCGCTGTAGCAATAAACTTACCAAGATTTACCGGAACAGCATTTCCTATCATTTGTTCTTGATTTGTCTTTGTACCTTCAAATATAAATTCTGGCGGAAATGTTTGAATCATGCTTCTTTCTTTCGTCGTCAACGGTCTAACCCCTTCCAACGAATCGGTTGGATCTCCTGCATGAAGTTCATAACCGCCCGGCATTGGACGATTTACACCTCTGATTGTAGGGCTTGGTTCATCAACACTAAATATTCCTCTTCTGACATAACTTCTCGGGTGGCGATAGTAGTATTTTATTTCGAGCGAATCTCCAAAATAATCAGCCACCGACATTTCTTCATCTGAAATATTTGCAACAAGGTCGTCCATAATAAAATCGTCTTTTTCACCAAGTTTGCCTATCATCACAAATCTTTTTCTTTTTTGAGGAACTCCGCATTTACTGGCATCAAGAACTGTATAAGTCAATCCATATCCAGCCCTTTTCAAAACTTCCTTTGCTTCAACAAATTTCTGGGTTTTAAGTATTCTTGCAACATTCTCCATCACAAACCACTGCGGACGTGATTTTGAAATTATATTCGCATACGACACAGTCAGGTCACCTCGGCCATTGTCTTCATTACGTTTTCCAGCCGAAGAAAAGTCTTGGCAAGGAGGACCTCCTATAATCATATCCGGTTTAAGTGGAGCTATCATCTCAACAGCTTCATTAACATCACCCAAATCCACTTTGTAAACAGGATGAGAAAAATTCCTTCTGTAAACTTCCAATGCATCATCCCAATTGTCAAACGCACCGACAATTTCAATTCCAGCCTTCAAGAATCCAAGGCTGAGGCCACCGCAGCCACAAAATAAATCAACAGCCTTCATAATTTGAATATTTCAGGGTGACTAACAATATACGCATCAAAACGTCTTTCCGGACGCAACAACTTCTGTCCATTCCCAAGAATAATATTTTTAATTTCATATTTTGAAATTCTTGGTTTTTCCAACTCTTTACATTTCATCAGCGGATTCGTCAATTTCCCACTGATTGCAAACGCTTTGTCGGTCTTGTAATCGTATGCCAACTCATTCACGATGTCAGTATATCGAAATTTTCCATATAACGAAAAATCCCATAGCATTTTGTACAGCCAAATTATAGTCCGCTGATTGCGTGATATATTGTTTTCTTCATCACTTTCCCTCAAACACATTTGTATAAGCGCCAAATTCGACCAGACAAACACATCCAAACAATCTTCATTTAAATCAGTCAATGTCCTGTCAGTTTTCCATATTGGCTGAATAATCAATGGGGTCTGCTCATCACACATTTCAGATGACACCATCAGCACGGCTTTCTTAATCAATTCATAATGAGGAAGAACAAATTCCTTCAAACTCCAATTTTTTATTTCAGTCCCAATAGTATTCAGTATTTCATGAAGTCTATTTCTTCCTTCCGATGAATCAAAACACGCACAAATGCTGCAAGCAAGAAACAAAATTGTTGGTGAACGCACAACTATCTCACTTCCATAATCTGCTTCCAACAAATCTTTTGTCGTACTATCTGGCAAAGTCGTCAATTTAACTTCCAAACCACTTGCAGGGACACTGGTCTTTCGATTAATCATCACCAAATCAATCTTTTCTTTTTTCTTTGCTGTATAATATCGCTCATAAGGATAGTACCCCGCCTCAAAATCATAGTACGCATCATCACTCAACGGATCTATTCCCAATAATTCCTCGGAAGAAATTTTTTCATGTATCACATTATTGTTCTTATCCGTACAAATATAAATTGGTTTCAGATTTTTACTTCCCATATACGCCACAAGTGATGCCGGAAACGAACTGTTAAATTGATTTTTACCCCACGAATCACCTATTGTATAATCCCTGCTTGAATATTTCTGGCCAAACAAGCCTGGCTGTTCGCCTTCAATCATAAAAGTAATTTTTTTAGATTTTGCCATATTAATTTTTAAGATTTTGAACATGCAAAAATAAAAAATTCCGCCCAATAAGAACGGAATTTTTTAACAAAATTATCAACCTGCGGCAGCATGGCGAACCATGACACCGGATGATGGTTGTGAGGGTTATTCAATCGTCCAGGTCGTGCCTGAATTGAGCAGGTCGTCAACGGTCTGGATCTTCGCCTTCGCCGATTCGTTGGCGATGACGTCGGTGAGGCAGTCGTCGTAGGTCGGAGCATCGACGTTGCGGATGACACCCATCGCCACAGGATATTGAGGCGGCATCATCTGCGCGAGCATCATGTGGATGCCGGTGCTCTTCTCCTTCGCGTCGTGGACGAGGATGTCCTTTTCGGTGATGCCGTTCTCGCCGATTGTGACGACTTCGAGGCTGTTTCCGTTAAGGCGAATACCTTTGTCGCGGTTCTTGCCGAAGATAAGAGGCTGACCGTCAACACATTTCACCTGCATGTCGTCGCGGACATCAGGAGCAGTGATGTTGGCGTGGACGCCGTTCGAGAAAATCATGCAGTTCTGGAAGATCTCGACGACCGACATGCCGTCGTGGTTCTTCGCCGCCATGCAAGTCTCGGTGAGGTCCTTCGTGTTGATGTCAACGCCGCGTGCGAAGAACTGTCCGCCTGCGCCGATGACGAGTGCGCCAACGTTGAACGGGTCTTCGTATGTCCCTTGCGGTGAGGTCTTCGTGACCGTGCCGCGGAATGTGCAAGGTGAGAACTGTCCTTTTGTCATGCCGTAGATACGGTTGTTGAAAAGGAGTAGGTTCATGTCCATATTACGGCGGACAGCGTGGATGAAGTGGTTGCCACCGATGGCGGTGCAGTCGCCGTCGCCGGTGACGATCCACACTGAGAGGTTAGGATTGGCGAGCTTCACGCCCGTCGCGATGGCGCATGCGCGGCCGTGGATGCTGTGGAATCCGTATGTGTTCATGTAATATGGGAAACGTGATGAGCAGCCGATACCCGAGACGACGACGATGTCTTCTTTTCTCCTGCCGAGTTTCGGGAAAACGTCTTCAACTGCCTTGAGGATAGCGTGGTCGCCGCAGCCCGGGCACCATTTCACTATCTGGTCGCTTACGAAATCTTCTTTTGTAAGATTAATAACCTGATTGTCGATATTTGTGTTTTCCATGGTATTCATTATTTTAAAAGGTCATTAAACTTATCTTCCAATTCCGCCGTGAGGAATGGGAGACCCTGGACTTTGTTGTACTGCTCGTATCTGAAGTCAGGCTGTTTCTCTCTGAGGTAGTTCGCGAACTGGCCTCTGTTGTTCTCGACGACGATGATTTTCTTATGTCCTGAAAGGACTTCATGTGTGTTCTTCGGCAGTGGCATGATGTGGCGGAAGTGTGCGTGAGCCACCGACTTGCCTTCTTCGAGCATCTTCTCGACGACCGAGAGGACAACGCCGTAAGTGCCGCCCCAGCTGACGACGAGGAGGTCAGCGTTCGGGTCGCCTGTGATTTCCTGTTCGGCGATGTAGTTGGCCACGCGGTTCACTTTCTCCTCGCGGAGGTAGGTCATGCGCTCGTGGTTCTTAGGCTCCGTGGTGAGGTTGCCGAGGCCGTCGGCTTTCTCGAGGCCGCCGATGCGGTGACGGAGGCCTTCTGTCCCAGGCAGCGCCCACTGACGTGCGAGTGTCTCCTCGTTGCGTCTGTATGGCTGATATTCAGGGTCGTTTGCTTTCGCGATAGGAGGAACGATTGCCGGGAGGTCGGCCACTCTCGGGATGCGGAATATCTCCGAGCCGTTGCCGAGTGAGCCGTCTGACAGCATGATGACGGGTGTCATGTGTTCCATTGCGAGCTTGCAGGCTTCGTATGCTGTGTAGAAACAGTCAGCCGAGCTGCGTGCCGCGATGACGATGAGAGGTGCGTCGCCGTTACGGCCGTAGAGTGCCTGCATGAGGTCGCTCTGCTCGGCCTTTGTCGGGAGGCCTGTCGAAGGGCCGCCGCGCTGAACGTCGATGAGGACAAGCGGGAGCTCTGTCATGACCGCGAGGCCGAGGGCTTCTGACTTAAGCGAGAGGCCGGGGCCTGATGTCGTGGTGACTGCGAGGCAGCCGGCGAATGCGGCGCCGAGTGACGACGTGATGCCCGCGATTTCGTCTTCAGCCTGATAAGCCTTGACTTTCAGGTTCTTGTACTTCGTGAGTTCGGCGAGGATGTCGGTTGCGGGAGTGATAGGATACGAGCCGCAGAAGAGCTGACGTCCCGAACGCTCAGCAGCAGCCATCAAGCCCCACGCCGCCGCCACGTTACCCGTGATGTCACGGTATTTGCCTTTCTGAAGGTCAGCCGGTTCGATGCGGTATGTGTTGGCGAAGATCTCCATCGCGTCGGCGTAGCTGTAACCAGCCGCCACGACTTCCTGATTAGCCTTGATGACATCCGGTTTGTTCTTGAATTTATTGTTGAAGTACGCGTTGAGCACGGTGATGTCGCGGTTGAAGAGGTACATCACGATGCCGAGTGCGAACATGTTCTTCGATTTGAGCATGGCCTTGCGGTCCCAGCCGAAGTCTTTCAAAGCCTCGAGTGTCAGTGAGGTGATAGGGGCCTTGACGAGTTTGTACTGGCTGAGTGAGTCGTCCTGTGTAGGATCTGAAGTGTAGCCAGCTTTCTCCAAGGCCTTGTCATTCAACGAGTCGATGTCGAAGATGATTGTCGTGCCGGGTTTGAGCCAGCGCATGTTGGCCTTGATTGAAGCGGGGTTCATTGCGACGAGCACATCGCAGAGGTCGCCTGTCGTGTGGACCGGTTTGTGTCCGAAATGCACCTGGAACCCAGATACGCCCGACACGGTGCCTTGTGGTGGACGGATTTCGCCCGGATAGTCCGGGAAGGTGGCGAAGTCATTGCCTGCCAGAGCTGTCGAATCGGAAAACATGTTTCCGGTCAGCTGCATACCGTCGCCAGAGTCACCCGCAAAACGGATGACAACGTGTTCAAGTTCTACAACTTTTGTTCTGTTAGCCATAAGAAATTGAATTTAATTTGTTCTTTTATAATTTGTTATGTGATTTTTCCAACGAACATGGTCGCCCATGAAATTCCGTGCAAAGGTAATGTTATTTTCAATATAAATAGGTGTTTGACTCAAATTTATTTTTCGAAGATTTTTTCACCACGAACCAACACGAATTTCACGAATCGGACGAATTTACTTCACCACTAATTTCACGAATCGCTGATTTCTCACAATCACTTTCCAGACTTCCTGCGGTTGCACTCGCGGCAGAGCATCTGGCAGTTTTCGGCGACGGTGCGGCCGCCTTCGTGCCACGGCGTGATGTGGTCGGCCTCCATCTGGCTCAAGTCGAAATGCTCGTGGCAATGCGGGCAGATTCCCAACTGGTTTTCGTATGCCGCCAACTTCTGCGCGTCGCTGAAGGCGCGGATGGAAAGGAATTTCTCTTTGCGCGTCAAGATGAAAGGATAAATGCCCGTCTTCTTCGTCACGTCGTCGTCCAGAATCAACTTCTTGAATTCTTCGTCCACGGCTTTTGTGTCGATGACGCTGTCTTTGAACTCTTTGTAAAGTGCGCCCCAGTCAACGCCCTTCATGATTTTCTTGCGTTCCTTGTTGGGCTGAAACGAGCTTTCTACCCACGTGACGACCGACTGGAAGAACTGCCACAAGGGAGCGGCGTTGGCGTCGTGCTGGTGATTGGACATATAGACTTCGATGTTGCCGTCGGAAATCCACGAGATGGCAGTTTCCAAATAATCCTGTCGGATGGCGGATCCGGTGAGGTAGTCGGAGGCGATTTTGGTGGCTACGCAGCCGGGTTTGCTGAAGTAGCGTTTCGCATCGCTCACCCACGAGCCTGCATATACGGCGTTGCGCAGCTCCTGTTCGGTGAGTTCTTCGCCCGCTATGTTGATGGTCTTGAACCATTTGAGTTTCTCGCTGTCGGTGCCGCTGCAGATATAGACGTTGAGTTCGTAGTCCAAAATCTGCTTCTGCTCGTCTTCTTTCAGGTTGTGGAAATAGCGGAACATATAGGCGAAGTCGCCGTTCACGTACTGGCAGATGCTGATTGTGCGCTGCTGCCCGTCGATGATTTCGTAGGTGCCGTCGTCGCGCACGGCCCAGTACATCACGTTGAGCGGGAAGCCGTGGGTGAGCGTGTCGATGACGGCGTCGCGCTGCTTTTCCTTATAGACAAACTCGCGCTGATAAGGCGGGCGCACGTCGAGTCTGCCGCCGAAGGCGCGAACGCCGTTTTCGGCATTGTCCTCGTAACCCCGCGTGAGGTCGCGGACTTTGATTTGTGTGAGTTTTATTTCCATGATTCGTTGGTATTTGTTCTTGTGTTCCCCCAGGTTGCGCCCTCCATTTCATTCCGGGCTTACCAGGGGTTACCGAGGTTTTGTCCCTCCGGGACTGCTCAAGGTACGGCTTCGCCGTGATGTTTATATATTATCATTGCTTCTCGTTATATTTTATTTCTCCCTCCGCGGCCAATGGTAATGTCTCTTCCTGCTGCAAATACTGGGTGGACAGGCGACGGCGGATGAAAATGCGACTATACATTCTTTGTCCACCAAGAATAGCGCAACCACCTCGATCTTCAAGGTGAGGGGTGTATTCGACTAATTTTAATATTTCTTTCGGAGTACTTGCTCGTGTGTTTCCTGATGCCTGCCAAATTATTTCAAATTGTCTTGGATTATATTTGTCTAAAAAAGTAATTGGAACGCCCATGATTCCATTATAATCATTGGGAATATCAGTATATCTATCAACATTAATTGCATTATAGTTGTCATATTTAGGAAATTCTTCCGAAGAGTATGATTTATACAATATCAAATTTTCTGTGTGTTTTTTTACAGGCAAACTCGTATACCAACACGAAGTAGATACCCTTGCTATTTTTTTGCCATTTTCAATGTGATGATATTTTTCATAGGTGTCTGGCACATAAAAAAACATACCTGTATTAAAATGAGTAAAACCTGTTCTAATTCTATCCGATTTAAACATTTTAAATACTTCCTTACAAACCAATGTGTTAGTATTGCCCATAATAATAAAATCTTTATTATATTGATCCAATTGTGCAACATATTCTCTAAACAAGGAAAAGGGAGGATTAGTGACAACAATATCGGCTTGTTTCAATAGTTCAATGCACTCTTCAGAACGGAAATCCCCATTTCCTTTTAATAGAGAAAGCACATTCTTGTTGTTTTTTATCAAAGTTTCTACATCAGAAAGGTCAATGGCGCCATCCCCATTTTCATCCTTCACTTCTGTAATTTCAATTTTATAAGCTTTCTTTTCTGCGGCTTGCTCTTTGTCGATTTCGGCAACTTCAAAAAGCGAAAGTTGACTATCGGCAATCGGTGAACCGTCATAACAAGTTGCAATCAACTTTTTTAAACCTAACTGATTGAAATTCATAGAAAAATATTTAAAGAAATTGCTTTCGTAAGGATCATCGCAATTGCACAACACCACTTTGTCTTTAAAATGCTCTTTGTAATGTTTTAATTCCAATTCAATGTCTGAAAGTTGTGTGTAGAACTCATCTTTCTTGGCTTTATTGGCAGCATGTAAGTCTTTATTTCCGGCCATAATTGATTGATAGTTTTTTGCAATGCTATCAATCACGTCAGCGCAAAAAGAAAGGTGCTTTCCTTATTGCGCTTACCAAGGCAACCCTGCAAGGAGACCTTTCGAAGAAAATAAGTACTCACACCTAAGGCATGAGCATAGCTTATACTTCTTCTTCAAAGGTTGCTTGCATGGCAATCCTTCACGTATTATTTCTGTGTTTTATCTCCGTTAATCTTGCAGGGTTTTCGGCAAACGCGAAATAATAGCTAATGCGTTAATTTATAATATGTTATTTAAAATTTTCTTTTTCTTTGTTATAATAAGTTTTTTAATTGTTCTTCGTTGGGTAATATGTTTTCAAGTCCGGCGGGGACTTGTCTGTATGTTTCATAACTTGCCACCCCTAATGGCACATTGTTGCCGCGCAGGGAGTATTCAACAGTCTTTCTTGATTTTGATGAACACAGCAACAACCCTATTGTCGGGTTTTCGTGTTCCGTCTTAAGGGTGTCGTCAATTGCTGACACATAGAAATTGAGCTTGCTTACGAACTCTGGTTCAAACTCAACGGCTTTCAATTCTATGACAACGTAGCAGTGTAATTTCAGATTGTACATCAAAATGTCAATATAGTAATCTTTGCCATCCACTTCTATGTGGTATTGATGTCCGATGTAGGCGAATCCTGTTCCCATTTCAAGCAAGAAATGTGTGACATTTTCAATCAGTGTCGCATTGGATAAATCAATTTCCAGATATTCTTGTCCTTCCAATTTGGCAAGTTCGACTTGCCAGATGTCACCGCTTCGTAATTCGGCAAGCGGGACTTGCCAAATTGGAAATTGCGGATAGGCCTGGGCAAAACGTTTCATTTCACGAAGATTTCTTTCGGAAAATCCTCTTTCCGTTGAATAACATTTCTGCAGATCGCTCGAAAGTCTGGTTATCACTTGCGCACCCCAGCCCAAAGAATCCTGTTTTTCCAAAATAGCACATCCAATTTCAAAATACAATTGCAGCAACAAAGCATTAACCTTCAATGCCGCGTTCATTTTTGCAGTATTGATGGTTGCTACGATTGACTCGCGCCAAGTCTCGTATTCTTCGTTGGTATATTCTTCAATTGTCTTACTCATTATTGTTTTGAATGTGAATGATATCTAATGCGTTAGTTTATAACATGTTATTTAAAATTTTCTATTTCTGTTGCTTGTCTGTGCTTGTGAAAATGATACTGATTTCTAATGTTCCGGACGTCCGTTTCTTTAATCCGGCAAAGATAGTCTATTTTTCATTTCGGTGAAAAAATATTTCAAGAACAAATGCTTATTTGAAAAGTTTGCAGTATTTTTGCACGTTAAATAAATAATCGTCGATATGCCACGACTATCTGAATTTTTCGGAATAATTATTTATATCCGTTTCTTGGATCACAACCAGCCACACTCTCATGCTGAATATTAGAATGATAAGGTGACAATCGAAATTGAGAATGGCAAGGTTAAGGGGGAAATGTCTGAAAGGGCGTTGCGATTGATTCTCGAATGGCTTGGCATCCATCGTGACGAAATCAAGCAGGCGTGGAATAAAGCAGCAAATGGCGACGACCCTGGAACTATTGAACCTTTAAAATAACAGATTATGTTTCTCGAAATCACCAAAGCGGAATATCTTGACGGTTATCGTGTGAAAGTTGTTTTCAACGATGGGACAATTAAGGAAATGGACTTTTCAGATGTGGTTAGAAAATATCCTGTTTTCAAACCACTTCAAAACATCGAATCCTTCAAGAATTTCAATGTGACTGACACTTTAGAATGGGAACATGGTTCGATAGACATTGCACCAGAATATGTTTTCGAACATGGCGTTTAAATATCTTATACTATAAAACATTATCATTCAATTATTTACATATTTTTATATTTAGATTTATTCTAAATTAACAAAAACTGTTTTCCGTGTCATCCAAAGATATATCTTTGCACAAAATTTTTAACATTTAAACAAATTACTATGGCTTACAAAATCACAGACAAATGCGTTGCTTGCGGTACTTGCATCGACGAGTGCCCGGTTGGAGCAATCTCAGAAGGTAGCATCTATTCAATTGACCCTGACACATGTGTTTCATGCGGCACATGCGCCGGCGCATGCCCTAACGACGCTATCGTAGAAGACTAATCAAAATCAGTGCATTTTAAACAGAAAAAAGCTCACTTCCGGTGAGCTTTTTTTCATTTCTCGGGACAGGCCGCCGGATGTCGCGGCTCAATCCTGTTTCCCGCCGCCTTCCATGTTCTCGCGCATCTGAAGCAGCACCCGCACGAAAGTTTTCAAGTCTTTCTCGTCAATGCCTTTCACCACATCATTCATGAAGCCTATCGCCACAATCGTCGCGGGCGACGCCAAATCAGCACCTTCCTTGGTAAGCTCGATCTTGTTGATTCTGCGGTCAACCTTGTCAACGGTGCGGAAAACCAGATTCTTTTTCTCAAGAGAATCAATGAATTTAGTGACAGAATTTTTGTCCTTCTGAATGAGTTCGGCTATCCGCTGCTGTGAAATCGACTGCTCCTTCCAAAGCCAATCCATCACCAAGAACTGCTCCGGTGTCAGATTGATATTGTTTTTGTTCAAAACATCGGCGAAATACTTTTTTATCCTGCTGTTCAAGATGTTAGTATAAACGGCGATCTCCTTAATTACCATCATACGCACTGAAATTATAAAATCATGCAAAGATACTATATTTTCCAGTATATAGTCACCAAAATAGGAATATTTTTTTTTAGGCGGGCAACAGGAAGGGCGGGAAGTGACAGGAAACTGCCGCCGCTTCGCGCCCTTTCTACTTTTTACTTTATACTTTCTACTAAAGAATCGCCATGTCAGGCACTTCTTTCCCGTCGTATTCGCCTCTGTCGAGTTTTTCCTTTATCTCCTTGAAAGCGTTCAGTGTATAATGGACATCTTCGAGCGAGTGCGCCGCCGTCGGGATGATCCTGAAGATTATCATGCCTTGCGGAATGACCGGATACGTCACGATTGAACAGAAGATCTTGTAGTTTGTACGGAGGTCTAGAGCAATCTGAGCCGCCTGTTCCGTGTTGCCGGGAAGGAAAATCGGGGTGACGCAGGCCTCCGCCGGTCCGATGTTGAAGCCGAGTTCGCGGAAACCGTTCTGCAAAGTGCGCGTCACTGTCCAGAGTTTCTTGCGGAGCTCGTCGCCTTCCGCGCTGCGGATAATCTCCAGACGTTTCAGGCAGCCCTCGACGATCGGCATCGGCAGCGACTTCGCATACATCTGCGAGCGCATGTTATAACGCAGGTAATCAATGATATACTTCGGTCCGGCGACGAAGCCTCCGATGATCGCCATCGACTTCGCGTATGCGCCGATGTAAAGGTCTATCTCGTCCATCACGCCGAAATGTTCGGAGGTACCGCGTCCTGTCGGACCCATGCATCCGAAGCCGTGAGCGTCGTCGATGAGGATCCTGAACTGGTATTTCTTCTTGAGTTCGACAATCTTATCGAGAATGCCGAGTGCGCCGGTCATGCCGAAGACGCCTTCCGTTATGAGGAGTATTCCGCCGCCGGTCTTCTTGGTGATCTCGGTCGCCTTCTGCAAGGCCTTCTCGCAGCTCACGATGTCGTTATGCTTGAAGTGGAACGACTGTCCCATGTGCAGGCGTTTCCCGTCGATGAGGCAGGCATGCGCCTCGGCGTCGAAGACGATGACATCATGGCGCGTGCAGAGCGCGTCGATTGTAGAAACTATTCCCTGATAGCCGAAGTTGAACTCGTAGGTGTCCTCTTTATGTTCAAACTCTGCGAGTTCGCGTTCAAGACGCTCGTGCAGACGTGTGTTGCCGCTCATCATCCTGGCACCCATCGGATACGCCAGACCCCAGCGCGCCGCCGCCTCGGCATCCACTCTCCTGACCTCAGGATGGTTAGCCAATCCGAGATAATTGTTCAAGCTCCAGCATAGTACGTCAACGCCGTTGAAACGCATGTGCGGACCCAGCTCGCCTTCAAGCCGAGGAAACGCGAAATACCCGTGGATACGGTCCATATACTGCCCGATCGGACCGCCTGAATCATGTTTTATTCTCTCAAAAATTTCCATTTTATGATGTTATTTTGTTAACGATTTTTCAAACGGGCAAAATTAGTAAAAATATTTACAATAAACACAATTACTTTCAAAAAACTTTTCTACTTTTGCACTCTGAAAAATAACACCGTACATGATACATCTTGCAAACAAGAATGCGTTGATAACAGGTGCCAGTTCGGGAATCGGGGCGGCGATTGCAAAACGTCTTGCCAAAGAAGGCTGCAATCTTTTCCTGACCGGCCAGAACGGACAGCGTCTTTTGGAAACGAAAGAGATTTGCGGAAAAGAAGGCGTGAAAGTTCATCACCAGCAATGCGATTTCTCTGACTTCCAATCAATTGACAAATTGGCAAACGCAATAAAAGAAATCGGCTTTCATGTTGATTTATTTATCCTGAACGCCGGCGTCTCACAACGCAGCCGCGGTTTTGACACCGATTTTGAAACCGACCGCAAAATAATGCAGGTCAATTACTGGAGCCACGTTTATCTCATCAAGAAATTCAAAGACGAAATTCTCGCTTCGGGGCATGTCAACATCGCCGTAACTACTTCTTTGGCAGGACTTTTCGGTTTCCCGCTGAGGACTTCATATTGTTCATCGAAACACGCGCTGTTTGGTTTTTTTGAATCTTTAGACCTTGAATATCAAAATATTAACGTCACGTTTCTGATTCCTGGAAGAATCAACACGCCGATAAGCAAGAGTGCCTTGCTCGGCAACGGCGAGAAATACGACAAGATGGACCTGGGACAGGCGAAGGGCATGGACGTTGACGAGGCCGCGAAAATCGCGGTGAAGGCCATCAAAAAAGAAAAGCACAGACAGCTTATCGGCAAAAGCGAGATTTTGATGGCACATATTAATAGGTATCTGCCGTGGCTTTATTATAAAATTGCTAAAAACATTTCACCAACGTAATATATTAGGAGTTTAAGGTAATTAGGAATTTGAGGTATTCAGGTACCTTAAGCACCTAAAACTCCTAAAACTCCTTAAACTCCTAAAACTCCTTAAAATACCTAAACAAAATGAAAGAAAAAGTTATTTGCGGAATCCAGCAGATCGGCATCGGGGTCGAGGACTTGATGACTGCATGGAAATGGTACAATCAGAATCTCAATATTGAGCTGAAAATCGTTGATGCCGAAGGCGTTGCGGAGAGGATGCTTCCCTACACCGGCGGCAAGCCGCAGCCGCGCCACGCCATCCTCGCCATCGCGCAGCGAGGCGGAGGCGGCTTCGAGATATGGCAGCCGCAAGGCCGCAAGGTCGTTTATCCGAGCGAGCCGCTGCAACTCGGCGACTACGGCATCAACATCGCGAAAGTAAAGGCGAAAGACGTGAGACGCGCCTATAACGAATTGAAAGCCAGAGGCGTGGAGATGCTCAGCGATGTCAACGTCTCGCCGTTGGGACTGGAACATTTCTACATGAAAGACCCGTGGGGCAACATCTTCGAGATCGAGCACGACGACTACTGTTTCATCAACGTTGACAAATATACCGGCGGCGCGAACGGAGCCGTCATGGGCGTGTCGGACATGGACAAATCTATCGATTTCTACACAAAACTTCTTGATTTCGATGTAGTTGCCTTTGACGAGACGAGGACATTCGACGACTTCGGCGATGTCCCCGGCGGGAAATGCAAGATGCGTCGTGTCGAGTTGAAACGCTCGAAGCCATTCACCGGGCCGTTGAGCGAGATCATGGGGAACTCGCACATCGAGTTGGTTCAGAATCTTGAGCAGCCATGCAAGAAGACGCTCGAAGGCCGTTGGTGGGGCGACCCCGGGTTCATACATCTGTGTTTCGATGTCCGCAACATGAAAAAGATTCATGAGGCGGCGCTGGCTCTCGGTCACGATTTCGTATGCGACGGCGGCGAGGACTTCAACATGGGCGATGCCAACGGACACTTTACCTACGTCGAAGACCCTGACGGCGCACTCATTGAATTTGTTGAGACATTCAAAATCCCGATTTCAAAGAAATTAGGATTATACATCAACCTCAAAAACAGAGACGACCACAAGCCGCTGTGCAGCCTGGTAACGAAAGCGTTAAGATTTGCGAAAGTGAAGTTTTAGTTAAAAGAGTAAAGTTAAAAGAGCGCGAAGCGACGTTGGCCGCTTCGCGCTCTTTACTCTCTACTCTTTTAACTCTTAACTAATTAAAGGCCGAGTTTCGCTTTCACGTCGGCTGTGATGTCGATGGCATCTGTTCCGATATAGACGATAGCGCCGACTGACTTGTCGAAGATGTAAGTATAACCTTTTTCCTTACCCACCGTGTTGACGGCGTTCTGGACTTTCTCGATGACAGGTGTCAGGAGTTCGACTCTTTTTTCATCAAATGCCGTCTCTGCGTTTGCCTGAAAGTCCTGGATTCTGCCTTGAAGGTCCATGATTTCCTTTTCCTTTGACTGACGGAGGATGTTTGACATTGTTGCGGCATTGGCTTCATAGTCTTTCATTTTTGCCTGATATTCTGTCGCCATTGTCTGAAGCTCCTGCTGGAGTTCGGTGTAATAGGCCTGAAGATCCTGTTCGATTTTTGCTCTTTCAGGCATGATTTCTGTGATGGCTGATGAATCAACGTAAGCGATTTTTGCTGTCTGTGCGTTAGCAGCGATGCCGAAGCCTATTGCTAACACTAAAAAACATAATACTTTAGAAAACTTTTTCATTATTTTATAAATTTAAATTAACCTCAAAATTTTTGCAAAGATATAAATTTTTTCACAAACTCATCAAAAATTATTTTTTCGAGCCTTTACCATTGTTACTGCCACCCGAAGTATTCGAGCCGCCGCCGGAACGTTTGCGGTCTTCCTTGCGGACTGTCTGCATGACATTGCCTATCTCGTCGAGCACGTCATCACTGATGTCGTTTTTTTCATTGCAATAAAGGATTGTCGCGCCCGAGGCCTTGTCGAACACGAAAGCATAGTTTTTTATGAGGGCGAGTTGATTTATCGCGTTATAAATTTTCTCCTGTATCGGCTGGATAAGCTCTATTCTCTTTGTGAAGAGTTGTCCTTCCGGTCCGAAATATTCCATCTGCAAAGTCACGATTTCCTGTTCCTTCGCGGCGATTTCCTCTTCTTTCTTTCTTTTCTGTTCGTCGGTGAGAAGCACAGACTCCGTCTGGTATTCACGTTGGAGGGCGTCCACTTTTGTCCTTAACGCCTTGATTTCCTTCTCCCATTTTGACGAGAGCTGGTTTATCTGTTCCTGTGCGTCGCCGTATTCCGGAATGTTTTGCAGAATATATTCCGTATCGACGAAAGCGAATTTCTGATTTCCCTGCGCCTCTGCTGAGCTGATTCCAAGAACCATCAGGAGTGCGAGCAATAAAATTGATTTTGCAGTTTTCATATATTATCTAATCTTTTTCGTTAATCATTTTACAGTTAGTCGATTGAGCCGCCTATTGAGAAGTGGAACTGGCTTCCGGAAGCGTTGGTGGAACCCGGCACGTCATCGAAGCCATAGCCCCAGTCGAGGCCGAGCATGCCGAACATCGGGAGATATATCCTGAGGCCGATGCCGGCGGAGCGATACACATCGAACGGATTGAAATTATCCGTGCCCGACCAGCAGTCGCCGGCCTCGACAAAGCCGAGGGCGAAGATGGTAGCCTGCGGGTTGAGCGTCAACGGGTAACGCAGCTCCATGGTATATTTCGTGAATATCGTGCCGCCGTTAAGCCCGTCTGAACCGGTCGGGGTGAGCGACTCGTTAGAGTAGCCTCTCATGCCCACGATCTCACGTCCGTCGAGGTTTGTTGATGACGAGAGACCGTCGCCTCCGAGGAAGAATCTCTGGAACGGCGTCGCGCCGATATTGCTGTTATAGTATCCAAGATAACCGAAACGGACTCTTGTCATGAACACGAGTTTGTCGTATATTTCGGTATAGAATGCAGCTTTGAATTTCCACTTGTGGAACTCGACCCACTTATATTTCGCATCCTGGCGGACAGTCTTATTCTCATCGCCTGGATACTCCTTATCGTAATTTCTCCCGTTTATCAGAGAATAAGGCGGCGTAAGTTCAAGAGAGAGAATGATTTCCGAACCGTATCTCGGATAAATCGGCTGGCTGACCGAATTACGTCCGAGTGTGATGTTATAGCCTATGATATTGAAATCGCCTGACCCTGTCCCGAAGTTGAACACCGACGCGTAATTGTTCAGATGGTAACGGATGAGATTCACTCCATTGTAGATGGTGAAATAGTCGTCAGGCCATGTCAGACGCTGTCCCAATCCGATGGAAACACCGGTCTGGCTGAATGACCCGAAATATTCGCTTGACTTTGAATAGCCGTTGGTATATACCGAATGGAACACCGAGCCTGACAGTGAGTTCGGTTTCTTTCCGCCGAGCCAGGGTTCGGTGAACGAGGCTCCATAGTAGATGTAATTGGTACCGTATGTCTGTACCCTGAACGACAGTTTCTGTCCGTCGCCGCTTGGTATCGGCCGCCATGCGTCTTTCTTGAAGAACTTCTTGAACGAGAAATTGTTGAGTGTCAATCCCAATGACAGCATGAGTCTGTTGTAGCCCCAACCTGCCGAAAGCTCGATCTGGTCTGATGATGTTTCTTCGACGTTATACACGATGTCCACTGTCCCGTCTGCCGGGTCAGGTTCAGGCACAGGATTGAGGGTCTCGGCGTTAAAGTATTGAAGGGCGGCGAGTTCCCTTGTAGTCCTGATGATATCCGAACGGCTGAAGAGTTGTCCGGGCTTGGTGTACATCTCACGGATGATGACATTGTCGTTAGTCTTGGTGTTGCCCACGACCTTGACACGTTTGATTGTAGCCTGTTCGCCCTCGCTCATGCGGATTTCGAGATCGATGGTGTCGTTATCGACTCGCACCTCGACAGGCTCGACGCGGAAGAACAGATAACCGTCATCCATGTAAAGTGAAGTGATGTCCATCCCTTCCTCGCTGTAAGTCAGGTTTTTCTCAAGAAGCTCCTGGTTATAGACATCGCCCTTTCTTATTCCGAGCACATTATTAAGCACAGCGGTGTCGTATTTCGTATTTCCGACCCAAGAGATGTTGCCGAAGTAATATTTGTCACCCTCATCGATGACAAGTTTGATGCCGAGGTTCTTATCGTCAACAACATAGACAGAATCGCTCACTATCCTCGCGTCTCTGTATCCTTTTGAGTTATACTTGGCTATGATTTTATTCTTGTCATCCTCATAATTTGACTGGTTGAATTTTGATGACTTGAATATTCTCGGTCTGATGTTGTTGCCAACGTAGTCGAACAACTCTTCTTCCGCTTTCAGCGGTTTGAGTGTCACGACGTCCCAAATGGCATTGACCACTGTCGCGCCGAGTGGGCGGAGAGGGTCGAACTTGCCTCTTTCTTTAGTCTCCTTCATGGCGGCACGCACCTGGTTGTCTGACAGCACCTCATTGCCTTCAATGTCGATGTTCCCGATCTTGACCTTGTGTTTCTTGTCGATCTTGAGGTTGAGTATGACGTAATTCTCCCGTGTCGTATCATTGACGGCGTCGATGACGACCTCGGTGTTCAGATAGCCCTTTTCGGCATAATAATCAGTGATGATGCCGCGGGTTTTGTTGTAGGTGTGTTCTGTGGCGACATCGCCCCTGGTAAGGTTGATTTTCTTCCTCAGCTCATCGGCCTCCGACTTCTTCACCCCTCTGAAGGAGAACTTGCTGATGCGAGGCCTTTCCGACACTGTGATGTTAAGGAAGACCTTGCCGCCTATTTTCTGCGTGCATGAAATCTGGACATCTTCAAAAAGCCCCTGTTCCCACAGTTTCTTGATTGCATTGGTGATCTTGTCTCCCGGGATTTTCACCGTCGTGCCGACTTGCAATCCCGACAACATTGTCACGACGTTCGGGTCAACGAATTTCGCGCCGGTGACGGTTATGCCGCCGATCTCATATTCCCTCGGGAGGGAATAATCAATGTCAGACATATCATTGCCGACCTGAATCTGTGCATTAGAGACATTGCCAAGCAGCAGGCAGGCGAAGCACAGAAACGCAGTAATATATATTTTAAATCCTTTAAGATAAGTCATCATTTCATTTTTTAAGTTGTTCGCTTGTCTTACCGAATCTCCGTTCTCGACTTTGGAAATTGACAACGGCTTCATACAGGTCTTCCTTTGAAAACTCAGGCCAGTACTTCTTCGTAAAATAAAGTTCAGAATATGCGATCTGCCAGAGAAGATAATTGCTGATTCTCTCTTCGCCGCTTGTACGTATAAGCAGTTCAGGATCAGGCATATCCGCTGTCGCGAGATGCCCAGCTATACAGTTCTCATCAATATCATCAACATTCAGCGAGCCGTCTTTCACCCGAGCCGCGATATTTCTCATCGCATTGACGATCTCCCAGCGGCCCGAATAGCTCAGGCAGAGGGTGAGGGTCATGCGATTGTTATTCTTGGTATCATCTATTGCATACACCAAAGCGTCATACTGCGACTTCGGCAGACGTCTGAGGTCACCGATGGCAGCAAGACGTATATTATTATCATTCAATGTCTTAAGTTCAGATTTCAACGCTTGTGTCAAGATTGACATCAGAGCATCGACTTCAATGGATGAGCGGTTCCAGTTTTCGGTTGAGAAAGCATAGAGTGTAAGATATTTCACACCGAGTTCCGCACAGGCTTCTGTCACGCGCTGGACAGTATCAACCCCGTGCTGATGTCCGAAGACACGCATCTTCCCTTGTTCCTTCGCCCATCTCCCATTGCCATCCATGATGATGGCGATGTGTTGCGGCAGGCGTGAGTTGTCTATCTTATCTTTCAGGCTTTCCATAGCATTTCATTAAAATGTGGTATATCTTCCGCTCAAACCGACATCGCATCTCTTGCTGTGAGGCAAGTTGAACTTGAATGCGACGGTGAAATTAAGGAAGCTGTAGTAGTCGTATTTAACCGAGTCACCTCTTTTCAGGTATTTTATCTCATTTCCGCCGTCAACGGATAGATTTCCCGACGGGTCTGCATACTGAGCCCATGAGTCGCCTTCATTCCACAGCGGATAATAGCCGCTGCAATCATCAAGCCAGTCGGTCCACGCCCAATGCACACGCCATTCCAAAGCCAGACCAATCCTCTTATTGACGCTGTATTTCACGCCGAGACCGAATGGTACTGAAACGGCACACTTATTATATTTTGCAGTGCCATCCTGAATTTTATTCACATCTCCGTCAGCATAGCCATCGACATCTGTCAAGACATTGCACAACTCCTTGTCATCGAGTGTCATAGGGTTGAAAGTCTCCACTCCGATGCCAGCGAAAATGTACGGCGTCACGAAATTCCTGCGGCTTCCAGTCCAATAGTCAAAGAAATTAAACTCTGCAATAAGTGAGAAATCATTGATGTTCGTCTTGAAACTGAGTTTCCTTTCAGGACAGATGCCCACTTTCTCGTCAGAAGCCGTGATATTCATGTTTGAATAAGAAAAACGGAAAGCCCAGCGCGAACCTTGATAATAACGGACGACAGCGCCGAAACCCAGTTTGGCTTCGTTAAACGGCTTTATCGGATTCAAATCGCCATAGTATGATGACAATCCGCCAGTCAAACCTACTTCAACAACCTGAGCATTCGCCTTATTTACGACTGCAAAAATCCCAACAAAAAGGGCTATAACGACGGCTATTCCAAACTTTCTCCTGTTTTTCATTCGTTTCTATTAACTTTCCATGTTGATTGTCAATGGGTTTGCTTAATTATAACAAACTCACAAAATTACACATTTTTTTATATGTCCCAATAAAAATTTTCAAATTTTAATCTTTAACGCTGCATATTTTGATAAATTGTGCGTGACGTATTTTAAAGGTCATATTGGAGCGACGAGATGTATGAAGAATCCTGTCTCACCCAGACCATTGAGTCCGTATTCGAGTCTGAAGACGAGGTCATAGTAAGTCACGAAATCAAGTCCGACGCCGGTTCCGTAAAGCCATTTATTTGCGAGTCTTGAGGCGGTGTCGTCCGGAATTTTCACATTCCATGAATAGCCAAAGTCGAAGAACACATTGGCATACAGTGCCAGATGTATCTTGCCGAAGCGTTCATTCTTGATGAATTTGATATTTTTCGTCACCGGCCTAATAATCTCAAATTTCAAGTTATTCTTGACTATCGCGAAATCAAGGGCGTCAACGGCATAGAGGTCGTACGTCCGCACGTAGTCGTTGCCGTAACCAAGACCTTTTGACAGGAAATATGGCGCGTCGTCATTGGCCGACATTTTGGCGGTTATGTTCGATGCCCAGTAGAAACGGCCTCGGACAGGCGTGTACCAGTCGGCTGTCACTTTCCCATAGAACAGATCAGGTTCGTGGCTGAACGCACCTACGCCAACTTTCGTCAATTCAAGTTCAAGATAATGGCCGTCAAGCGGATAGTTTTGGTCATCGCGATAGTCGTTTTTGAATATCATTGACAGCGTGACATATCGAAAGCGTTCATCAAGTTCATTTCCAAACGTGTGGTTCAGTGAGGTCAGAGTGTCGGCATAGAAATTGTCATCGTAGCGTGCGAGGAAGAAAAGTCTGTTTCTATGTCCCAGCCGCAGATACGGCTTCAGATACACGTAGAATGCCTCATGCGGGCAGCCATGCTCAGCCTTGAAATACTGAACCCTGTCATTCCGTGTGGCATAAGCCACTTCTCTGTCACGAAGATACCCCACACTTGCCTCCAAGCCAAGCCGTTGTCTGCCAGTGAGATACGGAATGTTATACGTCATCGAATACTTCTGGTTGTATCCGAGGATCACTGTCATGTCGAGCTTATGCAAAAGCCCCCACAAGTTCTTCCACTCCATGTTGAACCCGTAGCTCATCCTCCTGATATCACCTCCGGAAAGCCACGACATGACATACCTGTCGGCGTAGTGCAGGTACGGGATCGGCCACAGGTACCAGCGTTCCACCATCTTGATGGTCAAGATCTTGCCGCCTGCGACTTCAGGGTCATCAGCGATGTCGAAATCGACAAAGTTGAAGACGGTGGTGTTGAGCAGATTCTCACGGCTCATTTTCATCTTCATCTCAAAGTCGCACAGACGTATGGTGTCGCCCTCTTCAAACAGAAGTTCCCTGAAAATCACCGATGGCTTGGTGATTTTGTTGCCTTCCAGCCTCACGTGTGTGAGCACCACTGACGTGGTTTCCTGTGAATATACCGCACAAGACGCGAGCAGAAGTATGGCGAGGAACAGCTTTCTCATGTTATGACATTATTGCATCATTCCGACTATTCATCGTCCATCATATTACAATAGTTGGCGTAGCGCCACGCCGCGATCTCATTGTTTTCGACAGCTTCCTTGACCGCGCAATGTGGTTCATGGAGATGTGTGCAGTTGTTGAAGCGGCATTCCTGCATCAATGCACGCATCTCCGGGAAACGTTGTGCGAGCGTCTCTTTCTCAAGGTCGAACAGTCCGAACTCCTTGATGCCGGGCGTGTCGATGATGTAGCTTCCGAAGCCGAGATGAAACATCTGTGCGTACGTCGTCGTGTGTTTGCCTTTCTCGTGGACATCGGAGATCTCACCTACCTTGACGTTGAGGTTTGGGTCGAGACGGTTCACGAGTGCCGACTTCCCCACACCAGAATGTCCTGAGAACAGACACGTCTTGCCCTTCATGACATTCTCAAGCCGGTCGCAGTTAAAGCCAGTCTTCGCGGAGACCAGAAACGACTCGTAACCGATTGAGTTATAGACTGTCATCAGTTCCTGTGCTGCCGCATTCTGTTCTTCATCGTAGATGTCGCATTTGTTGAATACAATCACCAGCGGGATATGATAAGCCTCGGCGGTGACGGCGAATCTGTCGATGAAGCCCGTCGATGTCCTCGGCTGGGCTATCGTCGCCACGACGACGGCGAGGTCAACATTTGACGCGATTATGTGCGATTCTTTCGAGAGATTCACCGATTTCCTGATTATCACGTTATTACGTGGCAGCACGCGGTCGATGACACAAGTGTCTTTGTCGCGTTCCTTCTCATAGCTCACATTGTCGCCCACCGCCACAGGGTTTGTGGTGCGCACTCCGTTGAGTCGTATCTTACCTCTCAGGCGGCATTTGAGCACGACACCTTCGTCATCGCGGACATCGTACCAGCTTCCTGTTGACTTTATTACTTTTCCGATTGGCATGTTGCATTCGTTTTGCGGATGCAAAAGTACGGAATTTTATTTAACGACGTCACAAATTTGATAACGTTTTCCCGGAAGTGCCGTCACGATGCCGTCGAACTCCAGCGAGAGCAGCACTGACGCTATCTTCGTGGGAGTCAGCTCGGTGGCGACGATGATCTGGTCGAGGTGGACTGTGGTGTCACTGCCGAAGACATCAATGACCTTTTTCTCGTCTTCGCTGAAATCGCGGAACAGGCGCATCTGGCGCGGAGTCACCTTGGCATCGTGGTCCCACCGCATGATATATCTCAGGTCGTCAGCTGAGAGCATCAGGTCAGCCCTGTTTGTCTTGATGAGGTTGTTGCAGCCCTCGCTGTAGATGTCGCCCATCCGCCCGGGGATGGCGAAAACCTCCCTGTCGTACGAGTTGGCGATCTCCGCCGTTATCATGGCGCCTCCTTTCAATGCGCTCTCAACGACAATAAGGCAATCAACCATGCCCGCAACTATCCTGTTGCGCTTCGGGAAATTCTCCCTGTCCGGTTTTGTGTCATTCAGAAACTCTGTCAGAATACCTCCTCTCGCTAACATATTATGTGCAAGTTTGTAATTATCAGCTGGATATATTATTTGCAATCCGTGTCCCAGCACCCCAACGGTCGCAAGATTATATTTCAACGCGGATTTATGCGCCATAGTATCGACACCATACGCCAATCCGCTGACCACCAACACATTATCAGAACTCAATTCCCCAACAATCTTGTCAATGACACCCTTGCCGTAGTCGGTGATGTTCCTCGTCCCGACGATGCCGACAGACCGCGGAGCATTCAAGTCGGCTGAACCTTTGTAATATAGCATCATGGGGCTGTCATGGCAATGCTGCAAGCGTTTCGGATAATCCGCATCTAAATAAAACAACGGTTTCACATCATTTTTGTCTATAAAAACAGCCTCCCTTTCAGCCCTAAGCAACGTCCGCTGCGAGACAATGCTGTTCACGGTCTGCTCCCCGATGCCGGGGATCTGCATCAGCGACTTCCTGCTTTCGCAAAACACCGCCTCCGCACCCCCACAGTAGGCCACCAACTTCTTACCATTCACGTCGCCAATCCCCGGCACAAGCGTAAGAGCAATTTCATAAATTTTCTGTCTTTCCATGCCGCAAAAATAAACAAAAAATTTAATATACAATATTGATTTTCAATTTTTTACGATAATTTTTGTGTAAATTTTTATTAACAATTCAAATCAAAAAAAACATCTCACAAATGATTAATCCACAACATTTTAGTTTTTCCATTAACAATTCAAAGTTGTCATCAAAATTTATCGTGATGAAACATTCCTATCAAATTATTTAGTACTTTTGCAAAAATTTACAACGAATTGGGTAAAAACATTCTAATATGCCCTCTGGATTGGGGGCTTGGTCACGCTACGCGGTGCGTCCCGATAATAAAGGCACTGACGGAGCAAGGTCACAAGGCAATCATTGCCGCCGACCTCGAACCTCTGGCATTTCTTCAAAAAGAGTTTCCGGAGGCGGAGTTTATCAAATTTCCTGGGTTCAGACCGACATACAGCAAGGGCAACTCACAAGTTCTCAAGATGTTGTCATCTTTTCCAGGTGCCATACGCGATTTCAGGAAAGACCATCAAACCGTTGAATCTATCGTGAAAAACTACAGCATCGACGCGATAATCTCCGACAACCGATTCGGTTGCTGGAGCGATTTGGTCCACTCCGTCTTCATCTCGCATCAGCTGAACATTCAGGTCCCGAGCGGCTGGAAATGGGCAGCACCTATTATAAAGACGTTTAACCACAGCTACGTAAACAATTACGACGAGCTATGGATTCCCGACTGCGACTACAAACTGTCGCTTTCCGGGCGGCTCTCTCATCCAAACAACCTGAAAATCAAGACTTCATACATCGGTTTGCTCAGCCGTTTCGGTTCTGACAATCAGGAAGATGAAGTCAAAGACAACAAATACCTTGTGATTCTGTCGGGTCCGGAGCCACAGCGTACCATACTCGAAAACATCGTGCTGAAGCAGGCTGCCAACATCAAAGACAACGTTCTGATTCTCAGGGCCAAACCCGACCACCACGACTTCCCAAGAAACATCCCCGGAAACGTCTCCATGTTCAACCATGTCGATGACGAGATGTTTGTCGAACTCATCAACAGCTCGGAAAACATCATCTGCCGCGGCGGTTATTCCTCCCTGATGGACCTCGTGCGACTCAACAGAAACGCATATCTCGTCCCGACACCAGGCCAGACCGAACAAGAATACCTCTGCGTGCATTTGGGCAGGCTCGGTTACTTCAACTGGTGCAAACAGTCTGGTTTTCAATTAGATAAAGTCTCTGTACCAAACATTAAGATGAGAGAGAAATTCAAAGATGATGAAGAGAAAATCAACGGATTCATCGAAAGCTGGGTCAAGACGATTTAGTTTATACGATTAAGCGGACATCCGCGTTATATCATTTAAAATCACACAAAACAAAAAAATCATGAGCTTAAGTTACATAGTTTGGGACGTCAACCCGTACATTTTCGTTTTTCCGGAGAAATTCCCGCTGTTAGGCGGGCATCCGGTGGCATGGTACGGACTGCTTTGGGCGATGGTGTTCATCGTCGGTTATTACCTGATAAAACGCATCTACAAAAAAGAAGGCATCGGCGAGGAATGGGCCGACAAGATCCTCATGTACATGTTGATTTTCACCATCATAGGTGCGCGTCTCGGGCATTGTCTCTTTTACGAACCGCAATATTATTTCTCCAATCCCGTCAAATTCCTTGCCATCTGGGAAGGCGGTTTGGCGAGTCACGGCGGCGCAATCGGCATCCTTATCGGGATGTTCATCTACGCCAAGAAACTCAAGAAGCCATATCTTTGGGTCCTCGACCGCCTCGTCATCTGCGTGGCGATAGGCGGCGCCTTAATCCGCACCGGCAACCTCATGAACTCAGAGATTTACGGCAACGCCACAACGCTCCCGTGGGGGTTCAAATTCGTCCGCGACTGGGCACCGGGGACGCCGATCGACGCCATCCCTGCATGTCATCCGACGCAGATATACGAAGCCTTGGTGTGCATCATCGTTTTCGCAATTCTGATGTATCTGTTTTTCAAGAAAGACACCGTCAACAAGTACCCGGGCTTCTTCTTCAGTTTCTTCCTTGTGATGATTTTCGGCTCAAGAATCCTGATTGAATTCATCAAGCAGCCGCAGGTTGAGTTTGAGGAATCCATGACGCTCGACATGGGGCAATGGCTGAGCATTCCGTTCCTGATTGCAGGAATTGTGATAATGGTGATGGCGTTCAACGGGAAGTTTAAAGCTAAAAGTAAGTAGATTTCTGTCTCGCGGATGGGACGGAACCGGGCGCAACAGCCGCTTTCTACTTTATAAAGTTTGGAGTGTTGAGAGTGGAGAGTGGAGTTTTTTGATGCGACAGCCAACTCCACTCCCAAAACTAAAGACTAAAAACTAAAGACTAAAATACCTCCCACTCGTCGATGTTCTTCTTTTCGCTTGAAAAACTCACTCCGACCTTAAACAGTTTCCTTGCATCAGCCGCGTAAGGCTCGGCATAGCCTTTGTCGTCAATCTGCTTCAACGCCTCTGCCGCCGTGCCGTCTAATTTGAACTCAAAGATGTAAACGTAGTCGTTAGTCTCAACAATGATGTCGGCTCTTCCGCGCGAGTTTGCTTTTTCCGTTAAAGTCGTATAGCAGGATAAAAGCCTGAATATCAAGTATAAAGTGTAATGATAGTGGCTCTCGTAGCTCCACGCGCGTTCCTGGTAGTTCGCGTCGTAGGGGATTGAGGCGAAGAATGAAGACAGCTCGTCGCGGAGGTCGTCTGTGCGGCCTTGCATGAGTGCCTTGTTTATCGTCAGTGCGAGGGATTGCTGGACGTTGTTCATCTTGAAATAGTCGTTGGCCAGCAACGCGACGAAGCCTTTCTTCACCTCCACATTCGGGTAATCCAAGGTGTAGAAATAAGTGCCGCCGACTCTCTCGTAGCCTTTGATTGTCAGGTAGCCGCTCTGGTATATCATCGCCAGGGGGTCTTCCACGTCGGCCTTGTAGTCCATGAAGTAACCGCTTTCATACTGGCGGCTCAGAATGTCACGAATGTCGGTCTTGTTGCGGTCAATGAGCCTTACGAGATACGTCGGCGTGCCGGTCGAGAACCAGTAGTCGTTCAGTTCCCTCTTCATCAATGCATTGAGAACGCTGTACGGGTTGAAGATGTCAAGCATCTTTTTGGAGAAATGATAGCCGTCGTAGAACTTCTTCAGTTCGACGTACATCTCATCCTTGGAATATCCGAGTTCCCCGGCCATCGCTTCTATCTCATTGTCAAAATATTCAACGAGTTCGTCCTTCGTGATGCCGCAAAGCGCGTCGAACCCGCTGTCCATGCTGATGTCCTCCGGCTGGTTGAAACCGCTGAAAACGCTCACCTGCGAGAACTTGGTGACGCCCGTGAGAAGCACGAAGCGTAGGTGCTCGTCGGTTTTCTTGAAGGTGCTGTATATCTCCTTCAGCGCGTCGCGGTTCGTCTGTTCTTGTGGCTCCATGAGCACGTCGAGCATAGGCTTGTCGTATTCGTCAACAAGGACTACGACCTTCCGGCCGGTCTTCGCGTGCGCCGCAGCTATGACGTTTGAGAAACGGATGCCCACCTCTTCATATTTTTTGCTGACTCCGTATTCCTCCTCCCATTGGTCAAGATAATTGCCCATCGTGCTGGGAATATAGTTGGGTTCCTTGAAATTGCCCTGTGAGAAATCGACGTGAAACACCGGATATTGCGTCCAGTCTTTCTCCAATTCCTCAATTTTCAATCCTTTGAAAAGCTCTTTCTCACCTTTGAAATAACTTTCGAGCGTTGATATTAGCAATGATTTCCCGAACCTGCGCGGACGGCACAAGAAGCATACATGTTTCTGCGCGAGGTTGTAAACGAGGTCTGTCTTATCGACATACACCATACCTTCTTCGATGATGGTGCTGAATGTCTGGGTTCCGATTGGGTATTTCATAACGCGATGTTTTTTTTCGGGCGCAAAGATACAAAAAAGTTTGTAAAGTTTGTAAAGTCTTTAGTCTTTAGTTTGGAGAGTGGAGAGTGGAGTTTTTTCAGTTAAAAGAGTAAAGAGTAAAGTTAAAAGAGTTTTAAGTGTTGAGAGTTGAGAGTGAAGTTAAGAGCTGGAAAAATTGGGATTGTTCGACTCCCTGCGGTCGCTCACAAGGACGGCGTCGTTTGGGGGAACAAAAATATTTAGTGTGTTGCAGCGAAGCCGCAACACACTAAATATCAATTATTTAAAAAGCAAAACGTCATTACGACCGAGCGCAGCGAGTGGAGCAAACTCATATTAACAAACAGCCTCTTCTCGCGACCGGGCGCAGCGAGTGGAGCAAACCCATATTGATAAACAGACGTACAGACGGGGCATGCCCCGTCTCTAAATTTCAAAAAAAAAACGCCTTGCGGCGGTATTGGTGCTGACGCCCGTGGGTTTGCCGGTGGAAAGCGCCGGACGCCGGCTTGGTAGCTCGCTCCGCGAGCGCCGGCGCCCTGTGCTTCCCACCCTCCGCGCGTCGCTTGGCTGCGGCACGTGAAGGGTAAGCTTCCGCAAACGGGCAACTAACGAACCAAGCGGACAGCGTACCCGTAGTACCGACCGCCGCAGTCCGTGTTCGCATTGCCCGAATTGAAGTACATGATGTACGCGCCGTCCTCGAGGACCTCGTAGGGAGTACTCGACCAGTAGTAGCCGTACGAGCCGACAAAGCTCACGCCCGTACCGTAGCGGCGGCCTGCGGCAGGGAGGAAGACAGCGCCAGCATCCGCTAAGGCTGACGACGTAGTAATGCCGGAGGCAGTGGCCGTTGAACCGTCGGGAAGAAGCACGAGTCCCGACACACTGACGTTCGAAAGGGTCACCCAAGCACGGAGGCTTGAGGCGCCAGTGCGGCTGTTCAAAAGGTAGTTCCATTCGTCGTTCGTGAGTGTGCGCCAAGTATTAGCCTCGTAGCCGTTCACCTGGAAACCGGAGGCCTCCGTGAAGAACACGTCATCAGTTGACATGGACTGTTCATAATTGAAATAATCCTTTGTCGCCTCAGCAGCGTCCATGCTCCAGTAGAAATGGCTCACGTGGTTTGAAACCCATTCGCCGTCAGACGTCGGTTGTGTTCCCCACTGGTTAGTCTCAAAGTGAAACGCGTTGCCGTCCCAGTACAGGTTGCCCGGCGAGAACTCGACAGTGGTGTTCTCACCCACGCTGAACTTCGGAGCAGCCGCCTCCAGCGTCACCGCTATCGCGTCCTTCATGCCGTAGAACTTGTTCTCGTGTATGCCCTTGGCGAAGGTCATGCTCCCCGTGGCGTCGCCGGTGAAAGAAACGTTAAGCACGTCTGCCGTCTCTGTCGGGATGAGCGTCACGTATCTCTCGCCGCTCTCGCCGTCGCCATTGCCTATGGTGATGCCGTCCGTGCCGTCGCCGCTGAAGGTGCCGTCAGGGTTCACCGACAAGGTGTTGCTGACGCCCGTGCCGCCCATCGTCACCGAACCCGTGTAGGGCTGCGTGCCGTCGGTGGTGAAGTTGATGTGCGCGATAGCGATCTTGGTGTTCATCATCACGTAGCCTTGGTACTCGCCGCTCTCCACCGTCACGTCGGTCGTGCCGTAGCCCATGTGGTATTTCATCGCGCCGTTCTCGCCGCGGAGCGTGCCGTCCTGTGAGGCGAGCGGGATGCTGGCGGCGGCGGTGCCTGTCGGTGTCGTCGCGATGTTGCCTTTGCCGAGGTAGAAGAAGTGGCAGGTCGTCTCGGTCTCGTCAATGCCTGCTATGTTTCCCGTGAACGTGCCCTGTGAGCTACCGCCATTGCCGACGAGGGTGAGGCTGCCGAGCCAGTTGGTGCCGTCGCTCACGTAGAGCTTGTCGCCCGCGCTCCATGTTATCGCGCCCGTCTCCGTGTTGATGTCGGTCTTCGCGCCAGAACCGGCCGTTACCGTCATCTTGATTGTGTTTGCCGATGGTGTCACCGGCATCGTCTCCTGCTTCCTGCACTGCGTCATCGTCATCAGCGCAGCCGCCATGATTAATAATGCTTTTCTCATTTTCATTGGATTTTAATTTGTTTAACCTTTTAATTTTTGAATTTTTCTTTGAATCTTTTGACTTTTCAGACGCACGGCGGTGCGTCTCTACAATCTTTCCCTAATCTTTAATCTCTCCTCTTTAATCTTTAATCTTTACTCTTTAATCTTTAATCTTTTGACTCTCGCCGCGGCGTAGCACACGCCGGCCGCCGTCAGCACGAGCAGGCCGCCGCCCACCGGCGTCTCGTCCTCCATGCCGTTCCATGCGGCGCCGTCGCCGTCGCCGTTCACGTCGTTCCAGCTGCCGCCGTTGCCGCCGAAGCTCACGCCGTTCCAGCTCACGCCGTTGCCGAAGCTGTTGATGTCGTTCCAGCTGACGTTGTTGCCGTTGCGCACGCCGTCAGCGTTGTTGAAGAAGCCGTCCGACTGACCGTGGGCCGCCGGCGGGAGTGTCAGCGCGAGCAGCAAAGCCGCAGCCGACATCACGCCTCTCATCTTTTTGGATTTCATCTTGATCTTCATCCAGTTTTCCTCCTTTCTGTTAGTTAGTTATTATATTCAATTGTTTTCAGGTATTCAGGTGTTTCAGGTATTCAGGTGCCGGCGCATGGAAACGCCGAAAGGCCGACAGTCACTGACTGACGGCGCATATTTCCGCCTCGAAAAATCTAATTGATTGATTATTAACGACTTGTATAGGGGGGGGTAATACTCAAGTCCGACGGCGCGGTCTCACGCGCCGGAAGACACTGTGTCCGGTATTTATCAAACGCATTTTCCATACGGGCGGCAAAATTACACTATTTTTTGATACCGCAAGAGGTTTTTTTTTGTTTTTTTGCACGGGCAGGCGGCACACTGCACGGGCAGACACCGAGCGACATATCACTCTGCCGGGCGCGCGTGCCGCGTTCCCTGTTATTGAGATACTGCCCTGCGGGCAGCCCGCAAGCCCAGCGGCGCCAGCAGTTTTGGTTTGGGTTATGGTTTGGGTTAAAAAGGTTATTCGAACATCTTGATGAGTTCATCCGGCGATAGTCCGAGGTACTCGATGGAAGCCCTGCAGTCATCGGCGAGTTCGCCATCGGGATAGAGTTCGAGATATTTCTCGTATGCGGCGCGGGCCTGGTCGTAGTTGCCGAAGCGTGTCTCATAGATGAACCCTTTCAGGAAAAGTGTTGTCGGTGTCTTCTGATAATCAGGATATTCCGTCAGCATTCTGTCGATGATGCCGATGGTCTTCTGAGGATTATCGAAGTTCATCGAGACATTAACTGCCTTGAAGAGGTACTCCGCCGATGCCTGATTTTCAGGGTTCTGCGTCGCGAAAGCACAATACGCATCAACAAGCTGTTCGGCAGTCTGAGGTTCAACCGCCCCTTCCGTCGAGAACGCCTGTTTCTCGAGTTTCGCGATCTCGTCTGAAAGATTCTCGTTTGCGCAGCCGAAAAGCAACATGGCAACCGCCATTATTAACAAAGGTGTGATTTTTTTCATTTTTTCAGGTATTTAGGTGTTAGCTTATCGTTTACCTTTTTTCTTATTCGGGAATATCATCTTGTAATCCACATCGACGCGGCCTTCGGAGATGTTGCGCAGTTTGTTTTTCAGCAGCATCTTGCGCATCGAGCTGAGGCGGTCAACATAGACCTTGCCTTCGAGATGGTCGTATTCATGCTGGATGACACGCGCCACGATGCCGGAGAAAGTTTCTTCGTGTTCCTCGAAGTTTTCATCCAAGTACCAGATCTTCACCATGCCCGGCCGTTCAACGTCTTCGCCCATGTCGGGGAGGCTGAGGCATCCTTCCTTGAAAATCCAAGGCTCGCCCGACAGTTCAATGATTTCGGCATTGATAAATACTTTCTTCACGCCCGCGCCTTCGGGATATTTCTCCTTGAAAGGGTCGCAGTCGATGACGAACAGACGTATCGACTTATTAACCTGCGGTGCGGCAAGGCCGACGCCCTCGGAGTGATACATCGTCTCGAACATGTCGGCAATGAGTTTCTGAATTTCAGGTGTATTCTCTTCAATATCCTCTGCCACGCGTTTCAGGACAGGGTGGCCGTATGCAACTACTGGTAAAATCATATTAGTTATCAGGTGTTTAGGTGTTTAAGTACTTAGGTGATTTAAGTTAATGGCTGATAAAATTCATGAACGACTGCAGGATCAGTGTTGCGCTGATGGTATCGACAAGTTCCTTGTTCTGCCGCTGTTTCCTGCTGAGTCCAGCGTCGAGCATCGCCTGATGCGCCATCACTGATGTGAAGCGTTCGTCATAGCGTTTTATTTCGATGTC
Source organism: Bacteroidales bacterium (assembly GCA_024400295.1). Classification (GTDB taxonomy): domain Bacteria; phylum Bacteroidota; class Bacteroidia; order Bacteroidales; family F082; genus Limimorpha. Next base: position 51,491 of record JAKSNA010000002.1, on the reverse strand, counting down.
GGGCAGTGTCTTTGCGAGTTGTTTCATGAACGGTTCGATATATTTCGCCGACTCCGAAGGGTTGTTGTGCATGTCTTTCGGTTCGCCGACGACGATGACGTCCACCTGTTCGGTCTTGATATAATTCTGGATGAAAGCCAGCAGCTCATGCGCCGGCACATTTGCCAGGCCGTTGGCGATGATGCGCAGCGGGTCGGTCACGGCGATGCCGCAACGCTTTCTGCCATAATCAATTGCCATTATTCTTCCCATTTCAAAAAATTTTTGCAAAGATAGCGATTTTTAGTTTATAAAACTGGAAAGTTTATAAAGTTTATAAAGTGCGAAATCAGCGTTCAGATGCGGGGCGAAAAAATTTTTCAAAAAAAGTTGCGCGTATTGAAAAAAGTTGTACTTTTGCAGCCGCAAACCCGATGGTAGATGTAGCTCAGCTGGTTAGAGTACCGGATTGTGGTTCCGTGGGTCGTGGGTTCGAATCCCACCTTCTACCCTCAAGCCTGAACATCTCTTAACGCTTCGTTGAGAGATGTTTTTTTATCCGTTGACTCGTTACGTTTCTTTATTATCAGAGCGCATGCCACTTGGAAGTCGCCGGCGGGGAAATGCTTTGTGTATGAGCCTGGTACGACGACCGAGCGGGCAGGCACAAAGCCTCTGTACTCGACAGGTTCGGTGCCGGTCACGTCGATGATTCTTGTCGATTGCGTGATGACGGTATTCGCGCCGAGCACAGCTTCCTCCTCCACCCTCACGCCTTCGACGACGATGCAGCGCGAGCCGATGAAACAGTTGTCTTCGATGATGACGGGGGCAGCCTGCACGGGTTCGAGCACGCCGCCGATGCCGACACCGCCGCTGAGATGCACGTTTTTGCCAATCTGCGCGCACGAGCCGACGGTAGCCCACGTGTCAACCATCGTGCCGCTGTCAACGTATGCGCCGATGTTGACATACGACGGCATCAGGACGACACCTTTATTAATAAAAGCACCGTAGCGGACAGTCGCCGGAGGCACGACACGCACGCCAGCCTGCCCGAAACCGTCCTTCAACGCGATTTTGTCGTTGTACTCGAAGATGCCGCTCTTGCTCACCTCCATCTTGTTTATCGGAAAGAACATGATGACGGCTTTTTTCAGCCATTCGTTCACGACCCATTGTCCACCAGCCTTTTCAGCGATACGCAGCTGCCCGCAGTCAAGCAGGCGCACCACCTCGCGGATGGCGTCACAGGTCTCGTTTCTCTCAAGCATGGAGCGGTCGTCCCAAGCGTCTTCGATAATCTTTTTAATGCTATCCATAATTTTGATAAATGAAAGTGCAAATGTAAGACAAAAACCAATATCTTTGCCCTATAATTTTTTACGATGAAAAACAACAGATTTCTATCACCTTCGCAGATGGCATGGCAGCGTTACAGGAAGAATGCCACAGGCATGATTTCGTTGATTTTCATTATTTTATGTGTATTGTTAGCGATATTCGCCTATTACATCATCCCCGACGACACGCCGGATGCCAACACGCAAATCCTTGAGATAAGCACGCAGAAACCAGGTTTCGGGGTCGATGTGCTGCTCGTCCCCAAGCCGGTCAGACCGGAGAAGGCGGGGTTCCTGAAGAAACTGTGGAGCGGACAGCCGAGCGCGTTCAGGCAGATACCGTTCGACTCGCTGAAGGTCGGAGAGACAAGCACCACGGTGTATGTCTTCAACCCCGAACATTCCGGTGAGGTGAAGACCGAGGTTATAGACCACGAGGTTTTCACCATGAATTGCACGGATAGCACGAATATTGAGGATTTTGTGGTTCACAGGCGTTTCATTTTGGGGACAGATCAGTTCGGTCGTGACTTCCTGAGCCGCATAATACTCGGCACGCGGATAAGTCTGTCGGTCGGTTTCATCGCGGTGATTCTCAGCGTGGTGATAGGATTGTTCATCGGCGGGCTTGGCGGTTTCTTCCGCGGTCGTGTCGATGACGTGGTGATGTGGTTCATCAATGTTGTTTGGTCGCTGCCGACGTTGTTGATTGTCATAGCGATAACCTTCGCCTTGGGCAAGGGAGTCGTTCAGGTCTTCATCGCCGTCGGGCTTACGATGTGGGTTGAGGTGGCGCGTGTGACGCGCGGGCAGATCCTGTCGGTCAGGGAGACGACCTTCGTGGAGGCGGGACGCGCGTTAGGCTTCAGGAATGCAAGAATCATCATCAGGCATATCATCCCGAACGTGATAAACCCGATAATCGTCATCTCGGCGGCCAACTTCGCCACGGCGATACTCCTTGAGGCGGGGTTGAGTTTCCTTGGCATCGGGGTGCAGCCGCCAACGCCGTCATGGGGTTCTATGATCAAAGAAAACTACGCCTACATCATCTTGAACGACGCGTATTTAGCGATACTCCCAGGCATCGCCATCATGCTTCTCGTACTCGCTTTCATGCTGATGGGCAACGCCTTACGCGAGGCGTTGGACGTCAAGAAATAAATTTGAAATATTTGTTTCCATTAGCGAAAAATTTTGTAATTTTGCACGCTCAAAAAAAAAGCTAACAGCGGATGTGGCGTAATTGGTAGCCGCGCCAGACTTAGGATCTGGTTCCGTAAGGAGTATGGGTTCGAGTCCCTTCATCCGCACAGATAATCAATAAATTACGCATAATGAAAACAACACAGACAATGGACGGCGAACTCATCGCCAAGATTCAGATTGACATAGAGAAGGCTGACTACGCTGACGAAGTCACCAAGGCATTGAAAGATTACCAGCGCAAGGCTACAGTCCCTGGCTTCCGCCAAGGCAAGGTTCCGTTCGGGATGATTCAGAAGATGTACGGTGCGTCGGTCACGTTCGACAAACTGAACAGGAAAGTGTCGGAAGCCCTCAACAACCACATCATCGAGAACAAGATTGACGCCATCGGCTATCCGCTTCCGGATCCGGAGAAAGAACAGCCGGCAGACCCTGAGACACAGGAGACAATGAGTTTCTTCTTCGAGGTCGGCCTCAAGCCACAGGTCAACGTCAACCTCGGTGACATCACCATGGACTACTACAACATCAAGGCTTCTGAGAAAGAACTTGATGCCACAATCAGCCGCATCCAGGAGAACAACAAGGCCGAAGACGGCACCATGCCGGAACTCAACGAAGAGTTCTTCAAGAAGTTCTTCCCCGGCAAGGACATCAAAGACATCGAGACATTCCGCAAGGAAGTCGCCGGCGAGATGGAGAAACAGTATGTCATCGAAGCCGACAGGATGTTCTACAACCTTGCCATCGAAAAGCTCGTGGGCGAAGTCAGGTTCGACCTGCCTGACGCATTCCTGAAGCGCTGGGTCGTGGCCAACAGCGACGGCAAGATCACAGCCGAAGACATCGAAAAGAACTACGACAAGACATACGCCAACACATTCAGATGGCAGGTCATCGAAGAAGCCATCGCCAAGGCAAACCCTGAACTCGTCCTCAAGGAAGAAGAGGTCAGAGACTTCGTCAGGAAGATGTACTTCGGGCAACTCGACATCACAGGGATGGATGAAGACATGAAGAAACGTCTCGACGGCATCGTTGACGCAGTGCTCAAAGACGAGAACCAGCGCCAGAACATCCACAATCAGGTCGCCGACCAGAAACTCACAGAGTTCTTCAAGAAGAACATGAAACTCAACACCGTTGACACCGACTACGAAGGTTTCGTGAAGGCAGTCATGCCTGAGATGCCAGAGATGCCGGAAGCGGAAAAAGAAGAGAAATAAAACATGATTTAATAACATGATATAGAGACGTCACACGAGCGTGGCGTCTCTATATTCGTCTAAACAAACACCATTATGAACACAAATAACGAATTTTACAAATATGCCACAAAACATTTGGGCATCAACGGGTTAGGGCTTGAAAAATACGCCGGCAACATCACCAGCTACATCTCCCCGACCATCATTGAGGAACGTCAGCTCAACGTGGCGCAGATGGACGTTTTCTCACGTCTGATGATGGACCGCATTATCTTCCTCGGCGACCAGATTGACGACTACGTCGCAAACATCATCCAGGCCCAGCTGCTCTTCCTCGAGTCGTCCGACCCGAAACGCGACATACAGATATACCTCAACTCCCCTGGCGGATCGGTATATGCCGGACTCGGCATCTACGACACCATGCAGTTTGTGCAGCCTGACGTCGCCACGATATGCACAGGCATGGCAGCGTCAATGGCAGCGGTGCTGCTTTGCGCCGGCGCAGCAGGAAAACGCTCAGCCCTCAAGCACTCACGCATCATGATCCACCAGCCTATGGGCGGAATGCAGGGACAGGCTTCCGATATCGAAATCACAGCGAGAGAGATACAGAAACTCAAGAAGGAACTGTACGAAATCATCGCCACACACTCAGGACAGCCGTTCGACAAAGTGTGGGCAGACTCCGACCGCGACTACTGGATGACATCAGCCGAAGCCAAGGATTATGGCATGATTGACGAAGTGCTGTCAAAGAAATAGTTGAAAGAGTAGAGAGTAGAGTTAAGAGAGTAGAGAGTTAAAAGTTAAAAAATGACGAAAAGACCTGTAAACCACTGTTCGTTCTGCGGGAGGCCTGAAAACGAGACAAACCTCTTGATAACAGGCATCGACGGATTCATCTGTGACGACTGCGTCAGCCGCGCACACATCATGCTGATGGAAGAGGAAAATCACCGCAAGAAAGCCGCGGCACCCGATTTTAAACTTCTCAAGCCTTTGGAAATCAAGAATTTCCTCGACCAATATGTCATCGGGCAGGACAGCGCGAAACGTGTGTTGGCGGTCGCCGTGTATAATCATTACAAACGTCTGAACCAGACAAACGATGACAACGACGTTGAGATAGAGAAGTCGAATGTCATCCTTGTCGGCGAGACAGGAACAGGCAAGACCTTGCTGGCCAAGACGATAGCGAAGATGCTCAACGTGCCTTTCGCCATCGCCGATGCAACGGTCCTCACCGAAGCTGGCTATGTGGGAGAAGACGTCGAGAACATCTTGGTCAGACTGCTGCAAGCTGCCGACTATGACGTAGCCGCAGCGGAGAAAGGCATCGTCTTCATCGATGAGATTGACAAGATTGCGAGGAAAGGCGACAACCCGAGCATCACGCGTGACGTCTCCGGCGAGGGAGTGCAGCAGGCAATGCTGAAACTCCTTGAAGGCACCGTCGTCAACGTGCCGCCACAAGGCGGACGCAAACACCCCGAACAGAAGATGATTCAGGTGAACACAAAGAACATACTGTTCATCGCCGGCGGTGCATTCGACGGCATAGACAAGATAATAGCCAACCGCGTGGGGACAAACGCAATAGGTTATGGTTCCGACATGAAAGAGCAAATTGACCGCGACAATCTCCTTCAATATATAGCGCCGTCTGACCTCAAGAAATTCGGCCTCATCCCGGAAATCATCGGACGCTTCCCAATCCTGACATATTTGAACCCACTCGACAGGGCATCACTGAAACGCATACTCACCGAGCCTAAAAACGCCATCACGAAGCAATTTACGAAACTGTTCGCGATGGACGGCATCAACCTGATAATCAGCGACGATGTGTTGGATTTCATCGTTGACAAGAGCATCGAGTTCAAACTTGGTGCCCGCGGGTTGCGCTCAATACTCGAAGCCATCCTCAACGACGCGATGTTCGACATGCCGTCATCCGGCGAGAAAGAACTGGAAATCGACGTGAATTACGCCAAGGATAAGCTGTCGAATGAAGTTTTCATTAAAAGATAAAAGTTAAGAGAGTAGAGTTAAGAGAGCTGACGTAATTTGTCAAAGCGCTCTGGCTCTGCTCCAACAAATCACTTGCCGCGCCCCTGGACGACTATCAGCACCGTGTAAATCATTATCTTGATATCCACGGCGAGGTTCATGTTCTCGATATAGAGAATGTCATATTTCAGGCGTTCAACCATCTCATCGACGGTGGAGGCGTAGCCGTATTTCACTTCGCCCCAGCTCGTGATGCCCGGTTTCACCTTAAGCAGCATCCTGTAATGAGGCACTTTCTCCACGATCTTATCGATATAATACTGACGTTCAGGACGATAGCCAACTATCGACATCTTACCGCCGAGGACCGTGAAGAATTGTGGTATCTCATCAAGGCGCACCTTGCGCATGAACCTGCCCCATTTCGTGATTCGAGGGTCATCATCCTTTGAAAGTTGAGGCCCCATATCTTCAGCATTGACATACATACTCCTGAATTTCAGCATGTTAAATGGTCTGCCATGCTTCCCGATCCGTTCCTGCCGATAGAAAACCGGGCCGGGCGAGGAACATTTCACCATTATCGCAGTGAAAACATAAACCGGCGACAAGATGATTATGACCATGACTGACGCCACGATGTCGAAGACTCTTTTGGTGAACGCCTGCCATACCGGCATCGGCTCGGGAGAAATCTCAATGAGCGGGGCGTGCCAGATGCCCTCCTGCTTGATGGTGCCGAAAACCAAGTCCTGCATTATCGGGATGATTTTTATCTTGACATCAATAGTCTCAAGAAGAAGCAGAATATTGTCAACCATTTTAGTCTCCGAACGCTCAATCGCAATAATAACCTCTTCTATATCATTGTCTTTAATGACTTTCTCGACATCCTTGTAATATCCGAGATGCGGTATGTATCGAGCGAGTTTGAATTCACTCCAGTCATAGACATTGACGAAACCGACTATCGTGCTTCCCGTCGAAAGTTCTTGATTCTCAATCTCTTTATAAATATCACAAGCATTGTCATGGCTTCCGATAATCAAAGTTTTGTAACCGATTTTCCGGCTGTGAATCTGTCGCGCCGTGATTGTAGTGATAACTAATCGTCCGCTATAGGTCAGCAGAAACTGTATTGAGAAAAGAATGAACAGATAATCGTAATACGTTCTGTACGAACTGATTGTGTCGTTCAGGATTGTCAGGAAGAACAGCATCACCGACCCGACCAACGTCACCAACAACGTCTGACCGAGTTCGCGGACCCTTGATTTGAAATAGACTCTCCTGTAAGAACCGGCGAGCAGATAAAGGAACACCCAGCCGAGCGGAATCAGGACAATCCCGATCCAGAAGTTCTTGTCATCGAAAATAGTGTCAAACCGGCTGCATAAGTCCTGCATCTCGGAATTCTTGCGGTAGCAGAAGAACAGAAACCATGCCGCCACGGAAGCAATCCAGTCCCAGCAGACATATTTCGCAGTCAGTTTGTTTTTATTTATTTTCTTAATCACGATAAACCACCTTTATGTTGTCAAAATAGAAATTCGCCGTCTCACCGTTGACAGTCGAGCCTGCGATGAACAATTTCCACCATGTCGCGGTCTGGTTGTCAGTAACGGTAGGTCCGAGATTGATATATATTTTCTTCCATTCGGATGACGGTCTCACCCAGACAAGCTCGAAATTCTCGTAGCCGTTTTGCGTCAACGCATACAACCCGACTTCAAACTCCACATCGCAACGGTAATCCAATTCAAGCAGTATGTAATTGCCCATCTTCGGCAAGTCATTCATTCTTTCAGACAAAATACAGAAATAATCTATTGTATCACAAAGAGTCACCTTGCCGGAATATTTCGACTTATCAATATTTCCGGTCCATGCCAAAGGGTCATAGTGAGGTTTGCTTTCATCCCAGCTCACGCGGTAAATCGTCGTGTCGCTGTCATCAGCTTTGGAAAATTTCATCGCGAGAGATTCGAAATCCTCCATCAGCTTGAATTTAACCTGTCCTTCATCAACCGAATAGTACGTTGTCGAAGGGTAAACCGTATCAGTTTTTCCCGGCGTAAACTCGTAATTCTCAATGACAAACGGCCTGTAAAACGGATATTGTATTCTTGTTGACGCGATGCCGTTCATTTTTATTCCAGGATAAAGGGTCACCGTGTGTTTCCCTTTTGTCAGAATCGGGACGGTGACCGATGTGTCATTCTCTTTCGGGCGGATCTCGAAGCATCCATGGACATTGCCGTCAACATAGATCCAAGCATCGGTAATCGCTTCAGTGTCAGCGCCTTCATTATCATAATTTGTAATCAGTGTCCAAGGTTTGATACACATATAAGCCGGAATTTCCTGATCGCCTTTGAATTTCGTGCATGACGCGACAGCGATGACGAGCAATCCGGCCAGAAACAAATAACGCAGTTTTTTCATATTGCAATTTTCATTTCGTTTTACCACAAACGGAAGCCGACGTTTTTTATTGTTTTGAAAGATGTTTTTGAAGCAAATCCTGATGTTTGCCGATTTCGTCGAGGATCATGTACGCGACTTTCAGCACCTCCACGCCATCCTCTATTGTGACGGGTGGCTCCGTGTCGTTCACGATGGCATCATGGAAGCGTTCAAGTTCGGTCTTGATGGCATTCAGCTGATTGATTTCCAATTCCTCAACCGAGATTTTCTTAGTTATCCCGCCAGGCAGGTCGATTGTCATGTCAAACGGTCCGGGCGTGCCATCAACATCTTCTATCTTGACGACCTCTGTTTTTTTATCCAGGAAATCCATTGTGATATAGGCATCTTTCTGGAAGATACGGAATTTCCTCATGTTCTTCAGTGAGATGCGGCTTGTTGTCAGGTTTGCCACGGCGCCATTCTCGAACTCTATCCTCGCTGTCGTGATGTCTGGTGTAGGGCTTACTATCGACACGCCGCTTGCGCCGATTGACTTGATCTTCGACTTCACTATTGTGAGCAGTATGTCGATGTCGTGCACAGTCAGGTCGAGGACGACAGGCACGTCACAGCCGCGCGGGTTGAACATTGCAAGGCGGTGAACCTCGATGAACAGCGGGTCTTTGATGAACGGTTCCGCCGCGATGAAGGCAGGGTTGAAGCGTTCCACATGGCCGACTTGCACTTTCACCTCCGCAGCTTTCGCCAGCTTGACGAGTTCGTTGGCTTGTTCGACCGTCGCCACAATCGGTTTTTCGATGAACACGCTCTTGCCCTTGGCGATGGCTTTCGAGGCGCATGAGAAATGGGCTATCGTTGGCGTGACGATGTCAACAACGTCAACAGAATCAATAAGTTCGTCTATTGAAGGATAATGTGTCACGCCCATATCGGCAGCGACCTTGCCTGCAGTATTTGCATCTTGGTCATAGAATCCGACGAGCTGGTATTTTTCAATCTGTTTAATGCAGTTGATATGGATTTTTCCGAGATGGCCTGCACCTAAAACACCTATTTTTAACATTGCTAAAATTTTTGCAAATCTACGAATTTTTTGTAATTTCGCAACATTAAAATCACACCATGCAGGAAGATAATTACCGTCACAGGGGGATGCGCCAGAACTTGGTGCAAGTACTTAAGGATAAAGGAATTAGCGATGTCAACGTTCTCAACGCCATTGGCATTGTGCCGCGGCATGTTTTCTTGGAATCATCGTTCATCGAATACGCATATCAGGACCGTCCGTTTCCGATAGGTTCGGGGCAGACCATCTCCCAGCCGTTCACTGTGGCGATGCAGAGCCAGCTGCTTTCCGTCGAGAAGGGCATGAAAGTCCTTGAGATAGGCACCGGCTCCGGCTATCAGGCATGCGTGCTGGCGCAGATGGGCGCGAAGGTATTCACCGTCGAACGCCAGCGAAACCTTTACAACAAGACGAAGCCTCTTCTTGCTGAGTTTCCTTATCACATCAAGACTTTCCTCGGCGACGGCAACAAAGGGCTGCCCATGTTCAAACCGTTCGACAGAGTCATCATCACCGCGGCGGCACCGGAAATCCCACAAGACCTTGTGAACCAGCTGAGGACAGGCGGCATCATGGTCATACCGCTCAACGATGAGACAGATGCCATGAAACAAAAGATGCTGCGTCTTACCAAACAGGAAGACGGTTCTTTGAGACGCGAAGAGTTCGGGGAATGCAAGTTCGTGCCGATGCTCAAGGATGTCGCTAATGATTAATCTGGTATTTCAAGTATTTGATTGTCAAGCCCTGTCCGAGCCAGATACCTTCGTAGTACGTCCTGATTGACTTCACCTCAAGGTCATCGTCGTTCGCATAAAGGTCGTTGTAATTGTAAACTATCGGGAAGTTGTTTTCCTTGATGACATCCAAGGTAAACTCATAGAGCAGGTCGCTGTCGGTCTTCAGATTGACGTAGCCGTCTTTTTTCAGGAAGGTGCGGTATCTGTTGATATACGGCATTGCGGTAAGGCGTTTGCGAGCCTTAAGTATCTGAGGGTCAGGGAAAGTGATCCATATCTCGGATATTTCGTCTTTGTCGAAGAAGTTCTCTATCAGCTCGATGCGGGTGCGCACGAACGCCACATTCTTCAGGTCCGACTCCAATCCTTGCCTCAGCCCTACCCACATCCTCGCGCCCTTGATGTCAACACCTATGTAGTTGTTCTCTGGATGCGCCTTCGCCAAGCCTATCGTGTATTCGCCTTTTCCACAGCCGAGCTCCAGAATTATCGGGTTGTCGTTGCCGAAAAACTCACGCCACTTCCCTTTGTAAGGGAATTTCTCATCATGAAGACGCTCGAACGAATATTCAAACATGTTCGGGAAAGTCTTGCATTCGGCGAAACGCTCAAGTTTGTTTTTCTTACCCACCTTTTTATTTTTTTATCAAAATCCAAGCGGACTTATTGTATTTATCTCTTATTGTTTCAAGTCGTGCCATTGCCGCTTCCTTGCCGGCGACAGCTTCGTATTCAACACGATAATTGCCTTTTTTGTTCAACGGGAGCACCGTTGCTTTCTCAAAACCCATCGCCTTGAACTTCGCGACGCATCTTTCAGCTGCGGCGACATTGTCGAACGAACCACCTATCACGCTGTAATAATTCACTTCCTCCAACGGTTTAACATCTTCAAACACAATGGTTTTCTCAACAAGTTCCATCTCGTGTTCGAGAACCGACATATCAGCCTTCACCGATTCTAATGGTTCCACGATGAACGTCTCGCGTGCGTTGTATTTGTCGTTTAAAAGCTTGGCCACGAACTCATTAGGAGAAGAGAAGAAGAACGGGTTCCATGCTGCGAGCCGAGAGTCTTTTTTCTCCGCGCCCCAACCGAGCAGCAGCAACGCCGTCGCGATAACAGCGGAATAAGCCGCCATGCGGTACCATTTGTAATTGGTGCGTGTCACGCGGTGAGGCTTGTCACCGGCGGCTTCCTCCGCCACACTCACCGGCGTGTTCTTAACCTTCTGCCGCTCCTCAACCACAGCCTTGACCTCACTGTAAGTCTCACTCCTGTATATCGGCTGAACAGTGAAGACATCAAGTCCGAAAGAATCACCGCAGAAATTCACATTATTGTCGGCAGTGAACGTAATAGTCTGACTGTTAATGTAATAAAGTTTTCCGATACCTTCAAGTTTAAGTTCCTTCTCCACTTCCAAAACCGCGAGGCACTGCATTGCGAACGCGTGCAGTCTTTCGGCGGCTTCCTGTTTAGTAATATGCAGTCTTTCACTGAGATAACCGGCAAAGACTCCGTCATCGGAGACGAGTTGCGCGTTGAAGGCGAACTCTTTGGTTGGCGGGGTGAGGCGATGCACCGCGTAGTCTAACCGCGCGGGGCATACGTTGGAGACAAAAGCACCGAGTTCAGGCACAATCACGCATTCGCAATCATGCATAAGCTCAGCTAAACATTTAATTATCAGAGTGTTCATCAACGATATCTTTTAGATGGAACAAAAAAAATTTCGAGTGCAAATTTACACTTTTCCGACATATCTGAAAGCATCAGAAAAAATAATTTATCAACAATCTCCCGCTTCCTGAAAAAATCAATCTTTGAAAACCGTTTCAATCTTTTTGATGTCATCGGGGACATCAACGGAATAGCTCTCATACTCGGTGACACCCATTCTGACGGCATATCCGTTTTCGAGCCAACGCAGTTGTTCGAGTGCCTCCGACATCTCGAGTCCCGACTGCGGAAGTGCAGATATTTCTTTGAGTATCTGTGACTTATACGCATAAATCCCGATATGTTTGTAATAAGTGCGCAGCTGCATCCACTTTGTGGTGTCTGTTTCGTTTCTCTGGAACGGGATGGTATATCTGCTGAAATACAAGGCCTTGCCGTTTTTATCTACGACCACTTTCACTGCGTTATGGCTGAGCAGTTCATCAATGTCACGAATTGGCTTGCAAAGTGATGCTATCTGTGTGTCATCATCCGAAATCAAAGCGGCTATCTGATTGATTTGCAGCGGATTGATATAAGGCTCATCACCTTGTATATTGATAACGGCATCGAAGCCGGCTCCCACTTTCTCGACAACCTCACGGCATCTGTCGGTCCCGCTTTTATGGTTCGATGACGTCATCACTACCTTTCCGCCGAAGTTCACGACGGCATCATAGATACGCCGGTCATCGGTGGCGACAACCACCTCTGCGAGTCTGTCGGCTTTCTTTGCCTGTTCATAGACGCGTTGTATCATCATCCTGCCATTGATGAGAGCGAGTGGCTTGCCCTCGAAGCGGCTTGAGCCGTAGCGGGCAGGTATTATTCCTAATATCTTCATAATCAAAACAATCCGTTTAACGACGCATTGACTTTCTCTATCACGACGCTGAGGTCATCGGGGTTCTCTAACTCGAGGTCATCGCTCTCGATGATGAGCAGTTTGCCCTTATCGTAGTTGGAGATCCAGTTTTCGTAGCGTTTGTTCAGCGCCTTGAGGTAGTCGAGGCGTATCGACTGTTCGTAGTCGCGGTTACGTTTCTGGATTTGTCTGACGAGTGTCGGGACGCTGGCCTTAAGATAGATAAGCAGGTCTGGTGCCTGTATGAACGATGTCATGAGTTCGAAGAGCGACTGGTAGTTCTCGTAGTCGCGTGTCTCCATGAGTCCCATGTCGTAGAGGTTTGCGGCGAAGATGTACGCATCTTCATAGATCGTGCGGTCTTGGACGATGTCTTCGCCACTTTTGCGAATGTCTAGGACCTGACGGAGTCTGCTGTTGAGGAAGAATACCTGAAGGTTAAACGACCAGCGTTGCATGTCATCGTAAAAACTTTCGAGATAAGGGTTGTTGTCAACCTCCTCGAAATGAGGCTTCCATCCGAAATGTTTCGCAAGGAGGCGTGTCAGGGTTGTCTTGCCTGAGCCGATGTTTCCAGCTATAGCGATATGCATGATATTTAATTATTTAGGTGCTTTTATTATGAAATATATTCCTACTATCGAGAAAATTATGTTGGGTATCCAGCCGGCGACGACCGGCGACATCCCGCCCGACATGGCGAAGACGCGCGAGAATTCGAGCAAGAGAATATAAGTGAAAGTGATTGTGATACCGATGCCAAGATGAAGTCCCATGCCGCCCCTTGTCTTACGGCTCGACAACGCGGCGCCAATGAGCGTGAGGATGATGATGGCTGCCGGCGACGCGAGACGCTTGTGCATCTCTATCTCATAAATCAACACATTGTCGGCACCTTTCATCTTCTGATAATCAATATGATGCTTGAGCTGTATCAAGTCCATCTCCTCATAATCCTCCAGGATATTGTACAGATCCGTCGGCCGTAGCAATATCGTGGTGTCCTTCGACTTGCCTCTGACGAGATATTCTTCGGGTGCCATGAAATGCTCCACGTAATTCACTATGTTCCACTTGTCATTGATACTGTCATACACCACCTTGTCACTCGTTATCTTATATGTCATCGTTTGTTTTTCAAACTTTTCCATGGTGAATTTGTAACCTGTCTGCCGTTTCACGTCATAGCTTGAGACATAGACGTATGTGTCGGGGCTGATTTGCGCGTGAATATTCAAGCCGGCGCTCCTCGCCAAGTTGGTGATGTATTTATTCTTGAACTCCCTCCTGACCTTGTCGGTATGCGGGATCAGGAAGTTGCCGAGGTAAAACGACACCCCAGCGAGCAACAATGCCGCCACCATGTACGGCTTCAACAACCTCCAGAAGCTCACGCCGCTGCTCAGGATCGCGATTATCTCTGTGTGACCGGCCATCTTCGAGGTGAAGAAAATGACCGAGATGAAGGTGAACAGGAAGATGAAAAGATTTATGAAGTATGGTATGAACGGGATGTAAAAATCAAACACGACCTCTTTCAGTGTCGCGTGGTTCTTGATGAAATCTCCGACGTTCTCCGACACATCGAACACGATGACGACCACGATCAGCAGGCTGATGGCGAACACGAACGTGCCGATATATTTCCAGAATATGTACCAGTCAATCTTTGTCATAGTTCTTTGTCACAGTTACGAGATTCTGTTTGTCACCTTCGGCAGGATCATGTCGCGCCATTCGGTGAAGTCGCCGTCCAAGATGTGTTGTCGTGCCGTCTTCGCGATCCAGAGGTAGAAGCCGAGGTTATGCACGGTGGCTATCATCGGGCCGAGGATTTCCTTCGAGATGATAAGATGTCTCAGATACGCCTTGGAATAATGGCGGTCAACGTATGTGGTGCCGTTTTCGTCGAGCGGTGAGAAATCGTATTTCCAACGTTCATTTTTTATGTTTATTATCCCTTCCGATGTAAAAAGCATCCCGTTGCGTCCGTTGCGTGTGGGCATGACGCAGTCGAACATATCGACGCCTCTCGAGATGCCCTCGATGATGTTTGCCGGCGTGCCGACACCCATGAGGTAGCGCGGTTTGTCTTTCGGCAGGATGGCGTTGACGACCTCTATCATCTCATACATCACCTCCGTCGGTTCTCCGACCGCGAGGCCGCCGATGGCGTTGCCGTCAGCGTTCTTCGAGGCGATGTATTCTGCCGACTGTTCGCGCAGATCCCTGTAGGTACAGCCCTGCACTATCGGGAAAAGTGACTGGTAATAACCGTATTGCGGTTCCGTCGCGTTGAAGCGGTCGAAGCATCGGTCAAGCCAGCGGTGTGTGCGTCCCATCGCCTCTTTCGCGTACCTGTATTCCGACGTGCCCGGGGCGCATTCGTCGAACGCCATGATGATGTCGGCGCCGATGGTGCGCTCGATGTCCATCACGCGCTCCGGCGTGAAGAGATGTTTCGAGCCGTCGATGTGCGAGCGGAACTCCACGCCCTCCTCCTTCATCTTGCGGATGTCGGTGAGCGAGAAGACCTGGAAGCCGCCGCTGTCGGTCAGTATGGGATGATGCCAGCCGTTGAACTGATGCAGCCCGCCGCATTCATGCAACACGTCGAGCCCCGGCCGCAAATACAGATGATATGTGTTGCCCAAGATAATCTGTGCCTTAATCTCGTCTTCCAAATCCCTGACATGCGCCGCCTTGACGCTGCCCACCGTACCCACAGGCATGAATATGGGCGTCTCAATGACACCGTGGTCAGTGGTCAGAAGACCCGCGCGGGCATCGCTCTTAGCATCGTTTTTTACTAATTCGTACTTCATCAGAAAATTTTGCGCAAAATTAAGAAAGTTTTCAAAGCTATATAGTTCAAAAGACATAAAGTTTGAAAGTTTTTTCAAGATTGGGGTTTCATGACGGGTATTGCAAGAATGATTTTTAAAACATGACAGAAGATTGAGGTTGTCAATTTCAAAATTTGGATTATTTTTGCATCCTGAAATTTAAAAATCAAAGCAACATGGTTTTCACAAACAACATATTGGTTCTCACCATTTTAGGAATTTTCATCTTGTCATGGCTGATACAGCTCGGATACTATTGGGGGCTTTTCAGCCGGCTGGCGTTCTTCAACAAAGACAAATATGAAAGCGACGGCGCGGTGAGCCTCGAGCCTGTCTCGGTGATAGTCTGCGCCCGCGACGCATACGAATACCTCATCGACCTTGTCCCGATGCTGATGTCGCAGGATTATCCTGATTATGAGATTGTCATCGTCAACGACTGCTCAACCGATGAGACGACAGAATATCTGAAGGAGCTTGTGCGCGTCCATCCTGAAATAAATGTTGTCACGCTGACACAACACCTCAACTTCTTCCACGGCAAGAAATTCCCGCTCAGCATGGGCATCAAGTCGGCAAGCCACGACCTGCTGCTTCTCACCGACGCCGACTGTTTGCCGACCGACAACCAATGGATCCGGAACATGGTCGGCACGTACCGCAAAGGCACGGAGGTAGTGCTTGGCTACGGCCCGTATTTTGAACGCAAAGGCCTGCTCAACAAGCTGATACGCTTCGACACTCTTTACACTGCGATGCAATATCTCTCGATGGCTCTGGCGAAGAAACCGTATATGGGCGTTGGACGCAACCTCTCGTACCGCCGCGAGCTGTTCTACAAGAACAAAGGTTTCACCTCGCATTACAACATCCCGTCGGGCGACGATGACATCTTCATAAGCCAGGTGGCGAACAGCGGCAACACCCGCATATTCATCGACCCGAAGAGCAGGATCGAGTCGGAGCCGAAACACGCTTTCGGCAACTGGGTGCGACAGAAACGCCGTCACTACTCCACCGTCAATATGTACAAACCGCTGACAAACAGGATATTAGGGACATTGCTGACGAGCAGGTTGGCCTACTACGCATCACTGACCGCGCTGTTCTGTCTTCCGCACGCCTTCGACATCACCGCAGGCAGCTATTATTTCTACGTGATCATGGCGGCATTCATGGCAGCACATTACGGCAGCATGTTCACGGTTTACTACAAGTCGGCGATGCAGCTTGGCGAGAAGAGGTTAGGTCTCGCTCTCGCGCCTGTTTACGACATCTTCTTCGTACTTTTCACCACGTTTTTGGGAATAAGAAACACGATCTCAAAGCCGAAGGGATGGTGAGCCGACGCATCGCGGAACCACAACGCCATCTCTCCAAAATCCCGTTGTCTTTCGGATTGGCTTACTTCCCCCAATATTCAAATTCGTCAACTTCCTTGAGCAACTCCTTCACGGCGGCTTCAAGTTGTTCGTCGATGCCTTGTGCAAGTTTCTCAGGCGTGTTCTTCACCTTGATGTCTGGCTCCAACTGACTGTTTTCCAAGTAGTTGCCTTCTTGTGTACGATAGCCGATGACAGGAAGTCCGAAATATAATGAGTTGTCTTGCAGTGTCTCCCACGTGACGCTGCTCATCGTTCCGGGGACAGGCATACCCACGAGTTTGCCAATGCCTTTATGCTTGTAAACCCACGGCGTCCCGTGCGCGTTGCTGTAGTTCGCCTCACCTACAATCATGATTGAAGGCTTGTTATAACGACGCGACGGCATCACGCAAGACACGGAGTCGCGGATGACCTGTTCGAGATATTTCTCACCGGAGAAAAGAATCTCGATGTCTTCGTGCAGACGTCCGCCGCCGTTGAAACGAGTGTCGATGACAATGCCCTCGCGCTTGTTGTATTTTCCGAGAATGTCGGCATAGACATCGCGGTAACTCGCGTCGCCCATACTCTTGATATGAACGTAGCCGAGACGGCCATCTGACAGACTGTCAACGACTTGCGCATTACGTTTTATCCAGCGTTTGTACAACAGATCATTTTGCGTCCCTCTCGAAATAGGTTTCACGACTTCCTCCCAACGCTCTTTCGACTTGGGGCTGTAAACCGAAACGAGCACTTTCTTGCCGGATTTCTTGTTCAGAAGCGGGAAATAGTCCATGCCTTTCTTGATTTCAACGCCGTCAATTTTTTCGATGATGTCGCCGGATTTCACTTTTGAGACTTTCTTGTCGAACGGGCCATATTCGAGAACCTCCTCAATGAAAAGTCCGTCTTTTTCATAATTCCAATCGAAGAGAAGACCGAGTTGTGCGGTCGCATCGCCATCGCTATCAGGACGATAGCCCGAACCGGAGTGAGAAACATTGAGTTCACCGAGGACCTCGCTCAGCAATTCAGCGAAATCGTAATTGTTGTTGATATGTTCGAGGAACGGATAGAAATCCACTTTGATTTGCCTGAAATCAGCACCGTTGTGGTCGCGGCGGAAAAGACGTTTGCTTTCCTGAAGGAACACGTGATTAAACATGTATTCGCGTTCGGCGGCGCGGTCGAGTTCCATCGTCGCATCATATATAATAGGTGTGGCCTTCCCTCCTTTCGCGTCGATTTTCTGAAGGTTGCCGCCGCTCAGCACATAGATGTTGTCACCTTTCTTGTTCAAAACAAGTTCAGCGCCGCCGCCGCCGAGTTTCTTCAAAATCTTCGTCGATTTCTCACGGACATCAAGCTCCCAAAGGTCGTAGCCTTTCTCGAAGGCACTCAAGAAATAAAGTTTGTCGCCTTCCTTCGAGAGGACAGCACCCGAAAGACGCGACGACATCGGAGTGAGGCGTATTATGCGTTCATCAAGTCTATCCAATTCAATATCAATCGGTTTCATCTCTTCCTTCTTGTCTTTTTTATCCTTCTTTTCATCTTTCTTATCATCCTTCTTCTCATTATTCAAAGCCTTCTCTTCTTTTTTCAAAAGTTCGTAATCTTCTTTCGAAAGACGGAATTTATCGTAAGCGTCCTGATTCAAGAAACAGATGAAGGCATCGTTCTGGCTGCCCCAAGAAGCGTGTGAGCGCATGCCGTAACGATTTGAATAGAAAGTGATTGCGTTGCCGTCCAAAGCCCAGCGCGGGCCGCCGGTGATGTAACCGTCGTTTGTGATGTTATGAATTTTCATGTCGCCGTCAGCGGAGACGATGCCGACATCAGAATACGGGTCGCGCATGTTTGTAATGAGCGTCAAGGCTAACCATTTCCCGTCGGGAGACCATTGATATTCAATCTCATAGTCGGAATTACCGTAATGCTGCGTGCCGTCGGTAATCTGACGGACTTTCTTCGATTCGAGATTCACGACTTTCAAAATGTTCCGGTTTTCGAGGAAAGCCACTTCTTTTCCGTCGGGCGAGAACTGCGGCACGGTGCGCTCAACGCCGTCGTAACCGAAGAGTGCCTCCTCTTCAATGAGGGTCGCGTATGCGAAATTCAGGTCCTCCTTGCGAGGCATCTTTGCCATGTAAATATTGTAATATCCGTCACGTTCAGAAGTGTAAATCAACGACTTGCCATCAGGCGAGAAGCACGGCTGACCTTCGGCTGCGGCGGTGTGGGTGATTTGCTTTGTGGTCTGATATTCGTCTGTCGTGACGAAAATCTCGCCGCGTGACACGAAGGCAACCAAGTCGCCGTCGGGTGTGATTGTGAGTTCGGAGGCGCCGCCGAATTTACCGCGTTCAACAACATTCTCCTGGTCGTTAACTATCTCAATCTCAACCTTTTTCGGTTCGCCGCCAATCATCTGCGTATAAATCTCACCTTGATAGCCGTAGCACAGCATCCCATTGTCGGCGACGCTCAAGAATCTGACGGGATAAGTCGGGAAGTCGGTCACCTGCTGGATCATCGGGAGCGGGATCGGGTTCTTGTTGCCATTTTCGTCAACCTCACCTGTCACGCTGGCGCGTTTTAACGGCATCATATAGACATTCTGGCTTCTCCCGTCGCGCTCGCTGAGGAAAACGACATTCTGGAAGCCCGGCATGAAAATCGGGTCACGGTCTTCTCCGACATTGGTTGTCAATATCTTATGAGATTTTTCTTTGGCGTTGTAATAGACGAGGTCGCGGGCCACCGATGAGGTCTGATGTTTGCGCCAGATGTTTTCGCTGCCTTTTCTGTCGTAATAAAGGAACGATTCGCCATCTTCGTCAAATGAAACCGAGCACACCGTGGCGGCTGTCACCTGCTGCGGGCGGCCTCCATTGACCGGCACTTTATACAATTCGGTGAGCCAGCCTGAGGCGAACTGCGCGTCGGCGGCGTCTTTCTGGATGTAAGCCGAATAATATATTTCGGTATCGTCAGGCGAGAAGGCAAGCGGAGTCTCCGATGCCGAGTTTGTAGTGACACGCATGGCAACACCGCCGTTCACCGAGACAGTATAGATGTCGAAATTACCGTTGCGGTCGGTGGCGAAAGCTATCGTTTTGCCGTCGTGCGACCACACAGGACAATAGTCGTATGAAGAATTTGTGGTAAGCTGCAGAGCCATACCACCTTTAGAATCAACCACATAGACATCACCTTTATAAGAAAACGCTATTTTGTCACCATCCGGTGATATTTTGTTGTAACGCATCCAGAGAGGCTGTGAAAAAGCTGACATTGAAAATAAAATGACAGCAAAAGTCATGAAAATCTTTCTCATATTTTTAAAATTTACCGTTGCAAAATTAAGTAATTTTACGACAGTGAAAAAAATTTTCGTCAAAGATGTAACATTTTGAAAAAAGGCGTACTTTTACGATGTGAAACAAAACATTTGAAATGAAGTTAAATTTGAAGCGACCTATCGCATTTTTTGATTTGGAGACAACAGGTCTGAACCAGGTTCACGACAGGATTATTGAAGTCAGCGTATTGAGAATCAATGTCAACGGGACGGAGGAGCAGCGCACGTGGCGCATCAACCCGGAGTGTCCGATTCCGCCGGAGACCACGGCAGTTCATGGAATAACGAATGAAGATGTGGCAAAAGAAAAGACTTTCAAACAGCTTGCACCGGAGATTTCAAAGTTTTTCGGCAACTGCGACCTTGCGGGATACAACATTTTGAAATTCGACCTTCCGATGCTTGTTGAGGAATTCATCCGCGCCGGCGTGAATTTCGACTTGAAGGACCGCCAGCTCATTGACGTGATGAACATTTTCATGAAGATGGAGCCGAGGACACTGCGCGGCGCATACCGTTTCTTCATGGGCAAAGACTTCGACAATGCACACTCCGCCAACGCCGACACGATGGCGACATACGAGGTGCTGATGGCGATGCTCGACAGATACAAAGATGCCGAATACACTGACAACAAAGGAGTTACAACGAAGCCAGTTGTCAACGACATATCGGAACTCGCGCATTTCTCATCACATCACCAGAACGTTGACCTGATGGGTCAGATAGTTTATGACGACCAGGGGAGACCAGTCTTCAAATTCGGCAAGCACAAAGACGAACGTGTTGAAGACGTCTTCAGGAAAGAACCGCAATATTACGACTGGATCATGAAGAGCGACTTTCCGGAATACACCAAACGCATCGTGACGAAGTTGAGATACCCAGACAGGAACATCTCATTCTGACATTTTCCGAAAAAAGAAGCGCCATCGCTGGGAACGGAAGGCGCTTCTTCATCTGAGAAAATTGAAATGTATAACTAAAACCGAACATAGAACAACACAGACGGCAGATTGTTCGATTGCCAGAGAGTTTTTCTGTTGTTTAAAAAATAAATTATTTTTTCAAGCATATCTAAAATTTTTATACTTTTGCAGCCGATTACATCAAATTAGGAAAGTATGGAAGAAAATGAAAAGATGAACAATCGCGAGGAATTGTTTTCAAGGCCGGTACGTGCGGGGAAACGCACATATTTTTTTGACGTGAAAGCCACAAGAAATGATGAAAAGTATGTCACGATAACAGAAAGCAAACGTCGCTTCAACGAGGATCAGAACCATTTCTCGTACGAGAAACACAAGATTTTCCTTTACAAGGAAGACTTCGAGAAGTTCGCAAACGCGCTGAGAGAGACTTTGAACTACATTGAGACCGGCGAATATCCGGAAGGCTACTTCGACGAGCCGAAGGAATACGAAGGCAATGACGAGCCGAAAGACGATGTCGAAAACTGGTTCGACAGTTTAGGCAACAATTAAGTAACGAACACACAATCAACACAGAACGAGGGATTTCCGGGGTGTCTGCCACTTCGGAAATCTTTTTTTGCACCCCATTGCCGGCACATTTCGGGAAGAGTCAAAAATGTTGATAATTTTCATCAAAAACCATAGTGGCATTACAAAATTTTTTCCTATCTTTGTACGTTTTATTTCGGTATTAAAAACAAGCAAATGGGAAAGATCATCGCTATAGCAAATCAGAAAGGCGGAGTGGGCAAGACAACCACCTCCATCAATCTTGCGGCAAGCCTTGCAGTGTTGGAACACAAGACGTTACTGATTGACGCCGACCCGCAGGCAAACTCCACCTCAGGTGTAGGCTTCGACCCGAACACCATAGAAAACAGCATATACGAGTGCATAATTGACAACATCGACCCGCACGCCACGATAAAAGAGACTGAGACACCGAACCTCTTCCTGCTGCCGGCACATATCGACCTCGTCGGAGCGGAAATCGAGATCATCAACCTTCCGCAACGCGAGCAGATGATGCGCAAAGCCCTTGCACAGCTGAAAGACGAATACGAATTCATCATAATCGACTGCTCGCCGTCACTCGGGCTGATAACAGTGAACGCACTTACCGCCGCCGACTCAGTGATAATCCCTGTCCAATGCCAATACTTCGCACTTGAAGGCCTTGGCAAACTGCTGAATACCATAAAGATAGTTCAATCGAGATTTAACCACGACCTTGACATCGAAGGCATCCTGCTCACCATGTACGACAGCAGGACAAGGATTTCAAAGCAGGTGGTTGACGAGGTGAAGACACATTTCCAGTCGATGGTATTTGACACGATAATAAGCGTAAACACACGGCTCAGCGAAGCGCCGAGCTACGGACAGACCATCATCATGCACGATGCGCTAAGCTCAGGCGCGATAAACCACCTCAACCTCGCAAGAGAGATACTCAAACGCAACAACATTGACAATGACGACAAACAATAACAAAAAGAGAGGCCTCGGACGCGGTCTCGACGCAATACTCCAAAGCCCCGACACCGACATCACCTCCGCCGACATCTCCGGCAACTATGTGGCCGGTGCCATCGCGGAACTTGACATCGACAAAATAGAGACGAACCCATTCCAGCCGCGTAACGACTTCGACGAGACAGCACTTCAGGAACTGTCGGAATCAATAAAGCAACACGGTGTCATTCAACCAGTTACGGTCAGGAAGATGGGCTACGACAAATACCAACTCATCTCTGGCGAACGCCGCCTCCGCGCATCAAGGCTCGCCGGAATGAAGAAAATACCGGTATTCATCCGCGTGGCAAACGACGAGCAGATGCTTGAGATGGCACTCATCGAGAACATCCACCGCGAAAGCCTCAACGCCATAGAAGTGGCATTGTCGTACCAGCGCCTCATCGAAGAATGCCAACTCACACAAGACCAACTGAGCGAGAAAGTCGGCAAAGACCGCTCGACAGTCACCAACTTCCTGAGACTACTCAAGCTGCCCGAAGAGATACAGCTCGCCCTTCGCGACGGCTTCATCACAATGGGGCACGCCAGAGCAATAATCAGCATCGAGGACAAGAAAGAACAACTGCTGATACTCAAGAAGATAATCGACGAAGGCCTCAACGTCCGCCAAGTCGAAAGCTTAGTCAGAAACGCAAACAACAAGACCTCTGTCAAAGGCGTCAAAAGACAGAAAGACATCGTGCCTGAAAACTTCAGGATTAAAGCTGATAACATTTCCAAATCATTGAACATGAATGTGAAAGTCAGCCGTAACAGCCGAGGCAAAGGCAGCCTGACCATAAGTTTCAAGAACGACCAGGAATTTGACCGGCTGCTTGATTTTATCAGTAAAAACAATTGATCATGAAGCACTTATTGGTTCTTTTGTCATTTTTGATGCTGATTCCAGAGCTTATGGCCCAAGATATGGCCGTGAGTCCGGTATCGGAAAAT
Source organism: Bacteroidales bacterium (assembly GCA_024400295.1). Classification (GTDB taxonomy): domain Bacteria; phylum Bacteroidota; class Bacteroidia; order Bacteroidales; family F082; genus Limimorpha. Next base: position 27,892 of record JAKSNA010000002.1, on the reverse strand, counting down.
GCACCATTACTGATAAAAGTTCCGGAATGGGATTCGAAGAAAGACAAGAAAGACGATGCCCCGCTACACACAGGGAAACATGACCCGAAGACCGCAACATGGCTCGCACTGATACCCGGAGCAGGACAGGCTTACAACAGGAAATACTGGAAAATGCCGATTGTCTATGCAGGTTTCGCCGCCACAGGATACTTCGCCATATCCAACGGCAACGATTACAGGCTCTACCGTGACGCTTACGACTTCAAGACCGGCATAAAAACCGACGTCAGCGAGAAAGCCAAGACTGAAGCAGGAAAATACACCAATGAGAACCTCATCACACTGCGCGACTATTACCGCAGAAACATGGAGCTGAGTTGGATAATAATGGCAGCGTGGTACGTGGTGCAAATCATTGACGCCAGCGTTGATGCGTACTTTTTTTATTACGAAATAGACGATAACCTGACAATGAAAGTTGAGCCGAAGTGGGAGCCGTCATTCAACGATTGCGCATACGGCTACGGGAATGGAATCGGCACAGCCGGAATCAGCGTGAGATTAAATTTTTAAAGATGAAGATTGTAATATTAGGCTATGGAAGAATGGGGCACGAGGTTGAGCAGATTGCCATATCCCGTGGTCATGAGGTTTTTCATCGCATTGATACTGAGGAGGAATGGAATCGAAACAAAGAAGACATATCGAAATGCGATGTCGTGATTGAGTTCAGCACGCCGGCAACGGTGGTCGCTAACATTAACAAATGCTTCGACATCAACATACCGGTTGTTGTCGGAACGACCGGCTGGTACGACACTCTTGATGAGATTAAGAAAAGATGCGACGACGAGGGGCATTCCCTGTTTTACGCCCCGAATTTCAGCATCGGCATGAATTTCGTGTTCAGCCTCAACAAACAGATGGCGAAATTCGCCCAACAGTTTGATTATAAATTAGAAATAGCAGAAACACATCATATTCACAAGCTCGACAAGCCAAGTGGCACCGCCGTGAAACTCGCCGACGACATCATAGCGAACAACAGCAACTACGATGGCTGGAAACTTGACATTGACGAAGACAAAACATTAAGAGTCAATGCAATACGTAAAGGAGAGATCTTCGGCATTCATGAGATAACAGCGGAGTCGGCATGTGACAGAATCAGTCTGAGCCACGAGGCATTCAGCCGCAAAGGTTTCGCCACCGGTGCGGTCATCGCAGCGGAATTTCTGAGAAACAGAAAAGGCGTCTTCACGATGGAAGACCTCATGTATTAGTTAAAAGATTAAAGATTAAAGATTAAAGATTAAAGAAATAGAACAACAAACAATTTGCAAAATGAATATGTTTTTGACAATCATACTTCTACCGCTGGTTTTTTCAGTGTTCACGATGGCGTGTCCGTCATTTTTTGAGAAAGCAGGATACAAACGCTCATTGACGTTCGTGCCTTATTACAACCTGCATATTCTCGCCAAAATCATCGGATGGAACAAATGGTGGTGCTATCTGCTGCTGCTTTTCCCATATCTGAACACATTCATCATAATGTTGATGTTCATAGAATTAGCAAAATGCTTTGCAAGATATGATTTCGGTGAAATCATTGCCGCGGCACTTTTTCCATACATTTATTTCCCGATATTGAGCAGGAAAGATCTTAAATACCTTGACCCGAAGACGACAGTCAGGCCTGCGAAAGGATGGGTCCGCGACTGGCTTGACGCAATACTTTGGGCTGTCGTCGCGGCGTTCATCGTCAGGACTTTTGTCTTCGAAGCCTATAAAATCCCGTCATCGAGTATGGAAGGCACGCTCATGACAGGCGACCATCTGATGGTAAGCAAGATCGGCTACGGGCCGCGTATTCCGAACACACCGTTAGCCATGCCATTCGTACACAACACTTTACCTTGGTCAAAGACAGCCAAGTCGTATTTCGAGCACCCACAGATTGGATACCACAGGCTGCCCGGCTTCTCAAAGATAAAACGCAATGACCCCATCGTCTTCAATTTCCCGGCAGGCGACACCTTGAGCGAGGTCTATCAAAGCAATGTGACATATTATCAGCTTGTCAGGGCTTACGGAAAAGATTATGTAAACAACAACAAAGTACAGTTCGGCAACATCATAACACGTCCGGTTGACAAGCGCGAGAACTACGTCAAGCGCCTTATCGGAATGCCAGGCGACAAACTGCAAATCATTGATGGCGTTGTATATATCAATGACGAAATCGGTTATCAGCCAGAGCACATGCAACACAATTATCTCGTCAAAATCAACGGGACCGGGATAAGCCAGAAAGTGCTTGACAAATTCGACATCACGGAAGGCTACAGGACACCTGTTCCGAATGAGTTTGTGCTCAACATGAACGCGAAGACAGCAGAAGAGTTTGCAAAACAGCCGTTTGTCACTGAAGTGACCAAGGTCTGTGCGCCGGCCGGAACGGAGGTCTCACAGGAGATATTCCCGAACGACACACTTCATTTCAGATGGAATGTCGATAACTTCGGCCCTATCGTGATACCGCAGGAAGGTGCCACAGTACAACTCACCCCTGAGAACATCGCGCTTTATTCGCGTTGCATCACGGCTTACGAGCATAACACTCTGATTGTCAAGGACGGAAAGATATTTATCAACGGAAAAGAAACAAATGAATATACCTTCGGAATGGACTATTACTGGATGATGGGCGACAACAGACACAACTCGCAAGACTCGCGTTTCTGGGGTTACGTTCCGGTTGACCACATCGTAGGCAAACCGCTATGTATTTGGTTATCAAACGACCCACGTTCAGGAAAGTTCCGTTGGAACAGATTTTTTCATTTTCCAAAATAATGAGTAATGGTAGAAAACAAGAATAGATTAAGGACTCCAGCGGCAGAGCCAAAGGAATTGCCGGAAAAGACGACAACGAAAAAAGGTGGTTCAAAAGGCAACGCTGATGCACATAAGACGGCGAAAAAAAACTCAAACACAGTCGCCAAACGCAAGAAAGAATCTGACGGCAGAGGCAGAATCTGCACAGGCATATTCCTTGTCATAGTCGGATTGTTTTTCCTCATCGCATACGCGAGGAGGTATTTCGGCATCGCCGACACCAAAGAAACCGGCGAGTTCATAGCCAAAATCGGGACATTCATGAGCGAAGAGATGTTCGGCATCGGAACAATCTATCTTCTCTTCCTGTGGTTCTATTTCAGCATCAAGCTGATTTTCAAAAAGATAGAAATAAGCGGCTGGACGCTCTGGAAATACGCGATGGTGTTCCTGATTTGGATTCCACTATTTATGGCGTTGATTCTCAACACAAATAATCCAGATCACAACATCTTCATCGGAAGATTCGGCTCGACATTGTTTGACGACTACCTTTATCCATACATCGGCACTGTAGGAATTGTTTTATTGCTGATTTTCAGCGCGATAACATACGTTATTTTTACATTCGACATCAAATTTGATTTCCTGAAGAGGAAAAAAGAACCCGTTGAAAATGAAGATGAAGCAGACAACGACACCGAATGTGATGACGAAGATGTCATCTCGGGACAAACCAATTATGAATCCGCAGAAAAGCCGCAGGAAGTTGAACTTGAATTAAATGATGACGATGATGAGGAAGAAGACATTGAGATTCAAGTGATTAAGAAGACAGAATTACAAGAAAAAGAAGAAGACACACCGAAAGTCAACGAAATAGATTTATCTGACGAAAACGAGGTTTCGGAGGAAGATGTGTTTGTCAAAGAGGAATCCATTGAGGAATCTGATGAATCCGATGAAGACACAGATGTGATTGCGGAAGTCCCAAGTGAGGACAAGACCGATGACATCTCGATGGAAATCACTGAAAATCAAGAGGAGAAGCAAGTTGAGGAAAATGGCGAGCATTTCGGTCTTGACACGTTGTATGACCCGAAGTTTGAGCTTTCGACCTACAAGCTCCCTCCGCTTGACCTGTTGAAAGACTATGGTGACGGCACCGCTGTCGTTGACCGCGACGAGTTGGAGGCCAACAAGAACCGCATCGTTGAGACACTGAAAAACTATTCAATAACCATCGACAAGATCAAGGCGACCATCGGACCGACAGTCACATTGTATGAGATTGTGCCTGCGGCGGGTGTCAGGATTTCAAAGATAAAAGGATTGCAGGACGACATCGCGCTTTGTCTTTCGGCGATAGGCATCCGTATCATCGCGCCGATCCCTGGCAAAGGCACTGTCGGCATTGAGGTGCCAAACCAGAAGCCGCAGATTGTCTCGATGCGTTCCATCATCAGTTCGGAAAAATTCCAGAAAAGCAGTTACGAGTTGCCTTTCGGAATCGGCAAGACAATCACCAACGAGAGCTACGTGGCCGACCTCACGAAGATGCCACACATCCTTATGGCCGGCGCGACAGGTCAAGGTAAGTCGGTGGGCATCAACGCGATAATAGCCTCCCTACTCTACTGCAAACATCCGTCGGAACTGAAGTTCGTGCTTGTTGACCCCAAGAAAGTCGAGTTGAGTTTATACCAGAAGATCGAGCGTCATTATCTCGCGAAGCTGCCTGATGCAGAGGAGGCTATCATCACGAATGTTAAGAATGTAGTCAGGACACTCAACTCACTGTGTATTGAAATGGACAACCGTTATGAACTTCTCAAGGATGCCGGTGTCCGTAACATCAAGGAATACAACGCGAAATTCATCAGCCGCAAGCTGAACCCGTACGACGGGCATCACTTCATGCCGTACATCGTGCTTGTCATTGATGAGTTCGCCGACCTTATCATCACTGCCGGCAAGGAAGTCGAGACGCCGATAACACGTCTCGCGCAGCTGGCCCGTGCCATCGGCATACATATCATCATAGCTACGCAGCGTCCTTCCGTCAACGTCATCACCGGTCTGATCAAGGCGAACTTCCCGGGGCGTATCGCCTTCCGCGTGTTCTCACGCATTGACTCCATGACGATCCTCGACAGCAACGGAGCCGACCAGCTGGTGGGCCGCGGCGACATGCTCATCTCGACAGGCAACGATTTCGTCCGTCTGCAATGCCCGTTCATCGACACGCCGGAGGTCGAGGCGATATGCGACTACATCGGCGACCAGCGCGGGTATCCAGAGGCGTTCCTCCTCCCCGACTGCCCTGATGAGCAGGAAGACGGCGGCTCATCGAAAGAGATGACAGACCCCAACGAACGCGACCCGTTGTTTGAAGACGCCGCGAGAATCATCGTCCAGACACAGCAAGGCTCGACCTCAATGCTTCAGCGCAAACTGAAACTCGGATACAACAGGGCCGGCAGAATCATCGACCAGCTCGAGAAAGCCGGCATCGTCGGGCCGTTCGCAGGCAGCAAACAACGCGAAGTAAAAGTCGCAACGGAATTCGCACTCGAACAGTTTTTGAAAGATTTAAATTTAGAAGATAACATTAAAAATAACGGTGTATTATGAGAAAACATTTAATGCTTATAATCAGCATCTTAACATTGGCGACAAACACCTTCGCCCAAAACGCAGAACAGGTTTTCAAAGCGGCAGTTGACAAGCTTAAGGCTTACGACAACATCGAAATAGCCTTTGATTATCAGATGATAAACACAACAGCCGGCATTGATGAGCTGATGACAGGAACAGGCCACCTGCAAGGCGATTCGTACAAGCTGAACATCGCCGGTCAGGAAATGATTTGTAACGGTTCGACACTGTGGACTTATATGCCAGATTCACAGGAAGTCATGGTAAGCTCCGTTGATTCTGAAGACGGCGGCTCCCCATTGTCAGTCATCAATTCGTATTATGACAACATCAACGCGAAATTCCTTCCTGGCAGCGACCCGTCAAAAACGACAATCGAGGTAACTCCAAAAGAAAAAGACGAGAATTTCAACAAACTCGTGGTCGTTGCCGAAACAAAGACCATGAACCTCAAGGAAGTTCATCTTTTCGACAACAACGGAAGCGAATTTGTTTATAGCATAACAAAATTTATCACGAACCAGATTTTACCAGATAACTTCTTCATTTTCAACGAAGAAGATTATCCGGGTGCAGAGATAATCGACATGAGATAAAGCCTTTTCGCGTGGTCGGAGGAAGACAACATATCATATTTCTTGCGCGGTGGTATCCGCACAGATACGACCCGATGTTTGGCCTGTTCGTGCAACGTCATGCGGAGGCGGCGGCATTGCACAACGACATAAGCGTTGTTTACGTTCACGCCGACGAGACGCCTGCAAGGAAATTCGATATTGTAAAAACAAACGAAAACAACGTTGAAACCGTCAGGGTTTATTACAAGAAACCGAAATCAAGAATCGTCTCTTTGTTCAGGTTTTTAAAAGCCAACTCATTAGCATTCAAACTATTAGGAAAACCCGACATCATTCATGTCCATGTACTGACACGATGTGGCGTGGTTGCGCTTTGGCAGAAAATCGTTCATGGCACACCTTATATTATTACCGAACATTGGTCGCGCTATCTGCCTGGAAACGATTTCAACGGCTTCCTGAGAAAAACCGCGACGAGAATTGTTGCAAGAAATGCAGAGACGTTGACAACCGTGACGAGAAATCTCGCGAAAGCGATGCAAAGTCACGGGTTAAAGAACAAAAACTATATTGTCCTGCCGAATGTAGTTGATGCAAATATTTTCAAACCGGTTGAAAAACACAACGCAAAAACCAAGATTATTCACATCTCCTGCTTTGAAGACAAGTCGAAAAACATCAGCGGACTTGTTGACGCCTTGGCTATTCTTGAGAACAGAAACATTGAGTATCAATGCGTTCTCATAGGCGAAGGCATTGATTTTGAGACTTTGAAACAGTATGCCTTTTTAAAGCTAAACCATGAAAACATCATCTTCACCGGACTTCTGCAAGGTCAGGCACTTGCCGATGAACTTGCGGGGGGCGACTTTCTGGTTCTTTCCAGCAATTACGAAAATATGCCCGTTGTGATTCTCGAGGCGTTTGCGTGCGGGCTGCCGGTCGTGAGCACCAGTGTCGGTGGAATTCCAGAGATAGTAAATGAAAGCAACGGCTTGCTTGTCCCACCGGGAGATTCGGGAGCTTTGGCTGACGCGATACAGATCATGATGAATAAATTCAGCGATTACGACTCTAACACATTGAGAGACATTGTATCAGCCGGATTTTCATATCAAGCTGTCGGGAAATTTCTCGATGACATTTACAAAAAAATCCGAATGCGATGACGCACCCGGACTTTTAATATTCATCAGAAAAATTTTACAATCCCATTTCTTTTACAATCTGCTTCACGAACTCCGTGTTTGCGAAATGCCCTGGTTTGTAAGCAGTTACCCTTCCAATTATCGGCATTCCGAGCAAAGTCATATCACCAAGGAGGTCGAGCAGTTTGTGACGCGCCGGTTCGTTTTCAAAACGAAGCGTGGCATTGTTAAGGATTCCGCCCTCATGAACACTGACCATATCTTTATGGAAAAGCGAAGCGACACGTCGCAGGTCGTCTTCAGAGACCTGTTTCTCGACGAACACAATTGCATTTGACAAGTCACCGCCTTTTATCAGATTATAGTTGAGCAACATCTCAAGTTCCTGGAAAAACACGAAAGTACGGCACGGGGCGAAATCGTTTTCAAATTCACTTATATCATGAAGATGAGCTTCCTGGACGTTAAGAACCTGTGAGTTATAGTCAACTTTCACGTCAACAGAGAACTTGTCGGCTGGTTCAACCATCAGTTTACAGCCAACTTTCGGATGAGTATAAACTATTTTCTTTCTAATTTTCAAGCATTTACGTTCAGCATCTTGTTCAACGGCACCAGCTTCTTTCAAAACGTCAATCACTGCTTTGGAACTGCCGTCAAGAATCGGAGGCTCCTCACAGTTTATATCAATGAGGACGTTGTCTATATTCAAGCCTCTTAAAGCCGCCATGATATGCTCGATAGTATAAACCTTCACGCCATTCTGTGCGATTGTCGTCCCACGTGAAGTGTCAACCACATTTTTCACGAGTGCATCGACAACAGGTTGCCCATCTAAATCAATTCTTCTGAATTTTATGCCGTGGTTCTGTTCAGCCGGATGGAACGTGAGTACCCCATTCTGACCGGTATGAAGGCCTGTCCCACTGATACTCACGCTCTTAGCTATCGTATGTTGTTTTTCCACCATAGATATTTTCGAAATACATAAATATGGCGCAAAAATACTAATTTATTCCTTACTTCGACAACAAAGTTTCAAGTTTTTTCTCAAGCTCCGCGATGCGCGTTTCAAGTTCCGCGACATGACGCTGCCTGACAGTGTCTTTCATGTAAGTCTTATAGTCGTAAGCGGGGTATCCCATCAACGCCTTCCCTGGCTCTCTGACGTTACTCATGACGCCCGACTGTGGGCCGAACGTAGTTCTGTCGGCTATCTGGAGATGGCCGGATATACCGACCTGTCCGGCGATGACGCAATTCTTTCCGACATGCGTTGACCCTGCGATGCCTGATTGTGCGGCAATGGCGGTGTTTTCGCCAAGTTCAACATTATGAGCTATTTGGATAAGATTATCAAGTTTCACGCCGTTGTGAATCTTTGTCGATTCCATAGTGGAGCGGTCGATTGTCGTGTTCGCGCCGATTTCAACGTTGTCACCGACAAACACATTGCCAATCTGAGGGACTTTCTTGTATGTCCCGTCGGGTTGCGGGGCGAAGCCAAAGCCATCGGCACCGAGGACGGCACCTGCGTGGACGATACAATTCTTCCCGACATGCGTCATGGCGTACAACTTCACGCCAGGATAAAGGACGGTGCCATCGCCGATCACCGCGTCATCGCCCACATAAACCTGTGGATAGACCTTAACATTCTTCCCCAGCCTCACTCTGTTTCCAATAAAAGCGAACTCTCCAATATAACAATTCTCGCCATATTCGGCATCATCCGAGATGTAAGCGAGTTCGGAGACACCGACTTTGTTATTCGTATATTCTTGATAAACAGCGAGCAGCTGGGCGAAAGCCTCATACGCATCAGGCACGCGAATCATCGTCGCCTTAACTGGGGCCGCAGGCGTAAAATCAGCATTGACCAAGACTATCGAAGACCTTGTCTCGTAAATGTAGTGAATATATTTAGGGTTCGCCAGGAAACTCAACATTCCCGGGGCTCCGTCTTCGATACGTGCCACATTGCTGACCCTGGTTTCAGGGTCGCCATCTATTTTCCCGCCCAACATTGCTGCAATCTGTGCAGCTGAAAACTCGACTTTCATATTTTCATCATTTTATTTTCATACTAAAAAAGAATCAAACTCCATCTTCAGACCAAGTATTGCCTTTTCCGCCATAGGATTTTGAAACGCACTGATAATCAAGGCAACAGATGCCACATCAGAGCTTGTATCTTCGTTAAAAGCCGCATTGACATTTTGAAGCACCTCCTCTTTTGCGAGATTCACGAGCTGCCATGTATCCTCAGCGACATACAAACGCTGGGCAAGATTATGTTCAAATTCGTCCTGCACATTCTGGATAAGCGAGAGCTGGAAATCATCGCGCGACATGCCTGGGACAAAGACCCTTTTCACCAAAATCGAAAACTTAATCCTTTCGAGGTAGAGCAAGAGTCTCTCGCAAGCCTGAATACGCAATGGAATGACAACTTTATACGAGACAACCTTCAGATTATCAACATCTTCATTTTTGCAAATCATATCGTTTACTCCATTTCCGAGACTCCTCTTCGCATCGTCATCCTTTCTCGTCATAATCATTCCGCCGACAAAAATCAAGACGACGACAACCAAAATAACCCAAGTAAGTGTATTCATTTTTTCAATAATATTCTGCAAAATTAGTCAATATTTTGTACCAAACTTATTTTTTTCAAACAAAAGTTTTAGAAACATAAAAATAATTAACTTTGCGAATTGTACGGCATTATCGCTGCAACCAATTAAAATATTGATTATTAACAAATTATAATAAATTAAAGGATAAATTCATTATGGAATCAACCATCTTATCGAAAAGAGTGATTAACATGGCCGAATCAGCCACGTTGAAAATGACACAAAAAAGCCGTGAATTGAAGGCCCAAGGCATCGACATCATCTCGTTGAGCATTGGCGAGCCGGATTTCAACACGCCGGAAAGTGCGAAGCAGGCCGGCATCGCCGCCATCAACAACAACGACACGCATTATCCGCCTGTCCCCGGCACGCCGGCGTTGCGCAAGGCCATAGCCGAGAAACTGAGACGTGACAACGGTCTTGACTACACTGATGCCGACATCATCGTGTCGAACGGCGCGAAGCAGGCAATAACCAACGTGTTCCTCGCCATCCTCGACGAAGGTGACGAGGTGATAATACCGGCACCGTTCTGGGTCTCGTACCCTGAAATGGTGAAACTCGCCAACGGCACGCCAGTCTTCATCAAGACAACGGCCAAACAGAACTTCAAGATCGACGCGAAACAGCTTGAGGAAGCCATCACGTCAAACACCAAGGCGTTCATTTTCAGCACTCCGTGCAACCCGAGCGGTTCCGTTTACACGAAAGAAGAGCTCGTGTCGCTCGTTGAAGTCTTCAAGAAACACCCTGAAATCATCATCATCTCCGACGAGATTTATGAGTTCATCCAGTACGAACACAAGCATGAGTCGATGGGACAGTTCACCGAGTTGAGAAACCGTCTCGTGATAGTGAACGGCGTGGCGAAAGGTTATGCCATGACAGGATGGAGAATCGGCTACATCGCCGCCCCGAAAGAGATTGTCGGCGCGTGCAACAAGATTCAGGGGCAATACACATCGGGAATCTGCACCATCGCGCAGGCAGCCGCACTGAAAGCCATGGAACTCAGCCCTGAAAACTCAGAGGAAGTCAGTGCCATGATCAAAGCCTTCAGACATCGTCGCGACACCTTCTACGGTCTGCTGACAGCCATCCCTGGCATCAAGCTGAGCATGCCGGCCGGAGCGTTTTATATGTTCCCGGAAGTGAAGTCGTATTATGGCAAGAGTGACGGCACGACTGTCATCAAGAACAGCGACGACCTGTGCATGTATCTGCTTTATAACGCACACGTGGCTTGCGTGGCCGGCGGCGCGTTCGGCAACGACGACTGCATCAGACTCTCTTACGCCACATCGGAAGACAAGCTCATAGAAGCTGCCAAGCGCATAAAAGAGGCGTTGGCGAAACTGAAATAACAATGCAAAGAGGAAAGACAGCTGAACTATTTGATTCTTTTAACAGCAAGAGAATCATGATAGTAGGTGACGTGATGCTCGACCTTTACCTTACCGGTAAGGTCGAGCGCATCTCACCCGAGGCTCCGGTGCCCATTGTGGCCGTTAAAGAACGCTTCATGCGTCTCGGTGGTGCGGCGAATGTGGCGCAGAACATCAAGGCACTCGGTGCGGAGCCGGTACTTTGCTCGGTGGTCGGCGATGACAACAAATCCAACGATTTTTTCGACCTGCTGGAGCAGCACAAGATGTCGCAAGCAGGGATCATAAAAAGTGACGACAGGCGTACGACGGCAAAATACCGCATCATCGGCAACAACGCGCAGATGCTGAGAGTTGACGATGAAGACACCTTTAATCTCACTGATAACGAGAGCGTTATGCTTTGCGGAAAGATTGAGAGCATTCTCAAAACCGAAAAAATCGACGGCATCATTCTGCAAGACTACAACAAAGGCGTGCTGACGGAAGACATCATCAAGTTCACGATCAAAGCCGCCAACGAGAGAGGCATCCCTGTCGGCGTTGACCCGAAGAAAAACAACTTCCTTGCATATAAGAACTGCACGTTCTTCAAGCCGAATCTCAAAGAACTTAAGGAAGGCATCAACGTTGAATTTCCGACCGACACTATCGACAATATATTAATAGGTGTGAATGCATTGCAAGACAAGCTGAACTGCCGTTTTGTGATGAGCACGTTGTCGGAGCGGGGTGTTTTGATTCAGGAAGACAACGGCCATGAGAGAAGGCACTGGCACATCCCCGCGCATCTGAGGAAAATCGCCGATGTCTCAGGTGCCGGCGACACCGTCTTAGGTACAGCGATGCTTTGCCTCATCTGCCAGCAAGATGCATACGACATAGCGACAATCTCCAACCTTGCCGGCGGTCTCGTCTGCGAAGAAATCGGTGCGGTTCCGGTCAGCAAGGAAAGACTTTTAAAAGAGACGGAAAAAATACAATAACACAAACACTTCTGCGTTATACCACCCATGAAATCAACATTGTCAAAATATAAAAAGTCTATCGTTGCAGCATTGCTATTGATTTGCCTGCTGCCGCAAAGTGCCATTGCACAACGCAAAGGCCCGAGCAACCTCCCGAATTACGACAACCAGCCGTACCATTTCGGATTCATCCTCGGTTTCAACCAAATGTCATTCAACGTTGACTATATCAAAGACTATCAGACCATTGCATACAGCAGCGACCAGTCGAACAACTCATGGGATGAAAACTGGCACGACGGCTACACCTATTATGTCGCTGGCGTGGCATCAGTGCCATCACCGGGATTCTCCGTCGGCATCGTCGGCAACCTGCGTCTCGGCAAATACTTCGACCTCCGGCTCACGCCGACATTGAGTTTCGGCCGCCGCGACCTTCAATACTACATGTACAGCGACAGCCTTGTCAACAGCCCCAAAACCGACAATGGCTTCTATCTGATTAAATCCACAAACGCGATGTGGGACGCTGTTATCATCGAACTACCACTGAATGTCAAATACAAGTCAAAGAGATTCAACAACTTCGCGGCATACGTCATCGGCGGCGCGAACTTCAGATTTGATGCGACTGGCAGGAAAAACACCAACAAATCTGATGAGAACCAGATTATCAAAGTCAAAACAAAACTTTTTGACATCGCCGCGGAGATAGGCGCCGGCGTTGACTTCTACAACAGCTATTTCAAGTTCGGAATCGAGTTGAAAATGGGCTGGGGACTGCTTAATGTCTTAGACAAGGAAAACCAGATTTTGGACAGCAGCTTCGACAGATTACGTAACAATACGTTCCAAATCTCACTCACTTTTGAATAAAATCAGAGATACAAACATTACAAGTAGTTGTTTCTCAATGCTTTAATAAATTTTTTATTTTTTTGTTTTTTGTATTTAAAAAAGTTGTACTTTTGCAGCACCAAAAAAAACGGCGGTCTCTTCGTCTAGTCTGGTTAGGACGTCAGGTTTTCATCCTGGTAACTCGGGTTCAAATCCCGGAGAGACTACAAATAAAGTATTGAGAGAGAAGTTTTGAGAGTGGGATGGTTTCGAACCAAACTCGGGAAACAAAGGGGTCTCTTCGTCTAGTCTGGTTAGGACGTCAGGTTTTCATCCTGGTAACTCGGGTTCAAATCCCGGAGAGACTACAAGGTTTTTGAATGTTGAATTTCAGAAGACAGAGGTTTTAGCTTAAAGCGATGACGTTTGTTTTCTGATTTTTGTATATAAACAACTGATGCTGAATTATGTTTCACATACAAAGAAGAATTTCAGAGGAAACCTGAGGACCTTCCTCATGATGATTCTCGCTGTCACATTCGGGATTGAGGTGAACGCGCAAAATTTCGCCGACAACCTCAACTTCGGATTGAGAGCCGGTCTGAACATGACTACGATAAGCGGCATCACCGAGTCAGGTCTCGAACTCGGACTCACGGCTGGCGTCGGAAGCAAATACAACATACCGGGGAACAGCAGCCTGTCGGCCGAGCTGCTTTACACCACCGGCGGGATGAGCGCCGACATAACCGTCGAGACAACTGACACCAAAATCAAGACTTACGACAAGCTTCATCTGCATTACATCGCAATACCTGTTGTTTATCAGTACTATTTCAACGACATTCTCGGCCTTGAAATCGGCCCGCAGATTGGGTTCTGCCTTGGCGGAAAAGAGAAGCACAAAGTCGGGAACGAGAGCTGGGTATCATCAAAACTCAGCCCCGCCGACTACAACGTCTTCGACTGTGGCATATTGGCAGGAATATATACCAACAACATCTCACAGGGAAACGACTTTTTGGTCAGCCTACGCGTATATTTCGGGCTTACGGATGCCATGAAATACGAAGGCAGCAACAAGAACATCTGCATACAATTCGGCATCGGTTATATTATCGGGAAATAATCTATGAGTTATAAAACGCAAATCATCATTGGCAATCAATACAATCCATTTTTAAACCTTGCTGTTGAAAGTTCACTCTTGAACGACGACGACGACGACACTGTGACAATGTTTCTCTGGAAGAACCATCAGACTGTCGTTTACGGGTACAACCAGAATCCATTCACGGAGTGCAACGTTGACATGCTGCTTTCGGAAGGCGGACATGCGGCACGGCGCAGGACAGGCGGCGGCGCGGTTTATCACGACCTCGGAAATCTGAATTTCTCCTTCGTGGCGCATAAAAAACATTATGATGTCAGGAAACAGCTTGAAGTCATACAGACAGCATTGGGTTTCTTAGGCTTGGAGACAGAAATATCAGGCAGGAACGACCTCACTTATGATGGCCGCAAGTTCTCGGGAAACGCATTCGGATTCTACAAAGAACGACGGCTTCATCACGGCACGATCCTGATAAAGACCGACACCGAAAAGCTGACGAAATACCTAAAAGTCAATCCGGCGAAACTGCAGAAACACGGCGTGAAATCAGTGGCGAGCAGAATCATAAACCTCTCCGAAGTCGTTGACATCACCTCAGACGCCATCATTCCACACCTCACAAAAGCGTTCGAGCAAGTCTATGAAATAAAGCCTGAGATTGTTGATTTCAATGATTTACTGACGAGCAATGTCTTGAAAACCAGAGACATCTTCGCCAGCGACGAATATCTTTTCGGCAAATGGCGCAATTTCCATGCGAAGAAAAGCGCACAGTTCCCGTGGGGACTTGCCGAAATCGACTTGCACATCAACGAAGGAAAAGGCATCATCGAGAATATCTCAATAGCCTCCGACGGACTTGAGCCTGAGCTGATTGAGGAGACGGAGCGCATCCTGACCGGCGCAAGCATCAAAGAAATGCCTGATTTCGGAAACAACGAGGTGGCGAGAGACATCGCAGGGATGATATATTAGCAACCGCCACAAATTTCACGAAACAGCGCGACAACGGAATTTGAGGAAATATTTGATGTGGTTTCCACTTATTTTTGTAATTTTGCACGGTTTTTAATTTTCTTTAAAATCAACTGATTTTAATGACTTTAAGAACTTTACAGACTTTATAAACTTTCAAACTTTAAGAACTTTACAAACTGATGAAGTACTTTTTGCTGCCGTTAGGCTGTCAGATGAACAGAAGTGACACGGAACGCGTAAGGACCGTGCTGCAAGGAATGGGTTTCAGCGAAACCGACAAGGAAGAAGAGGCCACAATCTTAGGCGTCATCGCATGCTCGGTGAGACAAAAAGGCATCGACAAAGTATATAGCCGCATATTGAAATGGAACGAGATGAAGACGAGCCACAACTGCATAACCTTCGTCTCAGGCTGCATCCTGCCCGCCGACCGCGAGCGTTTCGTGAAACTGTTTGACCTCGTCTTCACCATGAACGAACTCCCCGACCTGCCCGACATGATAAGGCAATACGGAGTCTTCGTGCCGGTCAACGGACAGCAACCGACCGGCAATGCTCCAGCCGGACAGATCAAGCAAGTTCATTTCACCGCACCTTATATTAATAACCCGACACCAAAACGTTTCGACCAGATCAATCCGTCGGCAAACATGGACCGTTTCTGGGTCATCGAGCCGGATCACCTGTCTGAATTTGAGGCATTCATCCCGATTCAGAACGGATGCAATAAGTTCTGCACCTATTGCGCCGTGCCTTACACAAGAGGCCGCGAGGTCTCAAGGAAGTCGGAGGAAATCTTGGCGGAGCTGAAATGTCTTGTTGACAAAGGCTATAAATCAATCACTTTGCTCGGACAGAACGTCAATTCGTACGGCCTCGACAAGAAAGGCGAAGAGATTAACTTCGCTGAGTTGCTGAGACGCGTCGGGCAATACGGCGACGAGAGCGGCAAGGAGTTCTGGGTTTATTTCACCTCACCGCATCCACGCGACATGAGCGACGAAGTCATTGAAGTCATATCGCAGTACAGATGTCTGGCAAAACAGATACACATCCCGATTCAGTCGGGTGATGATGCCATGCTCCAGAGGATGAACCGCAAGCACAACCTTGAGGCGTATCGTCATATCATTCAGACAATCAGAAGGTTGCTTCCAACAGCGACGATATTCACCGACATCATCGTCGGATTCACGGGCGAGACAGAAGAAGAATTCGAGAACACACGCAAGGCGATGGAAGAATTCAAATATAACATGGCATTCATTGCCCAGTACAGCGTGCGCCCGGGCGCGGTGGCTTCAACGTGGGCCGATGACGTCCCGAAATCGAAGAAACGCGAGCGTTATCACATCCTGACAAACGAGTTGATGAAGCACTCTCTCGTTTATAATCAAGGACTTGTAGGCAAGACACAGAAAATGCTCGTCACAGGCTGCGACAGGAAAAACGGTTATCTGACAGGACACACGGAAGGCAAAATCGTAATCCGTTTCAGATCGACCGACAAGAAGCTCATCGGACAGATTGTCACAGTGAAGGTGACAAGCGCGACAGAGCTTTCAATTGAAGGCGAGCTTGTGGAGCTATAAAGTAGAAAGTTATAAAGTTTATAAAGTAGAAAGTGGTGAAGGTTGCGTTCAAGACATTGGGTTGCAGGGTGAACCTGTACGAGACGGATGCGTTGGCATCGCAGTTCAAGGCGGCAGGTTACGAAATCGTTGAAAATGAAGATGATGCCGACATTTACATTGTCAACACTTGCACTGTGACGAACCAGAGTGACCAGAAATGCAGGCAGGCGTTGAACCAAATCAGACGCTCCCACCCCACCGCTGTCATCGCCGCGACCGGCTGCATGGTGAACCACAGGAAACAGGAGATGTTAGACTCAGGTGTCATCAACTTCGCCATCGACAACGAAAGGAAATACGCCATTTTCAGCATTATCGACAGTTATATGAAAGGCGAACCCGTTGATCCTGAAGGCTTCGACAAAGACCTTTTCAGCTACAGCCCGGCTTTCGACACCTTCCACACCAGAAGCCTGATAAAGATACACGACGGCTGCAACAACTTCTGCTCCTATTGCATCATCCCGAACGTAAGAGGCAGAGCCACAAGCCGTTGCGACAAAGACATATACGACAACATACGTCAGGTTATTGACCATGGCTTCAAGGAAATCGTCCTGACCGGCGTGAACATGGGGCGTTACCAATATGAAAACGTGAATTTCGAGCAGCTTATTGAAGGAATCCTGAAAATCGACGGCGACTTCAGGGTCAGGATTTCGTCGATTGAACCCGACAACTTCAGCTACCGTTTCTTGAGGTTGTTTGAGAACCCGAAGCTTGCGCCGCACATGCACATCTGCCTGCAGAGCGGAGCTGAGAACACCTTGCGCGAGATGCACCGTCATTACACGGCGGCGCAGTTCAGGGAGATGTGCGACAGGATCAAGACGGCGATTCCGTATTTCAACATCACAACGGACGTGATTGTGGGTTTCCCTGGCGAGACGGAAGAAGACTTCGCCGAAAGCGCGGAGTTGTGCAGAGAGATCGGATTCAGCCACATCCACACCTTCAAATATTCGGTGAGGACCGGCACGAAAGCAGCAGCGATGCCGAATCAGGTCCCGGAGACGGTGAAGACCGAGCGGAGTGCAGTCATCAGACAGATTTCGGCTGAAAACAAATTGAAATATTTCAACCGGATGCTCGGCAAGCCGCAGAAAATGCTGATTGAACGCATCATGGCCGACGGTACGGCACGAGGCTACGGAGAGAATTACATCCCGTTGAGATTGAAGGCCAAAGGGTTAGAAAGGAACACATTTATTGAAGTCACACTAAAGGATGTGATTAATAAAGGTGACAACTCGGAAATAATCTGTTGAAAAAAAATTTTAGAAAAATGTTTTTCGTATGCAAAAAATATCTATTTTTGCAGCTCGAAAAAGAAGAATAGAAAAAGAAATAAAAATATATAAAAAATATGGCAAATCACAAATCGTCGTTGAAGAGAATCCGTCAGACAGAAGAAAGACGTTTACACAACCGCTTCTATGCAAGAGCAATGCGCGCAGCAGTCAGAAGCTTCAGAGAATTAACAAGCAAAGCTGATGCAGAAGCAAAGCTTTCAGAAATGTACAAGGTCATCGACCGCACGGCAAAACGTGGTATCATCCACCGCAACAAAGCTGCCAACTTAAAGTCAAAACTCGCACATTTCTCAGCGAAACTAGCATAATTCTTCCAAGACAGAATACAAAAAGCAGGAGACAAGACATCTGTAGTCTCCTGCTTTTTTTTGACATTTGCCATCAGCAGGTCATGATTTTTGTGTATCTTTGCGGAAAATTATTTTTATGAAATCTTTTGCAAAAAGCACAAAAAGCATCAAAGGCTGGGCCATGGGCGACCGTCCGAGAGAGAAGATGCTCGAAAAAGGGAAAGAAGCGTTGAGCGATGCCGAACTCATCGCAATATTGTTGGGTTCGGGCAACATGGAAGAGACCGCTGTCGATTTGTCGAGGCACATCCTGAACGATGTAGGAAACAACCTGATATGCCTTTCACAGTTGAGTATCAATGAATTGACGAAATACAAAGGCATCGGGCAGGCAAAGGCAGTGACGGTGGCAGCCGCGCTTGAGCTTGGACGGCGGCGGCGTTTCGCTGAAGCGGCGAGGCAGACGGAGATACACAGCAGTTCGGAGGCATTCGAGTATTTTTACGCGAGAATGTCGGATTTGACACACGAGCAGTTCTGGATCATGCTTCTAAACTCGGCAAACAACGTGATAAAAATGGAGCAGATCGGAGTCGGAGGGCTGAACGGCGCATCCGCTGACCCGAGGAAGATATTCAAGATTGCCATTGAAAATCAAGCGACTGCAATTATGTTATGCCATAATCATCCATCAGGCAGCATGCTGCCAAGCAAAACGGACAGACAACTGACGAAAAACGTGATTGATTGCGGTAAGATATTGAACATCAAGGTATTAGACCATTTAATCATAGGAGAAAACCGATATTACAGCTTCGCTGACCAAAATGAAATTTGAAAACAAAAAAGCTGAAGCTGACAAAACGAATACGCAAGACAAACATGAAGATAGTAACAGTCATTGGGGCAAGACCCCAGATCATCAAAGCGGCGGCACTGAGCCGCGCCATAAAGGAACATTTCAGCAAAGAAGTGCATGAAGTCATCGTGCACACAGGACAGCATTACGACGAAAACATGTCGCAGGTCTTTTTTGACGAACTCGGCATCCCGCAGCCAGACTACAATTTAGGAGTCGGCTCAGCGTCACACGGCGTTCAGACAGCAAGAATGACAGAAGGCATTGAAGACATATTAATAAAGGAGAAACCTGACTGCATCGTTCTTTATGGCGACACGAACTCAACACTGGCAGGAGCAATCGCGGCGGCAAAAATCCACGTCCCGATTGCGCATATCGAAGCCGGACTGCGTTCTTTCAACAAGTCGATGCCGGAAGAAATCAACAGGATTTGCTGCGACCACTGCTCCACCCTTTTGTTTTCGCCGACAGCCACAGGTTACAAGAACCTTGTAAATGAAGGGTTTAACCCAGACAACAAGCCGAAGTTCACCATCGACAATCCGGGAATATATCACTGCGGTGACGTCATGTTTGACAACAGCAAGCATTTTGCGCAAATAGCCGATTCAAAATCACAAATTCTTGACAAAGAAGGACTTAAAGGCAACGACTACATTCTCTGCACGATTCACAGAGACAACAACACCGACCAGCCGGCGAGACTCAATGCCATTTTCAGGGCGCTGTTGAAGATTGCCGGAAGCGCATCAGTCGTTTTGCCATTACATCCGAGAACCGCCAAATTATTGAAAATCAATCTTGACGAGAAACTATTCAATCAGATTTCAACAAACAAAAACATAAAGATACTTCCGCCGGCATCATTCTTGGACATGATTGTGCTGGAGCGCCACGCCAAGATGGTCATCACCGATTCAGGCGGAGTTCAGAAAGAGTCGTTCTTCTTCCAAAAGCCCTGCCTCATTTTGAGAAGCGAGACGGAATGGAGGGAGATTGTTGAGTGCGGAGCGGCTGTCATCACCGATGCCGACGAAGCGAAAATCATTGAGTCGTACAACGTTTTCGACAGCAATCCGCCGCATAATTACCCCGAATTTTTCGGTGACGGGAAGGCTGCGGAGTTCATCTGCAACGAAATGTTAAAAAATTTGTAAAAACATGTTGCACGTTTAAAAAACTTTTGTACCTTTGCAAAGTTAAAAAAATACAAACATTATTAACATAATTATTTAATAATCAACAAATTAAATTATGAATCAGTACGAAACCGTTTTCATTTTAACTCCCGTTTTATCTGAAGAACAGATGAAGGAAGCGGTCAGCAAGTTCGAGACTTTGCTCACAGACAACGGAGCAGAGATCGTATTCAAGGATTTCTGGGGAATGCGCAAGCTCGCCTATCCTATTCAAAAGAAATCTTCAGGCTTCTATCAGTTGATTGAATACAAGGCCGAAGGTAATGTTATTGACACAGTTGAGACAGAGTTGAAGCGTGATGAGCGCGTCATCCGTTTCCTCACAGTGAAACTTGACAAGCACGCAGTCGCTTACAACGAGAAGAAACGCCGCAAAGCTCAGGAAGCAGCACAGGCAAACAACTAATTGTTTAACATTAAATTTTGATAGAAATGGCACAACCTAACACAGACATCAAATATTTGACTCCAATTGCAGTCGATACAAAGAAGAAAAAATACTGCCGCTTCAAGAAGAACCGCATCAAATACATCGATTACAAAGATGCAGATTTCTTGTTGAGATTCGTGAACGAACAGGGCAAGATTTTGCCGCGCCGCATCACAGGCACATCAACAAAATATCAGAGGAAAGTCGCACAGGCCATCAAGAGAGCCCGTCACCTTGCTTTGATGCCGTATTTAGCTGATTGTTTGAAATAATTAGGAGGAGGAAAGACAATGGATATCATTCTTACACAAGACGTTAAAAATTTAGGTTACAAAAACGACATCGTCACCGTTAAACCTGGTTACGCACGTAACTATTTGATTCCACAGGGTTTCGCAATCCTCGCCACAGAATCAGCACGCAAAGTCCTCGCTGAGAACTTACGTCAGCAGGCTTACAAACTCGAGAAGATTAAGAAAGACGCCGAAGGCGTTGCAGCAGTCCTCGAAGGCCTCACACTTCGCATCCCTACAAAGGCTGGCGAAACAGGCAAGATCTACGGTTCAGTCAACAACGTCCAGATTGCTAACGCAATCAAGGAAGCCAAAGGCATTGAGATCGACCGCAAGCAGATCATGCTCGACGAAAACACAATCAAGGAAGTCGGCAAACACAATGTGAAGATCCGTCTCCACAAAGATGTGATGGTCGAAATCGCACTTGAGGTTTTCGCCGAATAAATTTGAAGATTTTTCATATTAAGGTTTTTTGTATTTTGGCCGGAGAAACTTGTTTTCCCCGGCTTTTTACTGATATGAAACCGCCATGCGGTTCTATGGTTTTTCGGATAATTAAGGATTAATCATGGCAATAACAAAGAACGACATAAAGGAATTGCAGTCGCTGCGCCAGGCGAAAGGGCGCAGGGAACTCGGAATTTTCGCAGTTGAAGGCAACAAGCTTGTCGAGGAACTTCTGAAAACGAAATTCAGAATCAACAACATTCTCGTCACCGAGCAATGGGTTGAGAAAAATGCCTCATCTGCAAAGAAAATCGCTGATTACGAAGTGATTACCACGAAGCAGATGGAGCAGATCACCAATTTCGTGACAGCACCTGGCATCTTCGCGACAGCAGCGATTCCGCCGTTCAGGATAACACCAAAAGACACTGACGATGAACTCATACTGATGCTCGACGGCATCAACGACCCCGGCAACATCGGCACAATCGTCCGCACTGCCGACTGGTTCGGAATAAAGAAAATCGTCATTTCAGAAGACACGACCGACCCGTGGCAGCCGAAAGTGATACAGTCAACGATGGGTTCGATATTCAGAACACAGATTGCTAAGACAAATATCGTTGATTTTTTGAAAGACGTGAAAGCACCCGTTTTTGGCGCCTTGATGCATGGAAAGAATCTTTATCAAACACAAATTAAAGACAATCAAGGGGTTATCATCATCGGGAGCGAATCGCACGGCATCAGGGAGAACGTGATGCCATACGTCAGCTGTCCGATTACCATCCCAAAATCCGAGGGAAGCGAGACCGAGTCACTTAACGCGAGTATGGCGGCTGGGATCATCATAGCGGAGGTTTTCAGAAGAAACCTATAAACATCTCACAGCCAAACAACTGCATTTCACAGAACGTCTTTCAATGTTATCAAGTCTTTGATATCGGTCTTGCCGGGCTGCCATGTCCGCACATGGATAATCGGCAATTCCTCACGGAGGTCAACCATGAGGAAGAGATAGCCCTCATCGTTGTAAGTATCTGAATAATAATACTGTTTAACTTGAACACCGAATACTTCTTCGTATTCACCGGCGGCGCGGTGCACGTCGATGTCGGTGAAATGAATGTTGATGTAGTTCTTGTTCCTGAACTGTCGCCCAAGATCCTGAAGATATTGCGCTTTCGTCTTTTTGTTGCGTTCAACCTTTGTGTTGTTGCCGTAATGCGTCCCTTCTAGCGTAACAGGTTTGCTTTCAACGACATGGCCCACGATTATCAATGCGTCGTCGGAGAAGATCTTGTCGAGATATTCAAGTTGTTTGAACGCGTAGGCCGTCTGATAATCCTCAAGGAAATTTATCAGCACAAGTCGCGAGTCGATCTTCCAGTTTTTGTTGTCCAAAATGCCATTTTCGGCGGTGTCCGAAAGCCGGAACGCTATCGATGTCACCTTTTTCGTCTCTTTGTCGAAACGGAAAACGACATCGCGTGTGAACGTCATATTGTTGAAGCCGAACTTCATGGGAAGGCATCGGCATATCACTTCGCCGTTGAAAGCCAATAACTTATAATCCGGCGTGCCGATGATTGACGCTTTGCCGTAGCCCTTCAGCTTCATGAGGGACTCATAGCCTTCAGGCGAGAAAAGGTGACGTACCGACTCATATTCGCCGAGGCGGACGGCGTTTTCTATCAGCTTCATGTTTTTCAGATAAGCATCATCGCCGACCATATATTTCTCTACGGAATCGCCGTCGCCGCCGTCAGTCTTGACAATCGGAGCTTCTCCAGACACTTCATCTTTCGGGCGGTTCTTGCCGCGGCTGTTGATGGTCTTGCCGGTTTTGCTGAAACCCACTTTCTTGCGCAGAAACTTAATCATGGCGTATGCCGCCGGCTCCTCAAACTCCACATCATCGTACGACATGTCTATCTCAACGTCAATGTCTTTGACAACATCTTCATTTTTAAACAGTTCCACCTCCGCCCTTCCGTTCGACACGTTGCACGTCTGGTTGAAACGACCGTTGTTGTATTTGAAAGTTATGTTGCTGATTTTGATGTCTGTCGTCGTTGAGACATCAAGTTCGGCGATGACCTTGTCGTCGGTCTCTTTCCAGTTTTTGACAATGAACCTAACCAAACTGAGTATCCCTTCGTCGCCGTCGATCTTGTTCGACAGCCATTTCACCATCTTCACCTCATGCGAAGTCTCTTCATCCGTGACAATCAAATCGTTGCCGTCCGGATGGGAGCAGCAGAGCATCATCGCAATGTAGTAATAGCGCAGGGCGTCGCCCACGTTTTCCTTGTCCATCGCGGCGTCAGCCACGCGGATGTAATAGTCGATGTCGCTTCTCCTCCCGACGCACGCCTCGCGGAACGAGGCCTTGCTGACGTATGCGAAGACGCTGTTGGCCTCGCCCGACTTCAGCGTCAGGTATTGTATGTTTTGCTCGATGAAAGTCTTGAATGTCTCGAAGACGTAGTTCAGCAGGCGTGTATTGTCGCTGCCGATTGTCACGATGTTCGACTTATAATTTTTCTTAATGCTTTCAAGCAGACCCGTGACGGCGTCGTCCTCAGCATCTTCGACAGTCTCAAAATCGCCATCGCCCTGATACCAATAATAGCATGTATCTTTCTTGATTCGTTCAGACTCTGCGACATTCGATTTAAATACCTGCGAAAACGAGACGACTGAGATGTTCAACATCACTGACAAAAGCAATAATTTTCTCATAAGATAATTTTCTGCAAAGGTAAAAAAATGTTTTTTACGACACGCGACCTCGCGAAATTTTATTTTCATCGTTGATTAATCACCAATTAACAGCACTAATCGCGCGACTTATTATTTTTACGAGAAGCTAAAGATTTGACACAAAGTCTTTTGCGGTTTGTAGCCATAGAGACGGGACATACCCGGTCTCTACGGCATATCAAATTCTCTTTCTCAACATAGACTTTTGGAAAACTAAAGAACAAGGGCAAGACGGAGGCCCAGATTGTTGTAGTTGTAGCTGAGCGGGCCGTTGATACGGTACGACACACGGCAGTATATCGCATCGCTGCACCAGCTGCCGCCACGGTAAACGCGGACAACGCCAGACAAAGGTCCTGTCGGATCTGTCTGTGAATCGCCGCTATAGTCCCCATACCAATCCTGACACCACTCCCACACGCTGCCACTCATATCGTAAAGTCCCAACTCGTTGGGTGACTTCGTACCGACGGCATGGGTCTCATCGCCGCTGTTCTCCACATACCACGCTATACTACCTATATCATCGCTTCCGCAGTACTTGTAATGACTGCTCTTGTTTCCGCCACGTGCCGCGTACTCCCACTGAGCCTCCGTTGGCAAAGAGAACTTCTTCCCATTAAGCTGCCCGGCGCAAAGTTGGTTCAGTTTGTTTATAAATGTCTGACAACCATTCCAGTTAACACATTCCACCGGAAGGTCGTCACTCTTGAAATGACTCGGGTTGCTGCCCATCACTGCCTCCCAAAGTTCCTGCGTCACCTCGAACTTGCCTATGTGGAAACAGCTCAACGTAACGCTGTGTGCCGGTTTCTCATTATCTTCCGCGTCACTGCCCTGCTCCGCAGTCGCACCCATGGTAAAGGTACCGCCATCGATGTAAACCATATCAAAAGAAACACCGTTAACGGTAAAAGTAATCACATCCAGAGTAGTGAAAATCACATCTTCACCATAGCAAGTTCCTGCAGAATTGGTGGCGTATGCCCGAACATGATAGGTCGCACTTTCCTCTAAGTCAGTCAATGTCACGGAGAAGTTACCCAAACCGCTGCCGGAGGCCTTGTACGAATCGGATAGCGTCGGGTTGGCATTTTTGCCCCAGCACACGCCGCGCTCGATAACAGCAATACCGCAGTCGCCCGTTACTTCGCCGCTGCATTCTGCTGACGTAGCAGTTATATTACTAACGTTACCTGTAACAACCGTCGGCAGACCATCTTTCGTGGTGAAATTCAAATCTTCACCATAGCAAGTTCCTGCAGAATTGGTGGCGTATGCCCGAACATGATAGGTCGCACTTTCCTCTAAGTCAGTCAATGTCACGGAGAAGTTACCCAAACCGCTGCCGGAGGCCTTGTACGAATCGGATAGCGTCGGGTTGGCATTTTTGTCCCAGCACACGCCGCGCTCATCGCAAGCTGCATCAACAGAAGCACTGACGACGGCACTAACAGCCGTTATTTCAGTAACTTCATTCGTTTTTACATTAACAATCTTTTCGCTCGATGTCACTACAGAGTCTTTCTTGCACGATGCCATCATAAGAACTATGAGGCATATTACCGACAATTTTGTTACTATCGTTTTCATGATGAATTTAATTTTTTTGACTATATCGTTATTTGACTTTGACTTTTTTGTGGGTTCGGATAATTCATTTCATGATCTCAATAGCGGCATACAGCACGCTAATCCGCCTGATCATGTCGTATCTGATGCCGGCCACAGTCTTCAAAATCGAAGACCTATTCCGACACATTTTGAGCGCAAAAATATAACTTTTTTTAAAATGAAAACTGATTTTTTGAATTATTCAAAAATTTTTTGCATACATCTGAGTTTCGGTTACCATCTTGCTAATTTTCAATTAGTTACAATATTACACCAGACAGCCTTTGAATACAAATCCACGGAATACACACCGCTGTGCATCTCAAAACCACGAATCGCACAAATAACGCGAAGTTTCTGATTTTATCACGCATAGCTAAAGTTTTGGCAAAGATTTTATTTTTCAAAAACGTCACACATTTTAAATATTATGTGTATTTTTGCAATTCGAAAATCTAAAGTCATACTTTGGATTTTAAATGAAAATATAAAGTATGACTTTGGATTTTAAATAATTATCATAAAATGATTCAATATGATTAATCGGTACTATGATATTGAAAACGAGTTAGATACAAGTGTATTTCTGTTCGGTGCGCGTCAGACGGGCAAGAGTACATTCCTGCGGCAACGTTTTCCTGATACTCCATACATTGATTTGCTTGACAGCGAGTTGAGGAAAAAATATCAGCGGCGTCCGGTATTGTTGTACGAGCAGTTCTCGAAAATGCCGGAAGACACATTGATAATCATTGATGAGATTCCTGAGGTGCCGGAACTGCTCAACGAGGTGCATCGTCTGATTTCGCAACGCAACCTGCGCTTCATCTTATGCGGAAGCAGTGCGAGGAAACTGAAACGCAAAGGTCACAACACCCTTGGAGGCAGGGCTTTGCCTTGCTATTTCTATCCGTTTGTCAGTGCCGAGCTTCCCGACTTGAATCTGGACAAGGCGGTGAACGACGGAATGATACCGTCACATTATCTTGCAAGAGACGCACGCAGGAGGTTGTCGGCATATATTGACATTTATCTGAAAGAGGAAATCAAAGAGGAGGCTTTGGTACGCAATCTTGATGGTTTCCAACGTTTTATGGAGGCAGCCGCGTTGACCGACGGGGAGATGGTAAATTACACAAACATCGCGTCGGACTGCGGTGTCAGTGCCGTCACGGTGAAAGAGTATTTCAACATTTTAGAAGACACTCTTGTCGGCTACATGATTCCGGCATACACCAAGACCATTAAAAGGAAGTTGATGCAGGCACCGCGTTTCTATTTCTTCGACGTGGGCATTGCCAACCACCTGCTTAACCGCCACGACCTGACAAGAGGCACGGCGGAGTACGGACATGCTTTCGAGCATCTTGTAATACAGGAACTTGTGGCATATATCGGTTACACACACAACAGCCGCAGGATTTCGTATTGGCGCACTTACACCGGTCTTGAAGTTGACGCCGTGATAGGCGACGCCGAGATTGCGATAGAGATAAAGTCGGCGGAGGAGGTCATGCCGAAGCACCTCAAGGGGCTGCGTGCGTTTCACGAGGAGCATCCCGACGCGCGGCTGATTGCCGTGTCGCTCGACCGCATCACACGCGACAGCGACGGCGTCGAGATCGTATATGTGAAGGATTTCTTTGCGATGCTTTGGAACGGGGGGCTGTTTTAGGAACACGAAGTTTCAACACAAATGACACGAATAACACAACTTTTTCGCCGAGGTTTGCTATCATTACGCTTGCTCGACTCCATACGCTTGCTCGCAACGACGGCATCGTTTGGTGGTATAAACAGTTTTTTTCAAACAAACCGCCCGTCATCCTATCTTTGCAGCGCGAAAAAAAAGATAAAAAAATACCATTTGGGAGGGTCAAACGTGTGAGACTAAGGTCGTCATAGGCACT
>JAKSNA010000019.1 GCA_024400295.1 Bacteroidales bacterium | reverse complement strand
TAGAGCACGACCTTGCCAAGGTCGGGGTCGCGAGTTCGAGTCTCGTTTTCCGCTCAACAATGTCCCGGTCGTTGTATCGGGATTTTTTGAATAATGACAGGGAAAGTGCCTAAGTGGCGGAATCGGTAGACGCGCCGGACTTAAAATCCTGTGTCCATTACGGACGTGCCGGTTCGACCCCGGCCTTAGGTACAAAAAAAGAGGTTAAGTAACAATCACTTAACCTCTTTTGTTTTGAGATTACTCAAACCGACTTAATCCGCGTCAATGACGAGACGTACTGAATAGCCGTTGTGCACGTAGAACGACGGAGTGCTTGCGGTCTGCAGGAATGTTGTCGCGTTGAACCAGACGTTGCAGGCGCGGCGGCTGTCGTTCGGATTGACGGAGCTCGTCCAGTAGCTGCCGTCACCGCTGTTGATAGTTGTGCCGTTTCTGTTGCCCGCCCCCGGCAGGAACACGATGTTGAAGTCGGAGATCTCATCTTGCGTGTAGCTCCAGCCGAATTTACTGGCAGTCTGCTGCTTCGCCCCAGGCATGTCGTAGTAGTTGTCGGGCAGGATGAACGCGCCAAACACCGTCGTCATGTCGTTGAGTGTCAGGTTGCCCGTGCCGGAGAGATATTTCCCCTCGGAATGATACGCGCTGTTGTTGTCGCGGTCATAGACCAGGTAGTTCCACTCACCGCCGTGGCAGTGCCAGTCGCCGCCGACTCCGATGTCGGATGGCATCGTGTTGTTGAGCGTCCTCCATATTCCGGCCACGTTGCCTCCGTTGGAGATGGCGTTGTAAACACCCCAGTCGTAGTTGACGTTAGCATCTGTGAACGAGACGTGCGGGTAGTTGCTGTCGGTCGTCGATATCATGTAAGGGGTCTTGCCGTTGTAACCGCTTGTGCCGTAGCCGAAAAGGTCTCTGTTGATATACTGCTTGTTGGAGCCTTGGCCTGTCGTGGACCCGTAGAACTCCCACTGATGCTCATGGAAATGCCAGTACGGTGTCGCAGCGCTGCCGATATATTGCAGGTTGCCCTGCGAGAAATACACACGTCTTCCGTCGCCGACGCTGAATTTCCCTGGCAGTGCGCCTTTCGGATATGTCATGACAGGTATCGGATACGGCTTGTCATCAATGATTTTCGCGTAAATCCTCGCCTCCCTGATGCCGTTCAGGATCTTGATTTTTCCCGACTTCAGGTCGCTGGAGAATTTTATCTTCTCCACCTTGCCGTCCGATGTGCCTGTCGGAAACGCTGACACACGCATGTCGGAGCCGCTCGTGAAAGTCACGTCGCCCTTGGTGTACGTGACATTTTGGCTCAACAGATTCACCGTCATGATGTTTTTGACGTTGTGACCTGTCATGGTGATTGTGCCGCTGCCAAAACCGACTTCGGTGTCGAGCCGCAGCACGGCTGTCATCGGTTTGAAAAGGATAGGGTTGGGGTTCGCATCTGACGGCACATATTGCCCGCCCTCATCGGTGAGGATTGTTCCGGCGGTCTTCCCGATTTGATACTCCCCGACGTCGTAGCCGCTGCCGGTCTGCGAGCTGATGTTAAAGGTGATGCTGCCCGCGCCGCCTCCCATGACGACGCCGTCACCCACATAGAAGAAATAGAACGGTTTGGTGACATCGATGCTTCCGGTCACCGTGCCGCTGATCTCCGAAAGGACCGACGAGCCGTTTTGGGCGGTCAGATGGCCGGAGAGCAACACGCCGTTGTTCACTACATAGACCTTGTCGCCGGCGTTCCATGTGATCCTGCCGCTGTCCATGTTGATGTCGGTCTTGTCGGCATTACCTGCACTGAGCCTGATGCTGATCTCCTCACCTTCGTGAATTTGCTCCTCCGGTAATTCCAACATCGGCTTCTTGCATTGCGTGAAAGTCAATGCCATCAGCATAATAAGTGCCAATGTGCCGTACTTGTTACGTAATCTGGTTTTTCTTGCGGTTCTCACTACAAGATACGCCGCCGCCAGAACCATCAGGATGACGACACCATCGCCGACAGGAAGCTCATCGCCGGTTTGGTAGTCGGTGATGATAAGCTCCTCCTCCCAGATCCCGGAATAGTTATAGTCGTTGTCATTGCTGCGAAACATCTCTGATTCGTCAATGAAGAAGAAATTGTCACTCTGTGACATCGCCGTCGAAACGGTCAGCATCATAATTAATGCCATTGCTGTTTTTAAGAATTTCATTTTGTTCATAGTCTTGAAATTTGTTTTGCAAAAATATTTCCGGCAGCCGAGATCATGATGTCTGTTTTGTCAATTACAACTCTGCATTTTGTTAAAATCGACTCCACGAAATGTCAAAATCTGTTGCTTTCGGGTATGCTAAACATTTATGCCGTGTTTTTTGTTTGATTTTTGAAAATGAAAATCACAAAATGTTTGAAATAATAATCTATCTGCCTTTTGCCGCGAGTCTGATTTTCGGGGTCTTACTTGCGCTGGATTACGCGAACAACACGAGGTCGCCGTCGCCAGCGGGTTCAGCACCACCACGGCTTTTTACAACGCATTCAGGAAAGTGACAGGGACGACTCCGAAAAGATGGGCGCAGACCTCCCGAAAATAACCGATTTATTTTGTGATAAGATTGCTTGGGATAAACAAAAAATTATTATCTTTGCCGATTAAAAAATTGGAAGGATTAATTTTAAAAACATACAAATATGAGCAAAATCTTATTACTCGGTGACGAAGCCATAGCACAGGGTTTCATTGATGCTGGTGGAAGCGCCATCAACAGTTATCCGGGCACTCCATCGACACAGATTACGGAATACGTGATGAAATCAAAGGAAGCCAAGGAGCTTGGCATCCGTGCCAACTGGTGTGCGAATGAGAAGACAGCCTTGGAAGCATCCATCGGTGTCGCGTATGCAGGCAAGCGTGCCATGACATGCATGAAGCACGTGGGTCTCAACGTCTGCGGCGACCCGTTCATGAATTCAGCCATCATCGGTACCAAGGGCGTGCTTGTCGTCGTGGCCGATGACCCGAGCATGTTCTCTTCACAGGACGAGCAGGACAGCCGTTTCTACGGACATTGGGCGATGATCCCGATGCTTGAGCCTTCGAACCAGCAGGAAGCTTACGACATGGTGCATTTCGGCTTCGAGCTGAGTGAGAAACTCGGCACGCCGGTGCTTTACCGCATCCCGACACGTCTCGCACACAGCCGCGCAGGTATCGTCCGCAAACCGGTGCGCAAACAGAACGAGATAAGCGAACCGGCCGATGCCAAGTCGTTCGTGCTCCTTCCGGCAAACGCAAAACGCCTCTACCGCGAACTCATCGACAAGCAGGACAGCTTCACCAAGGCGTCTGAAGAGTCGGGCTACAACAAATACATCGACGGTGCCGACAAGCGTCTTGGCATCATCACGACAGGCATCGCATACAACTATCTCATGGAGAACTTCCATGACGGCAAATGCCCGCATCCGGTAGTCAAGATAACACAGTACCCGCTGCCGTTCAACATGATTAATAAGCTCTACGACGAATGCGACGAGATCCTTGTCCTCGAAGACGGACAGCCGTTCGTTGAGGAACAGGTCAAGGGCTTCCTCGGCAAGGGCAAGAAGGTCATGGGACGTCTCGACGAGACCATCCGCCGTGACGGTGAGCTGAACGCGGAGAAGGTCGCCAAGGCTCTCGGCATCAGTGCCGCCGCCACGCACGCAGTTCCTGAGGTCGTTGTCAACCGCCCGCCGGCGCTCTGCCAGGGCTGCCCGCACGTTGACAGCTACAACGCACTCAATGCAGTCATGGCCAACCATAAAGGCGGCAAGGTGTTCGGCGACATCGGCTGCTACACCCTCGGCTTCAACATGAAAGCCATCAACACCACGGTGTGCATGGGCGCATCAATTACCATGGCGAAAGGCGCCTCTGAAGTGGGCATCTTCCCTGCAGTGGGTGTCATCGGCGACGGCACGTTCGGTCACAGCGGCATGACAGGCCTGCTCGACTGCGTCAACGAGAAAGCCAACGTCGTCATCATGATCCTTGACAACGACATCACAGCCATGACTGGCGGACAGCCTTCATCGGCCAACAACAAGATCCGCCGCATCTGCGAAGGCCTCGGCGTCGAGCCGGAACACATCCGCGACATCGTGCCGCTCCCGAAGAACCATGAGGAGAACGTCAGGATCATCGAGGAGGAGGTCAACTACAACGGCGTGTCGGTCATCATACCTCACCGCACCTGCCTCGTGGAACTCAAGAAACACCTCAAGAAATAATGTATTAACGAACTAAAAAATACCAGAAATGAAGAAAGATATAGTATTATGCGGTGTCGGCGGAGACGGCATTGTCTCTGTCGCTAAGATCATCTCTGATGCCGCACTGAATATGGGCATGACCCTGAAACAGTCGGAGATACACGGCATGTCGCAGCGCGGCGGCTCGGTGTTCTCACACCTCCGCATCTCCACAGGCGAGATCTACGCCGACGTCATCCCGGAAGGACAGGCCGACATCATCCTCTCCAGCGAACCCATGGAAGCACTCCGCTACCTGCCTTGGCTCAATAAGGAAGGCTGGGTCATCACCAACAGCGAACCTTTCGTCAACATCAAGAACTACCCCGACATGGACGTCATCAACGGCGAGCTAAACAAACTCGGCAACATCGTGAGTTTCAACGCCAACGACATCGCCAAGAAGATCGGCGCACGTTCAAACATGGTGCTTCTCGGCGCGACGGTGCCATACCTCGGCATCGAGATGGACAAGGTCGAGGCCGCCATCGTCCACATCTTCGGCAGCAAAGGCCAGGACGTGGTCGATTCTAACATCAAAGCCGTCAGAGCAGGTTACGAACAGGCGACGAAACGCTGATTTTCAGTTTTGAGAGTGGAGTTTTGAGAGTGGAGCCGTCATCACTTCACTCTCAACTCTTCACTCTCCAAACTATAAAAAGACTTCATACCCCATGAAAAAAACAATACCCTATGTGCTGATAGTGCTGCTTTCACTTTTCTCCTGCAAGAACAATTCTTCGGAAAATGGTGGGGGATCTCGTGAAGTTGAGCATGAATATTTTTGCGGTATCTGCATCGACTCGCTTGATGTCGTGGAGGGAAAGGTGCAGAAAAACGATATACTCTCAAAGATTTTACAGAAAAAAGGTGTCAGTTACAACGTCGTCCATAGCATCGCGATGGACAAACGCGACGTTTTTGACACGAGAAAGATAAAGGTCGGGAACAACTTCGCTTTCCTGATGTCGCGCGACAGCGTCCCCGAGGCGAAATACTGGATTTATGAGATTGACCGCACGAACTATGCTGTCTTCGGGCTGACCGACTCGCTGCCGGCATGGCGTTATGAGAAGGAAGTCATCAGCAAGGTGGCGACCGTGGCGGTGGAGATAAGGTCAAGCCTGTGGAACGCCCTCAGCGATGCGGGCTGCGACCCGACGCTGACTCTCGAGCTTTCGGACATATACGCATGGACCGTTGACTTCTTCGGCATCCAACGGGGCGATTCGTGCAGGGCTGTCTATGAGGAGTTCTACATCGACGGCGACACCGTGCCGTACAAGACAGGACGCGTGCTCGCCTCGTACCTGAAAAACAAAGGCGAAGGCTATTACGCGTTTTATTTCGAGCAGAACGGTGATGGCGACTACTTCGACCAGGACGGACAGAACATGCGCAAGGCGTTCCTCAAGGCGCCGCTCAACTACCGCCGCATCAGCTCGAAGTTCTCAAACGGAAGAATGCATCCGGTCTATCACGTCGTCAGACCTCATCACGGCGTTGACTACGCCGCACCCGCCGGAACACCGGTGCAGTCTATCGGCGACGGCACCGTCATCGACAAGGGCTGGGACAAGAAAGGCGGCGGCAATTATCTGAAAATCAAGCATAACAGCACTTATACGACGACTTACATGCATCTGAAAGGATTCGCCAAAGGTGTCACGAAGGGTTGCAAGGTGAAACAGGGACAGACAATAGGCTACGTCGGAAGCACCGGCGCGTCAACAGGCCCGCACCTCGACTTCCGCCTCCAGAAAAACGGCACCTACATCGACCCGCTTAAGTTCAAATCGCCGAGCGCAACACCGGTGAAAAAGGAGAACATGGAACAATATATGAATGACATTAAGATGTTGATGGTGAGTTTGAAGAGCGGAGTCTGATAAAATTGACATTAATGGAAGAAAAAATGTTTGTGAAAAATTCAAAGATTGCAGCGAGACTGCTCTTGGGCTTGATGCTCGTCACGGCGGCGGTGCTCAAACTTCTGTCAATCGACAATTTTGAAATATACATCTATAGCTTCGACATCTTCAGCTTCACGCTGACAACAGTATTCTCACGACTGCTGATAGCCGCCGAGATATTGCTGGGATTAGGCCTGATTTTCAAAGTTCGTTACAAAGAGCTCTGGTGGCTCACAATGCTGATGATGGCGGGTTTCACACTGTTCCTGATCTATGTCATGCTTTTCAGAAATGACGACAACTGCAACTGTTTCGGCGACCTGATAAAACTGAACCCTTCGGAATCAATATATAAAAATATTGTTTCGATATTGTTGCTGCTCCTGATAAGAAAGGAAAAAGATGCAGTTTACAAACCAAAGTTCAGGAAATGGCTGACAGGGATGTCAATCGCGGCGGCAGTGATACTTCCGTTTGTTGTTTTCCCGATGGATTCGGTTTACAATAAGATTGTGTCTAAAGACAACAATATCAACACGATGGCATTCGAAAACAGTCTGCACGATTCAATAAACATTGTCAAACTTGACTTCATTCGTGAAAACGATACCTTGATTATTCAACGTGACAGCCTTGCGAGATTCGATATTTCTGATGACAGATACATAATCAGTTATGTCTCAGCCGGTTGCAGGTTCTGCAAGATGGGTGCAGAAAAACTGGCGATGATATTTAATCGCAATAATATCAGCGAAAGGCGTTTGAAGTTTCTGATATGGGGCTATGATGCTGACATAATCGACTTTGCGAAGGAAACCAATACAATGGATTGTGAATATTGGTTCATTTCGCCGATGACATCGCTTGATATAACGTTCGGCAGATTTCCTGTTTTTGCATGGACCGACAGCGGGGCGATAGCAAATAGCGGCGATTCCAGAGACTTGGCGGAGAATGAGATAAGGCAGTTTTTAAAATAAAAAACGGCGACTGTTTTTTCAGTCGCCGTTTTTTGTAAAACCTAAATTCAAGAGACAAATGCAACTTTAACCGGTGGCAGTGAAGCCCATATTTTATCAGAAGGGAGAAAGGGTCACCCCTGCCTCCGCCGGCTGCTGTCAGCTTTGGACAACATTATCGATGGCGATGAGGTTTTTGCCTTCTTCCAAGGCTTTACGCACTTTCGCCGCGCCTTTGGCAAGCAGAAACAGACCGTCTTTTTTCACGATTTCGACAGGTTCGCAGGTGCAGCCGCATGAGGCGGACTCAATCTTTACCGACTGTGGCGCGAGCCACACTTTAGTGTAAGGCCGTCCTTCCTCAAAGTCGTTGAAACATTTGAGCACCAATTCGTTGATCTCATCTTTAGTGGCGAAACTCGTGTCAACGACGAGGTCGAAATTGTTGTAGTCGCTCACGTCGCAGTCGTAGAAAGTCTTGTATCGTAAAATCTCGCTCTTTCTCCTGTCAATGATTTCACGGCGTGCCGTCGCCTTGTCGGAATACGACTCGCTCACGCGGCCAGTGTC
The DNA here is from genome assembly GCA_024400295.1 of Bacteroidales bacterium. GTDB lineage: Bacteria > Bacteroidota > Bacteroidia > Bacteroidales > F082 > Limimorpha. The sequence goes on along the minus strand of JAKSNA010000019.1, from coordinate 47,816 downwards.
GTTGAAGATGCGGTCGGTTGCGACATCGACATCGACATAAAGGTATATCTTAAATGAGTCCGGCACAAAATGCCAGGCCATCCTTGAGTCGAAGATGATCTTCTCGTCGGTCTTGCCAAGCGCGGCGATGGTGTCGTCAACGTAGTTGTCGTACTTTGGGTTGTTCTCGATGAATTCGTTGAACTCTTTCGCCGACATGTTGTGCTCGGCGGCAAGCTGCCTGAACAACAGTCCGGCCGATACAATCCTGAAAGGGATTCTGCTTATCAGAAAATTGGCGACGGTGCTTTTGCCACTTCCGAGTTCTCCGGTTAAAGTTATATGGTTCATTAAGTTAGAAAGTTTATAAAGTTTGAAAGTGCTGGTGTTATTTCTCCTTTTTGAAATTGTTGATTTTCTGGGTCTCTTCGACAATTCTCTCGTTGAATTTTTTTACGACCTTCAGTGGTGCCATTATCAGGGCGAGCAACGCCTCGATGAAATAGCTGCTCCACGCGGGTGGAGTGGTGGTGTGTATCTGAAAGGCGATCAGGATGACGGTGCAGACAAGGAATATGAATTTGCCATGGCGTCTTTTCTTGAACATCATGATCAGACTTGCGAGTATCACGCCGAGGAGCAACGTCCTTGTAATGAAAGAGATGAGCATCATGGAGCCGTTCTGCTCGTTGACAGTGTCGTGCAGATACGCCGGGTCATAGACGGTGTTGTAAAAAATGCCGAGATAGACCATGAAGAGAAAGTACAAGCCATAATACACGGTGGCAAATGTGCCGACAAGTTTTATTCCTAATGTAACACGTTGACGCTCAACGAATATGCTTGTTTCTTTCTCCTTGTCTTCCATTATTGCATTTCCTTTTTATAAAATGTGAAATACCATGTGATGAAAATGGCGGTCATGATGACATCCATCCACGGTGAGCCGCCTGTCGGACCGTAGAAGAACAATGCGGCGGCGATGAGTATGAGAATCTGTGATATTGCATAGATGTGGAAGCCTGTTTTCCGCATTTTCCACATGAACATCACGCCGACGAATGAGCCGACGTAAAGCAGCGACGTCAGGAGATAATAGACCTTGTCGATTGAGAACATCGTATGATAGACGCTCTGCATCGCCTCATACTGTGCGCCGCTCATCATGTCAGACAGTTTCTCCATCATTTCGTCGTCGGCGAGCATCTTGTTGAATGTGTCGTGCATGCCGAAGAGGCAGAAATTATAGAGTGCGTTCCATGCCCCGCTGATGAACGACAGAATGCAGATCACCGAGAGCATCGTCGGTCTCTGCGGCTTCGGATTCAGAAATTGTTCGTTGTCGTATTGTACTTCTTCCATGGTGTCTTGTCTTTATGAGATTGCCCGGCTTTTTGCGGTCGGGCAATCTCCCTGTTATTAATTACTTTTCAAAAATCTTGTCGCCGAGATTGTAGTTCTTCAGGAAGTCAACAGACTTGGCGATTTCGGTGTACATCACCTTGTCAACCTTCACAAACTCAACGTGTTTGCGGTATTCGGCGACGAAGTTCTCGATGAAATCCGACGACTTTATCGGGCGGCGGAAGTCGAGTGCCTGCGCTGCGTTGAACAGTTCGATGGCGAGGATGCGTTCAAGGTTGTTCGCCACGCGCAATGCTTTTGTGGCTGCGTTGCCGCCCATGCTCACGTGGTCTTCCTGACCCTGTGACGACTCGATGCTATCGACGGAAGCCGGCGTGCAGAGCTGTTTGTTCTGGCTGACGATGGCGGCTGCGGCATACTGCGGGATCATGAAGCCTGAGTTCAAGCCTGGCTCGGCGACTAAGAATGAAGGGAGACCGCGTTTGCCGGCGATGAGCTGGTAAGTTCTTCTCTCTGAGATATTTCCTAATTCTGCCATGGCAATCGCAAGGAAGTCGAGGCTCAAGGCGAGCGGCTGTCCGTGGAAGTTGCCCGCCGAGATGACGAGGTCTTCGTCAGGGAAGACTGTCGGGTTGTCGGTGACGGCGTTTATCTCCTCACCGAGGATCTGTGTCACGTAAGCGATGGCGTCTTTTGACGCGCCGTGAACCTGCGGGATGCAACGGAACGAATACGGATCCTGGACGTGTTTCTTCTCGCGTGAGATCATCTCGCTGCCTTTCAGGAAGTTACGGTAACGTTCTGCCGTGAGGATCTGTCCTCTGTGATGGCGGATCTGATGAATCTGGTCGTAGAACGGTTCTATTCTGCCGTCGAAAGCGTCCAATGACACTGCACCAATCATGTCGGCGAGGTACTGGAGACGGAATGCCTTGAGCAGGACGTAGGTGCCATACGAGCACATGAACTGCGTGCCGTTGAGCAGAGCGAGACCTTCCTTCGACTGAAGCGTGATAGGTTCCCAACCGAACTCCTTGCAGACTTCAGCTGCCGGACGGATCTGGCCTTTGTAGTGGACTTCGCCGAGGCCGAGCAACGGAAGCATGAGGTTCGCCAACGGTGCGAGGTCGCCCGACGCGCCGAGTGAGCCGAGGTCATAGACAACAGGAAGCACGTCGTTGTTGAAGAAGTCGATAAGACGCTGAACCGTGACGAGCTGCACGCCGGAGTTGCCGTACGACATGTTCTGTATCTTCAGGAGAAGCATGATGCGGATGATCTCCTCTGGGACATAGTCGCCTGTGCCGCATGCGTGCGACATCACGAGGTTCTTCTGGAGTTTGCTGAGGTCTTCCTTCGAGATGTTGTGGTCGCAGAGCGAGCCGAAGCCTGTCGTCACGCCGTAAATCGGTGTTGATTGGTTCTCCATCTTCTTGTCGAGATAGTCGCGGCATTTCTGGATGCGACGAATCGCGTCTTCCGAAAGCGCGAGTTTGTAGTTCTCGCTGATGATTCTGTTGACTTCCTCAAATGTGAGGGTTTCTGTCGAGATGTAATGTATCTTATCCATTTTTATGTTGATTTATAAATTATTTTTTAATTATTTTGAAATCATGTTGCAATTATCAGTATTTCAGATGATATTTTGTTGCTTAATACATACTTTATTTTACGGCTTTCGTGGACTTTTACATTCTTACCTTCTCTTTCCAGCATGTCAACGATGACATCAACAGAAGGGATCCCGTCAGACCGATAGGAGATAGCCAGAATACTATTTTTGAAGTTGTGAATTAGTCTCTCAAAAGCCGTTGTGACTGTTTTTGGATTTGTCCATTCTGACGGAACGATTTTCAGTCGACGATGTTTACTCGTATAATCAATTTTCTCGTGCCAACATTCATAGTCAATCAATCCCTCCAAAAAATGATAGAAGTCGGCATAGTTTACACCGATGCCGTCCGATGAAACATACGGAGTGTCAATATACACGAAATCAAAGTGATTGGATATTGCGGCAGCATCTTTGTTGATGGACTTGTTACGATTTCCATTAGAGAACACAGCATTGTTGGCTTCTGTTACAAAAGTCTTGAAATGCTCCTCAAAAGGTGTGTCCCAAGTGACCTTGTTACCAAAACTTCTTTCAACGTCTTGTAATCTGATATAGAGATTTTTTCGGTGGAAAAGATTATACGGTCGTTTAATGATGCAGGCTTGGAACAAGGCGAAATACAAAATAGCTTGTTCATACTTGTTTTTAACCGACCTGATGTTAGTCACGACAAGATCAAGCCATTGATTCTCCTCATCCGTATAATAAATGTCAGAGAACGTGTCTGTTATGAATGTCGGATACTGAATATCAGAATGACGGGTCAACACATAGTCCAAAACATCGTCTGAAACTCTAACTGAATCATTTTCGACAAGTGCACGTCCAATCATAGAGTTGAAAGTGAGAATGTCGTTGTATGTAACACATTTTCCCTCACTCTTCATCTTATATGCAATGCAGCCGGTGCCGCCAAAAGCATCCAAAACAGTATCAAAAGACAAATCTTTTACGCATTCCCAAATCCAATCAACATATTTCAACTTGCTTCCCTGATAACGTGTTGACGGAAACGTAGGAACAACTTCTATATCAAAAAGATTCATCTGTCCTAACATAATTAGATGCCTTTGAATTTTTTGTATTCTCCGATATTTTTGTAATATGGTGCCGGCAATTCGGCGGCTCTTGCCATATCACCCGTCAGGTAGAACATCCAATAATCATCAAAAACGCTTTCTCCCAATGTCGAAAACAATCCGTTTCCATTGATTAAGTCTTCTGTTTTTGTGACACTGCCTATATTTTTTGTGTTGCCGCTTCCAGGTCTGTCCATGGCAATCCTATATTTTTCCTGAGCAAAGAAAACAAAGTCTTTCGCAACGGACCGAATGTTCTGCAAATCGTCCAATTGATGAATTTCGCCTTCGTTTACGCCATCGCATCTCGAATAAATCAATCCCAAAACGAAATGACCTGCATATTCGTTATATGGAAACATAATATTCTTAGTGCTGGTTCTGTTTCTGAAATAACCTGTAAACGCGCCTAACGTCATTCCGTTGACGTGTTCGTCATCCTTACGGTAAGTTGATTTTACATCAACGGCGAATTTGTTTCCTTCATTATCAATAAATGTAATGTCAGGATAGAAATTCTGTTCACTACAAGGTTTCCATTCTAATCCGTTCCGTGATGCAAACTCATTGATTTTTGGGAATATCAACAACTCCATGATTTTGGAAATCACTTTCGTGTCAGCCGAAATAGTATAAATGTTTTTTGAAATGTCAATAAAACCTTTTACAATCCAATCGCCATTGGGTGTTGAGACCGCTTTTTGCATAGAAGCAGCTTCTTGCTGAAGAAGTTGAAGAAATTCGTTTTTTGTCATAACTATTAACTTATTTTCCGCACCAGTTCCTCCGCCTTCACGCTTTCCTGTCTTCCTTCTTTCATCCACTTGACGTTGAAGGTCTTGTCGTTGACTTCCTGTTCGCCGGCGATGACGACGACAGGGATGTTGCGCTGGTCGGCGTATTTCATCTGTTTCTGGATCTTGGCGGCGTCGGGGTAGATCTCCGCGTTAATACCTTGACGGCGAAGCTGTTGCAGATAGGGCAGACAGTAGAGTTCTTCGTTCTTCCCGAAGTTCAGGAAGATGACCTCGGTGTTCTCGGCGTTTTTCTCGGGGAAGAGGTTTAACTCGTTCAGAACGTCGTAGATACGGTCTGCGCCGAAGCTGATGCCGACACCGGAGACGTTCGGGAGGCCGAAGATGCCGGTGAGGTTGTCGTAGCGTCCGCCGCCGCTGATGCTGCCCATCGCCACGTCCTTCGCCTTGACCTCGAAGATGGCACCCGTGTAATAATTCAGGCCGCGGGCGAGGGTCAGGTCTAACTCGTATTCTATGCGTAATCCCATGACATCTAAGTAGTTGAATAATGTTTCAAGTTCCTCGATGCCTTTTGTCCCGACTTCGATGCCGTTCATCAGCGACTTGAGCTGCGACATCTTCTCGCGGGCTGTCCCTGTCATGAAGAGGATAGGCTGCAGTTTCGCAATCGCCCCATCGTCAAGGCCTTTGGCGGCGAGTTCCGCGTTGACGGCCTCGATGCCGATCTTGTCGAGCTTGTCGATGGCGACGGTGATGTCAACGAGTGCGTCTGGTTTGCCGATGTATTCCGCTATCCCGGCAAGGACCTTGCGGTTGTTGATCTTAAGAACCACGTTGATTCCCAGCTTGTTAAACACCTCATCAACGATTTGCACGAGTTCCGCCTCGTTGAGCAGCGCGTCGCTGCCGATGATATCGACGTCGCACTGATAGAACTCGCGGTAACGTCCTTTCTGCGGGCGGTCGGCGCGCCATACAGGTTGCATCTGGTAACGTTTGAACGGGAACGCAATCTGGTCGCGGTACTGCACGACGAAACGCGCGAACGGCACCGTCAGGTCGTAGCGGAGGCCTTTCTCGCAAATCTTTCCGACAATTTTTTCAGAATGAAGTTCCTGTCCGTCCTGCTGCACCGACGACAAGAAATCGCCGGAGTTAAGGATTCTGAACAGAAGTTTGTCGCCTTCCTCACCGTATTTCCCCATTAGGGTGGAGAGATTCTCCATCGACGGCGTTTCAATAGGCTGAAAACCAAAGCGTTTGAAAACAGTCTTGATTGTATCGAATATATAATTGCGGCGCATCATGACATCCGGAAGGAAGTCGCGAGTGCCTTTGGGAATTGAAGGTTTCTGTGCCATTATCTTTAAATTAATTAAGGTGCAAAGATATGGAAAAGTTTTCAATTTGTGAGATGTTATGTAAAATTATCTTTTTTTTATTTGGCGGTGTGTTTGGATTTTTTTAGTACTTTTGCGACTGGTTATAAATTTATTGGAATGAAGAGAATCGTATTATATCTGTCAGGGTTTGTCTTGCTCTGTTTCGTCTCGTCGTGTGCGAGAAATGAGAACGTCCCGAGCGAAGCCGAAATCAGGGAGAAAATCATTGGGGAATGGAGGTCGGAGTCATTTGATGGTGTCGAGAAATTGACCAACATGAGGGCTGTCCGTGAGTTTCATGAAGACGGGACCTCGTTGGCTTCGTTGACTAAATATAACGAGTGGATGGTCAAGGTGAATGAGGTCTATGCCGTTGACGGGAATGTCATCAGGGTGAAGAGACGCAGCGGTCATATCACAGAGCATTCTGTCAGTGAGATCACCGATGACGCATTTATAGTGTCGAAATTTAGGTATATCGACCACCCTGAGTTCGATTACAGCGGCGAGGAGGTTTATAAGAAAATTGAATATGACTATTCAGATTTGATTATCGGCACATGGGAAGGTGTTGAGGCTCAGGGTGATACCACTTACGGCGGGGCTGTTAACCACAGGTGGCAGTATCTGGATAACAACAGGTATATCTATTACAATTATGTGAATGGCGGGTGGGTTCCGAGTGACAATCCATACAATGAATACAGTGTTGACGGCAACTGGCTTGCAAGCCGTTGGCAGCAGGAGGTCGGCGGGGAGATGTTCTATGAGTGGTGGGACATCGAGCAGTGTGATGAAAATCAAATGATTTGGACAGCACTGCGCCAGAGGGAAGACGGGTCGAGATTCCGTACGAAGTTCATTATGAAGAGAGTGGAGTGGGACGAAAAGTAATTTGTCAGTTAATATGACGGCAGTATGAATTTGCTTGTTATTCTTTGCTGATAAATTTCACAATGCAATCAATACAAATAGGTTGTCTTGAAATTGTATCAATGAAAACATTTGCAGGATGCATGTCTTCAAGGTAGAGACGGTCACCGATGAAGTTTACACCTTTTCCGTTGTAGTTGTCATGAAACCCTTTTGCCGCTGTCATATTGTCAATTTCTTCTTTGGTAGCCAACCGTTGGCAACTGACGTAAGGCTGCGTCAGAATTGTGCGAAACAATCCATCTGAATCACGAGTAAAACCAATGACGTTCATCTGTGTTTCTGGAAATAATGTATTGTGTAAAACGATGGCCTCAAATGCCTTGCCGAGTGTGGCGTAAATTGATGTGCGCTCCTTGACAACTGATGTGTCACCTGCTTTGTAATAAACTTTGGCTTCTGCACCCTGTGCTATCATTTCGCCGAAAGAAGATGTCAGTAATTTTTCCGAATTAGGAAACCAAAGATTCTTGGCTTCTGACCATCTTTGGACCAATTTTTCTTGCTTGGCATCTATTTCCCAATTTGTTGGACATCTCTTGCTTTTTGTAGCATCGTCACCTGATTCAAGGCTTGTTCGCGCGTAGCTGCACACGATGTACGCCCCGATGAGCGGCGCACCTGCACAGCAGAATCCCGCATGCTCCTGTATATTGAATCGATCAATATTTTCTCTTCCATTGAGTATTCTATTTATGTATTCGTCAATCAATTTGAGTGTATGCTCACAGAATCCATTGTTTTTTATAAAATCATTTATTTGGTCTTGCAGCATAAATCAAAATAATTTCGGTTGCAAAAGTACATTATTTTTTTGGAACACATATATTTTTTAAAGCGTTTTTTTTGCCAAAATCACAACTTTCTTGTCGCCTCTCATCGTCGTGCCGAAGACAAAGGTGTCGTCGCTCTCCTGAAGGCCGAGGTTTTTCCGCAAGTCGTTGGCGGTCAGCGGGAAATTTCGTGTCACGACGGAGGCTTTCGTGATGTCTTTAAGAAGTTCTTTCTTGACTTTTTTATCAAAATTTGAGAAAGCGACAACTTCAAAAACACGTCCCGGAAAATTTTGAATCAGGTTGTCGGAGGTGTATAAGTGACTGTTTACGTGCAGCTTATCAATCTTGAAACTTTGCGAAACGAGTCTGAAAACCCCGGCTTTCATCAGCGATGAGTTCGGCTCGTAGAGGTATTTCCTTATCGTGTCGGCGAAAACCGGAGCGGCGTTTTTCTCGTCGTCATCAAAACAGCAAAACGCATCTTGTGGATCCTGTTCGTCTTGCCTCAGATTGACGCAAACGAACTTTATCTTACCCTCAAAACCACGTTCGAGCAAAATCAGAATCTCCTTGCATTCGTTTTTCACCGAGACGACGTGAATCTCTTTTATGTTTTTCAACTCGTTGCAAATCAACGAGATGTCGAGCATCGGCGAGGCTTTTATCAAGACATATTCAGCCACCGACAGCATTTTTCCCTGAAGTTCAACCACATCGGGGCTGCAGTCGTGGAGCGAGACCATCTTGCGATTGAAGGCATCGCGTCGGGCGGGGTCAACGAAAATCCATGACGATTTCGGACACGAATCGCAAGGAATTTCATTCAGAAACGATTCCGCTTCATCATTCACGACGTTGATTTTTCTGTCGAGAACGCGGAAGTTGTTTTCCGCTAAATCGCATAATTCCTTCTGATTTTCAACATAATATGCGTTCCGGAAATTTTCCGAAAGGAAATACGAGTCAATGCCGAGGCCGCCGGTCAGATCGATGAACGTGGAATGCGGACTGTGGTTATCCGGCTGTAGAGATGCACCACAGTGCGTCTCCATGATTTTTTCCACGATTTTTTTCTTGTATTTCGCTGTCAATTCCGAAGAACATTGTTCCATAGACAGGTGTTTCGGAAAGAGCAGGTCGGGGTTCGACGCCCACGACGGCACTTTCTTCGACAGTATTTGTCGTGCCTCTATCTGACTGAGTGCCAATATTTTGTCAACGTCAGCCGGCGTTTTCTTCAGCGCCAGCTGACGTATGTCATCACGAATATGATTTTCAATAAAGAGACGGGTCGCGTCGTTGAGGGCCATCGGTCAGTCTTTGAACTTTGGTGTCTTCAGTTTCGGGATCTCTTCAATCTCCGGGCCGACGTCGATTTTACCGGTTTTCCACAGGTAGAAAGCGGCGGTAAATCCTATTGTGACAAGAATCGCTATTGTCAACGCCAATCCGGGGGCGATGCCTTTGCCGGCGATGTATGCGCCCGAAGGTGCCTCGAGGATAAACATTATCGTGACCACCGACATGAACATCGCTGGGATGAGGGTGACGAAATAATTCTTGCGTTTGGTTGTAAGATAAACGGTGATTGCCCACAATGTAATAGCAGCCATCACCTGGTTGCTCCATGCGAAGTAACGCCATATCACGCCGAAATTGGCGGGGTCGTTCATCATAAACATCAGGAAGCCGGAACATACCGCAAAAATGATCATGCTGATGAGCATACGGTTCTTGAAATTTTTCTGTTCGATATGCAGGGTGTCGGCGACAATCAGACGTGCCGCACGCAACGCCGTGTCTCCGGAAGAAATAGGTGCGAACACGACACCGAGGACGGCGAGGATGCCGCCGAGTTTGCCGAGCCAGCTGTGACAGATGAAGTTGACGATAGCTCCGGCGCCGTAGCCGACTTCCTGCGGGACGCCATTGACAACTGTTGTATAAGTCGGGCCGTGATCCTGGAAGAATGAAGTCGCGGCGGCTGCCCAGATGAGCGCAACGATGCCTTCGGCCACCATCGCGCCGTAGAACACAGGGCGCGCGTGTTTCTCGTTCTTCAGGCATCGCGCCATCATAGGCGACTGTGTCGCATGGAAACCGCTGATGGCGCCACAAGCAATCGACACAAACATCATTGGGAAGATAGGTGCAGGGTCGAACTTTGTCCCGAAACCGTTCCACATTTCCGGCAGGTCGGGCCATCGCGCAAGCAACACAAACATGAGACTTATCGCCATGAACAGCAAAGCGATGGCGAAAATCGGATAGATCCTTCCGATGATTGTGTTGATAGGGAACAGCGTCGCGGCGAGATAATATGCGAATATCAGGACGATCCAGAAATATATGTTCTTGTAGAATGGTATGTGGTCAGGCTTGGCACTTGATGCCGTCACATGTTCTGCATTCTGGTCTTGGGTCTCAACAACCCTGACATCGTAGTCGGTAAGCTGGTTGATACGGGTACTTTCATCGATGATGGTGTCGTTGGCGATCTTCTCGTAAGCGGCCTGTCCTTCAAAAGTGCCGACGATGATTTGCGCGGGCTGCGACACGAAGACCGTCCCGGCAAGGATAAGAAGGATTAGGGTGAAAATCAACATTATGTTGTTGACCCTCTTCCCGAGATAACGTCCGATGAGCTGCGGGAGGCTCTCGCCGCCTCTTCTTATTGACATCATTCCGGAAGAGAAATCGTGGACCGCGCCGGCGAAGATTGTACCAAAGACAATCCAGAGATACGAGGCCGTGCCGAACTGCGCACCCATGATGGCGCCGAAGACAGGGCCGAGACCCGCGATGTTGAGGAACTGGATCATGAACACCTTCCACGTCGGCATCGGCACGTAATCCATGCCGTCGGCCTTCGTCATGGCAGGCGTCGGACGCTTCGGGTCCATGTCAAACAACTGCCCGATATATCTTCCGTAAAAAACATAACCCAAAATCAACGCAATCAATGCAATAATGAATGTAATCATATTTTGAAATATTAATAATTATCAACGTTTCTACGGATATGGAACCGCTACGCGATCCACCACCTTCTTAATTCTCTCTTAACTCTCCTCTCTTAACTCTCCTCTTTTAACTCTCCTCTTTTAACTCTCCTCTCTTAACTCTCCTCTTTTAACTCTTAACTACTTCTGCCCGAACTCCATCAGATACGCCTTGATGAACTCGTCGATCTTGCCGTCCATGACACCCTGCACGTTGCTGGTCTGGTAGTTGGTGCGGTGGTCTTTGACGCGACGGTCGTCGAAGACGTAGGAGCGTATCTGCGAACCCCATTCAATCTTTTTCTTGTTCGCCTCAATCTTGTTTTTCTCTTCCATGCGATGTTGTAACTCCTTGTCGTACAGCTGTGACTTCAGGAGACGGAGAGCGTTCTCCTTGTTTTTAGGTTGGTCGCGCGACTCTGTGTTTTCGATGAGGATTTCCTCCTCATGGCCGTCGTACGGGTCCTTGTATTGATAGCGCAGTCTGACTCCCGACTCCACCTTGTTGACGTTCTGTCCGCCCGCGCCGCCGCTGCGGAAGGTGTCCCACGAGAGGCGTGACTGCTCGATGACTATCTCGATTGTGTCGTCGATGAGCGGTGACACGAACACGGAGCTGAACGAGGTCATGCGTTTGCCCTGCGCGTTGAACGGGGAGACGCGCACGAGGCGGTGCACTCCGTTCTCGCCTTTGAGGTAGCCGTAGGCGTAGTCGCCGTCGATCTCCATCGTCACCGACTTGATGCCGGCGTCGTCGCCGTCGAGGATGTTGCTGACACGCACCTTATATCCATGGGCTTCGGCATAGCGCATATACATACGCATGAGCATCTCCGCCCAGTCCTGCGACTCTGTGCCGCCAGCCCCAGCGTTGATTTTCAGCACGCAGCTCATCGAGTCGGCCTCTTCATGAAGCATGTTGCGGAACTCGAGTTCATCCACCAGTTTTATTGTCAGGTCGTATTGCGCATCGACTTCCTCTTCCGTCGCCTCGCCTTCCTTGGCGAAGTCGTATAGCACGCCGAGGTCGTCGTTGGCCTTCACGATGTCGTCGTAAGCCGTCACCCAGCTCTTGATGTCGCGCATCTTGCGCATGATGACTTTGCCGTTCTTCGGGTCGTCCCAGAAGCCGTCGGCTTTCGTTTGTTCTTCTAATTCAGCTATTTGCGACAACTTCGTGTCGATGTCAAAGATACCTCCTCAAGGCATCAATCCTCTTACATAGTTCTTTCTGGCTTTCAGATGTTATCATTTCCCTATTTGATTTGAAGCGGCAAAGATACGAAAAATTTCGGAAGGGAGGCATATTAATAAGGTGAAAAAAATATCAGAAATGATATGGACATATCCAAAAAATATTTAATTTCGCAGCCTTGAATGAGCACACGTCCGCGTCAGCGGCGGCTTTGTCAAGTCGGGTTGGAGGTTCTGACCGACATGGCAGGGTGAAGAGTAACAATAACATTACAAACGATGAGAAATACGGCACTGAAAAGACTGTCACTGACATTGTCATTTGTGTTTGGCGTTTTCCTGTTTTCGGCTGTTGCGCAGAACAGGGACGCCGACAACATCCTCAATGCGCAATTTGACGTGCGTATCGGCGGCGTGGGGCCGAAGGGGACTGTGATCATCGAGATGCGTATTATCGCCAACACGCTTGAGGAGGCGCATGAATGCGCCCAGCGTGATGCGGTGGCGGTGTGCCTTCTTCGCGGACTGCCAGCCTCAACCAAAACGCGTCCGAAACCGGCCATAGTAAAAGAAAGCGTGATAGAGGCCGACGAATCGTATTTTATTGATTTTCTTTCTATTCCCAAGTCAAAGAGAGTTGTCGGGAAATATGGCAGATATGTCCAGAAATCATGGGAGACAGATGTCAGGGAACTTGACTACGGCGTTGACGCCATTATCAAAGTGCAGGTGCTGTACGACAATCTTGTGCAGTACATGCAAGATAAAGGATTCGCCGAAAAGCCTCAGGAGACCGTCGCCGGGAAGTATCTGAAACCTGTGATAATGGTCGTCCCGGCCGACGTTTATTGCACCGAGATGGATTTTGTGCAGAAATGGGAAGACGAGACGGGGAAAGTGCAGACCATACCCGACTACAACATCTTCGGGAGGGAGGACAGCCGCGACCTGCGTCTTGTGACATCCTCGTTGAACGAGATTTTCGCCTCGCGCGGGTTTGAGACGATAAGCCTTGAGTTCCTACTCAAAAGCCTGAACCTTGAAAATGACGAGAACGCCATGGTCGGCGACGGGTACGGACTGTCGGGCACCGTCAAGGAGTCACCACTTGACCGCATAAAACGTACCGCCAACGTCGATTACATCGTTGACCTCGACTTCGCACTCTATGAAATCGACGACTACCGTTATGTGGCATTCAACATGCGTGCCGTTGACCCATGCTCAAACGCCGTGGAAATAGCACACGCATACGGCGACGGTCATCCATCGAGAGTCGCGACGGTGAACACACTCCTTGAAGAAGCCGTCATCAACTATGTTGACGACTTCTGTGACAAAATACAAAGCCATTACAAGAAAATGGAAACCGACGGCCATCGCATCACAGTGAAAATCAAAAAGACAGACAAGTCGAAATTCGACTTCCAGAGATCAAAATTCGATTATGAAGGGAAACAGACGAAACTATGCGATATCATATATTACTGGCTTCAGGATAACACCATAGACAACAACCCGACCCGGAACATAACCCCTAACGTGCTGACATTCAACCAGGTGATGATTCCGATGATAACACTGAACAAAAAAGGAGCCGTGCGCCGACTCGACTCCAACGAATACGTCACCCAGCTTCAAGAGTTCCTCCTTGACAACTACAATATCGAAAGCACCATCTACATGAGAGGCCCGGGAGAAGCATGGCTGATATTGTAAATTATTGACTTAAAATGAATTATATGAGAAAATTGTTTTTACTTTCCGGAATTGCAATGATAGTCCTGCTTTCCACGTCATGCAGCACGATTTATCAGAAAATCAAGTATTCAAGCGACACCATCGAAATCAGCAACCCATGCGAAGGAGACAAACTCGATTTCAAGCTCATCTCTTTGATAGGCGACAAGGAAGAACAAACAATGGTGCTTAACTTCCGCATCATAAACAGAGATGTCAACAAAGATCTGAATGTTGGCGAAAACTTCGTCTGCTATGACACCGAAGGCGTTGAACACAGTGCCAGGATGGGGAAGACATACCAAGCCCGCACCGACAAAAAAGTTTTCGTCTCAATTGACATCCCAGGCAAAGTGGTTCCGAAAAAAGTGAAGAAAATGTCGGCGATCACCTTCAAAATCGATGATTGTGACATCCAAATTAAAAATGTTCCAATCATTTGGAAAAGAATAAAAAAAGAAGACAAATAAAATTTAAAGTCAAATATGAAGAAAGTATTTTACATCTTGATTGCTCTCATGTTTGTCTCTGCAATGCCGGAAACAGCATCCGCGCAGTCGGACGACCCGTATGAGCAGCACACCCTCAAGGCTCGGGACAACACAACCAAGAGAGAAAAAAAAGTCAGCCGTAAAAAGAGAGAAGAACAACAGGCTCCTGCTGCAACAAAAACTCAAAAAACGCCCGAGAACAATGAAATGACAATATCAAACCCGTGCGACGAATGGCTTGATTTTGAACTTGTTTCGGTCGTAGGCGGCAAGGGGACACAGACAGTGAAGATCACGGGGAGATTCATCAATCATGACCTGAACAAGGAAATTCAGGTCGGGCACAACCTGTTGGCATACGACAATGACGGCGTGGAACATAACGGCTGGACGTACTCGTACAGCGACAGTTTCAAAACAATAACCGATGTCCCTGTGAAATTTGTCATTGAAATCCCCGGGAAAATAAATCCCTCAACGACAAAAGTGTTGCCGGTCGTCAGCTTCGACATCGACGAGTGCCGCATCGAGATGAGGAATGTCACCATAAACTGGAAATAATGTTTTCCGACACCATCAGAAGTCACCTTGATTATTTCACGATTCCGCCGAGAAATTTTTTCGGCGAAACTCGTTTTTTTCCCTTTCATATTATTTCAATTTGTATTTTTCCCGAAAATTAATAAGCCATGTCAAACAATGATACTTCAAACAACGTCTGAAAAAAGACTTCCTCGACTTCAGTTTCATACAGGCAGACATGCTGCCGGCATTGATGTCGAATCAATCATCAACGAGCAGGTTGAAAATGCGGTCAGGGCCATTGAGGTTGAATGCCGGCACACAGACACAATCAGAGATGGAGGGCGTGACGAGGTCTCAGACTAAGTTTCGGTCTTGTGTATAAAAATCGTATAATCAAAAAAATTGAGGACTACTTTGGATTTAGAAAAAAAATGTATTTTTGCAGCTTGAAAAACAAACGAATTTTTAACGAAAATTATTTGCCTATGGTATAAACGCAATTCGTTGCGCACATTTTAAAGACATATTGGGAAAAGCGTTAGGAAAGGAGATTTGAAACTGTGCTGTAATTATTATATAAAATATTGTAAATCAAAAATATAAACTATAGAAATAAAGTAAAATAATCATATTGAGCTTTGCGCTCTTATTCTCAATCCGTAAAATCTGGTAAATTTTCGACACGAGAGTAAGCAAGCGAAAAGTTCGCGTTTTTAGGCGTGAACTATTTCGTGCTTATTAGTGTCAACGGTTTACCAGAGCCTTCGGATTTGATAAGCAGCCAATGAAAGGTTCACGCTTTTTCATTGTCGGCGCAAGGACGACCAAACAAACGTGTCGGCAATGAAAGGCAGCTATAATCTTCATATCGGCAAGATGATTCGCGACAAGCTTCGCGAGCAGGGACGTACTGCCGTCTGGCTCGCCGCACAGATTCCATGCACGACAAACAACATTCACAAAATATTCCAGAAAAAATCCATCGACCTTGCCCTTCTGTGGCGTATCTCCGTGATTTTGGACTACAACTTTTTTGAAGATATTCGGTGATACAATCCGTTTTGGAGTGTGAATACAATCTGTTTTGGATAGTTATGTTATGATTATCAATAAGTCAAATGTTATACTTTTGCAGAGGTAAAATATTGTAATATTAATCAAAACTGACGGCCCGACAGGATATAACAGGGGAAAATCCAATGAAAAAATTATTACTTATTTTAGGTGTGTGTCTGGTAGCATTCAGCAGTTGCAAAAAGGAAAGCTCTCTTTCAAAGGAAAGCTCTGGTTCAAATACGGAAGACTGGACTGTGTTTACAGTGGGAGCCGGCGTACCGTTAAGTGTTCAGTATGATGGGTGTAATAATGAGTATTTGTATCCTAGTCCGTTTGTATTTTCTCTTGTACAAAGTGAAAAGGGCGCAACGTCAATAATTTCTGCTTTTGGTGGAGGGTTATGTCTTGTCAACAACGTTGAGGCTTTGGGAAAAATTGAAGATTTTGATGCTTTGTCCTACCAAAGAGAAATTGTTCTTTATACGGGAGCTTGTGTTGTTGAGAAGTGTGTGAATTATCGTATTTTATATGATGATATGCCTTGTACGGCATATACTGCATTTATTATTGAAGATTGGGAGACCAACGTAATGCTCGGGCGGTACAAACTCATACAGGTCAAATATCCCAATGGGGAAATATACCCGGAGCCGATAGATTAATCTATTGCGTGGGGAGTGGGTGGTTTTCACAGGAGAGACGGCAGCGCCTTATGAAAAGGTGCGTGCCGAAGTTGTTGCACAGTCAAATTAAATACGGCAATTTATGACAACGATTAAAAAACTGATTTTGCTCTGCTCGTTGTGTGTAGTAAGCATCGGAGCAAGTGCGTATAATAAAAATGATTTTGATGTAAGATACACCATTGAATATACTAATATTGCAGGTGAAAGATGGAGACCCATCTTTCATATTGTCTGGCCTGATGATTTCAACGGAGACAGATATAAAGTCATCATTTATATAAATTACAATGTACAAACCACAGATGGCCAGTGGCACATAATGCGCAGTGCAATGATTTATGGATCTTCCGGGAAGTATGAGTTAGCAGAGCGATATACCAAACCTATCCGAGATGTCAAAATTACCATAACTGAAATAGATGATGATAATGTACAGCAGAGCTATTCAGAGCCACAGTCCAAATATGACGATGGTTATGGCGGTGCCACTAATGCATTATCTGCATTTTCCGCCAATGCGCAGTTTGTGCAAAACGGCAATTATTCAAACACCGGCGGCAGTAAACACTCCGTGGGCAAAAAAGGGCTCAACAAAATTGCATTTGTTATCGGTCCTACTTTATATAAATACTCGACTCAGACGCCGCATGGGTCAGAAAGTGACTCCGATTCAGGCGAACTGCTTGGAATAGTTTATACCAGAAGCCAGCGCGTTACCAACAATCCTAACAATCATTTCTATTGTGAAATCGGAGCCGGCTTTCTGTGGAGTCATGTAATGCCAGCTGGAGCTTTTGATTTGGATTTATATACATTGTATGTTCCGATTAATGTGGACTATCATTTCGAGTTTGGTGACAAGTCATTTGGGTCGTTATTTATGGGGCCTTATCTGAAATACAATTTTGCAGGAAAATTGGAAGATGTGACAGATATATTCGGATCGGGTGGTGTGAAGAGGACTCAACTCGGATGGCAGTTTGGTGTTGATGTTAGCCTTGGTGGAATCTACTTTAGTTTGTCATCCAATCGTGATCTTACAGATTTGCTTGATTTTTCAGCCACAGGTTATGACGTTGATAACAAGGTGTCTGCCGTAGTCGTCAGTATCGGATTTGTATTCTGAAATTTGTGATTGAAGAATTAAAACCTCTGATTGTTAAATGTAATAAATTGTATATCAACGTTTGGAATCTATTACGACAGATATTGATTAACGCTATAGTGCAAAAAAAGACTGTTTTTTAAATGCTGGCCAAAGTGTTGACTATTAGCAATATTTAAACAATGGGTGCTTTAATCGTGTGCATAAAATGCGATTTATGTTTCTGATTCAGTCCAAATTGTTGAGAAATCAGTCTTATTTCAAATAGAGCCGAATATTTTCAAACTGCACATTTTTCAGTGCAATTTTGAAAAAATTCTCTTAACCTTTCTCTTTCCCATCTTAACTATCCTTCAACGCCTCAATAGCATTGGCATTCGCCGATTTCTAAAACAGAAGGGCCTGGATGTAACATCCGGGTCCTCTTGTTTTGTAGATGAAATCCGAAATGGAAAGACGTGGTTTTCGACAGCCATCAACGTCAACATCAATTTTTTTTACAAAAATCGCAATTTTATTTCCAAAATGATGTATTTTTGCATCAAAATGGAAATAAAGATGGGTTATCTTGAATTTAGAGAAAAATTGCTTCCTCTCGGTTGTTTCAACTTGCAACAGGCAAGGGTGTGGTTCCCTGACCTTGACAGGACAAACATCACAAGATGGGTGAAAAACGGTCATCTGATAAAATTGCGTCAGAATCATTATGCCTTCGCCGAATGCAGGCAAATGAATGATTTCGAAATGCTTGTGGCAAACAAGATATATCAGCCGTCTTACATAAGTCTCCACTCGGCTCTTGCTTTCTACGGAATGATTCCGGAAATGGTTGTGCAAAAAACAAGCGTGACAACATTGAAGACTGCACGCTTTACAAATGATTTCGGCGAGTTCAGCTACAATACAATCAAAAGCGAACTTTTTTTCGGGTACGAACCTAAACCGCTGAAAGACAACCGCTCAATACTTTTTGCCACGCCGGAAAAAGCATTGCTCGACCTTCTCTATCTTTTCCCGTTTTATAATACAGCCGAAGAGATTGAGGAACTGCGCCTTGACGAATATTTCATGAAAGAGGAACTCGACAGAGAAAGATTAAATTCTTATTTGGGTGATTTTCATTGCAAGGCTTTGGAAAACAGAATTGAAATATTATCAAAAATATTTGACTATGATTGACTTGAAATACATCAAGAGTTTCTTCCCTGAAGACATCAGGGAAAACAAAAATTTCAGCAAGATGATGTTGAAAGAATACATACAACTGATGATTTTGGATTTTATTTCAACTACAGATTATGCGCAAAAGCTCGTGTTCATCGGCGACACGAACCTCAGGATTATACACGGAATAGACAGATTCTCAGAGGATTTGGATTTTGACTGCAAGCAGATTACAAACAATGACTTTATGGGAATGACCGATGACGTCCTCCATTTTTTACGGCGAAACGGCTTGAACGCCGAGACAAAAGACTCCGAATCGTCTCAACTCACCGCTTTCAGACGCAGTTTCTATTTCCCACAACTTCTTTTCGATTTGAACATGACGGGATACAAAGACGAAAGGTTTCTGATAAAACTTGAGGCACAAGATCAAGGCGTAAATTACACTCCAAAAGTCGTGACCGTGAACAAGTGCGGTTTCGTTTTCCCGCAACAAGTCCCGCCTGATTCAGTGCTTTGCGCAATGAAAATCTCAGCTTTACTGTCGCGGCACAAAGGCAGGGATTTTTATGACACAATGTTTCTGCTGTCAAAAACCGAACCTGATTACGGTTTTTTGAAATTTAAAAATGGTATCAATTCCAAATCAGAACTAAAATCGGCAATAGCGGCAATGCTCGAAACCGTTGACATAAACAAAAAAAAGCACGACTTTGAACATCTCCTTTTCAATTCAAAAAAAATCGACAGCATTTCAATGTTTGGTGACTTTATCGAAAATTTGTGATTTTAACACTAAATTTTTTATTCCCGTTTTTGTTATACAATATCATTTATTTACTAAATTTGCAACTTTGAAAAATTGCAATTTTATCATGATGAAAAACCTGAAAATCAGACTCACAATGGCGGCAGCGATGCTGTTTGCTCTTTCTTCTTTTGTGCTTGCGCAAAATAACGAGACACCTGTGTATCAATTCGTTGACGATGTCGAGGTGAACCACACCATCGTGCAGAACCAAGGCAGCTCCGGCACGTGCTGGTGCTACGCCGGGACCGGCTTCGTCGAGGCGGAGATGCTCCGCAAATACGGCGTTGAACTCAACCTCTCGGAGATGTTCTTCGACCGCTGGGCATATAAGACAAAGTTCGAGAAATACGTGAGGATGCACGGCGAGGCCGCCAACATCAGCTGCGGCGGCGAGGTCATCGACGTGCTTCACGCCCTCACCGAAGACGGCATGGTGCCGAACGAAGACTACACCGGCTGGGTCCTCGGCGAAGAACGCAACAACCACTGGGAGATGCACGCGCTCATCAACGAATACGCCAAGGTAGTAATAGCACGGAAAAACGGCAAGCTGCTTCCTTACGTCTATCCGAAGATGGTTGAAGAAATCCTCAACGTCTATCTCGGCGAAGTGCCGGAGACCTTTGTATATGAAGGCGTCGAATATGACGCAAAATCATTCGCGGCGAAATACCCGTTAGACATCAACGACTACGTGCAGCTCGGCGCGTTCACCCACAAGGAACTCTACAAGCCTTTCAACATCCATATCCCCGACAACTGGACAGCCACGATGACATATAACATGACCATGGACGAACTCATGGCCGAGCTCGACAACGCCCTCAACAACGGCTACACCGCCGGCTGGGCGCAGGATGTCAGCGACAAGGGCTTCTCGCGCAAGGCGGGCGTCGGCGTCGTCCTGACCGACGACATCAGCAAGATCCGCGAAAGCAACCCGAAGGCCTACAAGAAGATGACTGACGACGAGATCCGCGAGAGCATCTACAAATTCGAGACCGTGATGCCGGAAATCGATGCCGTTGACGACGAGATGCACCAGAAAGCCTACGACGACTGGAGCACCGGCGACGACCACAGCATGCTCATCGTAGGCATCGCCCACGACCAGAACGGCGTTAAATATTATAAGGTGAAAAACTCATGGGGCGAAGCCGGGCCGTTCAAAGGCTACTGGTACTGCTCCGAGAAATTCGTCAGACTCCACACAATCTTCTTCACGGTAAACAAGGAAAGCGTGAGCAAAGACATGGCGAAGAAACTCGGATTCTGATTGCTCGACTCCCTACGGTCGGTAGCAATGACGACATTTTCGGGGATGGACACAACGCGGCTTTGCCGCACCCAGTTCTCCAAAAAAGAACCGTCATTGCGAGCGAAGTCGAGCAATCTCGAATATGACAGCAATTAAAAGTAAATTATAATTTAAAAATCAAACAAATGAAATTCAAAAGTTTTTTAGTGGCAGCGGCTCTTTTGGTGAGCATGCCAGCATTCGCACAGGAAGGCGAAACGAAAACAGAAGATGAAGGCTACAAATTTGAGGTCATCAAAGAATTGCCTATCACTCCGGTGAAAGACCAGAACATGGCCGGCACATGCTGGTGCTATTCGACACTCGGCTACTTCGAGGCTGAACTCCTCCGCATGGGCAAGCCAGAGTACGATTTCTCAGAGATGTACATCGTTCACAAGACTTATGAAGACCGTGCCGAGAAGGCAGTACGCACACACGGCGACGTCAGCTTCTCACAGGGCGGCTCATTCGGCGATGTCATCTACGCCATCCGTCACTACGGCCTCGTGCCAGACGTTGAGATGAGTGCAGGTCAGATGCACGGCGAGACACTCTCCGACTTCTCAGAGTTCTCAAGCGTCTGCGACCCGTTCGTTGAAGGTGTCATCAAATGCAAGAAGCTCCAGCTCGGCCCGGATCACAAACCGCTTTGGAAAAACGCCCTCGTAGGCATCCTCGATGCTTACCTCGGGAAATGCCCGGAGAAGTTTGTGTATGAAGGCAAGGAATACACCCCTATGTCATTCGCTGAATCGACAGGCCTCAACATGGACGACTATGTGAACATCGCTTCATTCGCACACCAGCCTTGGTACGAGCAGTTCGTCATCGAGGTCCAGGACAACTGGCGCTGGGGCACGGCTTACAACATGCCAATCGACGAATACATGCAGGTCCTCAACAACGCCATCGAGAAAGGTTATCCTATCGCATGGGGTGCTGACGTCAGCGAGAAAGGCTGGCTCAGAGGCAAGATGTCGGGCATCTGCGTCCTCCCTGACCTTGAAAACGCAGCATCAGACAAGGCCGGCACCGACTACGCACACTGGAACGGCCTCAGCGCGACAGACCGCCAGAAGGAAGCCATGAACCACCCGACGCCGCAGCGCATCGTCAACGACCAGGACCGTATCGACGCCTATAACAACTACGAGACAACCGACGACCACGGCATGGTCATCTACGGCAAGGCCAAAGACCAGATGGGCAACGAGTACTTCATGGTCAAGAACTCATGGGGCGACGCCGGCAACTACAACGGCATCTGGTACGCATCAGAGGCTTTCGTGCGTTACAAAACCCTGAACTGCATCGTCCACAAAGACGCACTCCCGAAAGACATCAGGAAGAAACTCGGAATCAAGTAGTTAAGAGTTAAAAGAGTAGAGAGTAGAGAGGCTGGCGCACGTGGTTCTATCCATCATACGCCAGCCTTTTCTCTCTTAACTTTCCTCTTTTAACTTTCCTCTTTTAACTCTCCTCTTTTAACTTTCCTCTTTTAACTACTTCTTCATCGCCTCAAACCCCTTTCCATAAACGCCCATGACGGTGTTGACGGAGACGAAGGCTTTCGGGTCTTCCTGTTTCACGATGCGGATGACAGGCTGACACTCTGTCTTGCGGGCCACAACCATGATGATGTCATTGTCCTGTTTTGTGTACCACCCTTTCCCGTTGATAAGTGTGACGCCGCGGTGCATCTCATTGCCGATGCGGTCGGCGATGACCTGCGGCTTCGATGAGAAGATGAACATCTGCACCGACTGCTTGCTTCCGGTGAATGCCAGATCCATGCAGTAGCTGCTCACGAAATTGCCCACCAAGCTGTAGATTATCAATTCGATACGTTCCAATGGCACGCCCGAAAGCACAAAGAATGATGACCCGATGATCACTAAATTCATGGCAAGAGTGAAACGGCCGAGCGAGATGTTGCGGTATTTGTTGACCACCATCGTGATGATGTCAACGCCGCCGGTGCTGCCGCCGGAGAGGAAGATGATGCCGTTGGCGAAGCCGCCGATGCCGCCGCCGATGACCGCCGCAAGGAACTTGTCGGTGATGACGGGCGCGGTTATATACCTCTGCAAGAGCGAGAAAAACACCGACATCACTATGATGCAGTAAATAGTCTTAAGTCCGAATTTCCATCCCAACACCTTGAGCGAGAATAATATAAGTATCGCATTCAAGGCGAAGATGGTGACACCCGTCGAGAGGCCCGACACCCAATACACGATGACGGCGATGCCGTTGACGCCGCCGCCGAGCATGTTGTTCGGGATGAGAAACGCCGTCCAGCCCAATGCTATCACGAACAGGCAGATGGTTATCAATGCGTAGTTTTTTACTTCCAAAAAGACGTCCTTTTTGCTGATTTTGTTCTTTTCTGGTTGATTCATGTCGTAAAATATTTTTTCGGTGCAAAAATACAAAAATCCATTAAATTTTTCATATCTTTGCAGCTTGTAAAAAATGCATTTTTTTAGGTGTATAAAATGAAGAAAATTCTTACTGCGGATGATGTCGTGAAATGGCTGCATTTGAAGTCAGTCATGAAGCCTTTTGTGCATATCGCATTGAATCTCATGGGGTTCAAGAGGATAAACAAGTTGTATTCTCCATCGGCCGACCTTCACAACAAGGAGTTTGTGCAGGATATGCTTGGCAGATACAACGTCAGATGCGACATCAATGAGAATGATTACAGCAGCATTCCTAAGGAAGGCGGTTTCATCGTAGTGAGCAACCATCCGTTTGGAGCCATCGAAGGCTTGATTTTATACGATGCCATCACAAACGTGAGACCAGACTTCAAAGTGATGGCGAACTTCATTCTGTCGAGAATACCCAATCTTAATGAAGTGTTTTTCGCTGTCAACCCGTTTGAGAATAACAAATCGTGGAGTAACAGCACCGGTGGCATCAGGGCATCAATCAAACAACTGTCGGAAGGACACGGACTCGGCATTTTCCCGGCAGGTGAGGTGTCACGTTACCACGGACATAATTATCCGGAAGACATTCCGTGGTCAACATCCATCGCCAAGATGATCCAGAAGATGGGAATGCCGGTCATTCCTGTATATTTCGACGGAAACAACTCACACTGGTTTTACGTTTTGTCTAAGATTCACACTTTGTTGGCGACAATGCGTCTGCCGAAAGAGATGTTGAATAAGCGCAACAAGAAGATAATCATGAAGGTAGGTAAGCCTATTCTTCCTTCTGAAATTGCACTTTACGAAAAACCAGAGGCGCTCGCATCTTATTTGAGAAATCGCAGCTATGCGCTTCAAGCCAATATCAACGATGAACGCCGCAAGATACGTTTCAGGAACTCTGTCCCGATTGATGCGCCTATAAGGTCATCGTTGATTCTTCGCGAATTGAACTCAATACGTAAGTCGTCATTGCTGTTTGCGACGGCGGAATATGAATGCTATCTCGCTGATTATGATAAGATTCCACGTCTGATCAAAGAGATCGGCCGCCGGCGTGAAGAGGCTTTCCGCGCCATCGGAGAGGGTACCGGCAGAGGCATCGACACTGATGAGTACGATGTCTATTATAAACATCTCATTCTTTGGGATACAAAGGAGCAGTCGGTGGCTGGTGGCTATCGTTTGGGTCTCGGCAATGAGATAATGGACAAATATGGAGTCAAAGGATTCTATGTCAATTCATTGTTCTCGATCGACGAACAGCTCAACGACAAGTTAAGGAAAACCATCGAACTCGGTCGCTCGTATGTATCTGTTGATTATCAAAAGGATATCCTTCCTCTCATGCTCCTTCTCAAGGGTCTGATGTTCTCTGTCTTGAGGTATCCAGAAATGCGTTATTTCATCGGGCCTGTGAGCATCAGCAGCTGGTTTCCGAAATTCTACCAGAGCATGATGGTGTATTATATAAAGGAGAAACATTCGGCGCCTGAGGTGGCGAAACATGTACATCCGACACATCCGTTCGTCACTGACTTCAACAAGGTTGACATGCCGGTGCTGTTGGAGAAAAACATGGACACCGTTGATAAGTTCGACCGCTACCTCATGAAACTCAGCAATAGCGACTACAGGATGCCGACATTGTTCAAGAAATATCTGAAAATCAACGCCAAGTTCCTGTGTTTCAACGTTGACCCTGATTTCAACGACACTCTCGACGGACTGCTGTTTCTGCGTTTTGAGGACTATCCGAGAGAGGAAATTCTCATGATGACCAAGGAATGCACGCCTGAAGTGAGAACTGCAATGCTGAAACGTTTCGGTTACGACGAATAAACGTGTTTTAATCTTCTAAATCGTTGATGACTTCCCAGACAAGGTTCGGCTCGTAGCCTTTCTGAATGCCGTATTGCGCAAGCTTTGCCCTGCGCTTGAAGTCGTCTGGCTCATTGATTCTCTTCGATTTGAGAAGTTTCACAAGCTCATCCCGATAGACATCTGGGTCGATTTCAGACAGCGCGCCATGAATGACCTCATCGCTCACGCCTTTCTGCTTCAACGCCATCTTGATTTTGTTCACACCCCATTTTTTCAGGTGAATCTTGCTTCTCACGAAAGTGCGGGCAAAACGATTGTCGTCAATAAAGCCTTCATCTATAAGCAGTTGCATGATTTTCTCCTTGTCGGAAGATGAAATGTCAAATGATGAAATCTTCATCTTTACCTCCGACTGACAACGGTCTTGATATGAACAAAAATGCAAAACCTTCTTTAATACGGTATCAAACGTCTGAATCATGCGGCAAAATTACTATTAATGTTTGAGGCCGTTGAAAAAATTTATAAAAATTTATTCGCTTAATGAAAAAAGTTGTAATTTTACGCTCTAAAATTTTCAGAAATGAGAAAGACGTTTTTAATTGTTATGGCATGCATTATTTCTGCTGGCCTTTTTAGTTGTAAAAAAGATAAGATAGCTAATGAAACCATAAATGGCTTTGAAATTCAATGGAATAGTGATTTTAACAGGAAGGATGCAAGAGATATAGTCCGTGACGCGATCCGTGATTTGGTATATGTTGAAGGCGGTGTGTTCATGATGGGCGACTCACTTGACGAGGCTTTTGATAACGAGAGGCCGGTTCACAATGTGAGTTTGTCAAGTTATTATATCGGCAAGAAAGAAGTGACACAGGCGCTTTGGTATGCTGTCATGAATACCAAATGTGGTGACGACTCCTCTCAGGAATGGGAAAATTCATACGGCCTTGGCAACGATTACCCGGCTTACAGAGTGTCGTATAGCGATGCTGTGAGTTTCATCGACAAATTGCATGACATCACCGGACTGCGTTTCAGTCTGCCGACGGAAGCACAATGGGAATATGCCGCAAGAGGCGGAAAGTCAACGTCTTACAAGAAATACGCCGGCAGTGATGACTATTCAAATGTCGCTGTCACTAATCAAGGTTATTCTAAATGTTCGGTCGTTGGAAGCAAATCACCTAACGAACTCGGGTTATATGACATGAGCGGTAACGTGTGGGAGATTTGCCGCGACTGGTATGCCGACTATACCGAAACTGAGGTCACAGACCCTGAATGCACCGAATACGGCGACGGCTACAAAGTGTTCCGCGGCGGGAGCTGGAACAACCCCGCAAGATATGCCCGCGTGACGACACGTTACAAGCAAGGCATTCATTATCAGGACTATCAGACGGGTTTCCGCTTGGTTATTAAGAGATAATTTTCTTATTAGTATTTTTGTGTAAGTTGGGGACGACTGCTGTCGTCCTCATTTTTTTTATGTGTAAAATTGTGTCGCTTCGTTTGGGCGGAAGACCTGTCAAATCTTCTCATCATCTGCGCGACCCATTGACGGTTCTCAGGTTTGTACCAGAAGAAAAATCTTTGTTGCGCTAATTTCTCCTCCTTCGTCTTCGCCACGAAAACAGGTTTCAGCGTGTATGGGTCATAACCCGAATAATAAATCTCTGTGGCTAACGTCATAGGGGTGGGGGTGAAGTCCTGAACCTGTTCGAGATGATAGCCTAACTCTTTGGTCTTCAAGGCAAGTTCTGCCATATCTTCAAGTCTGCACGCTGGATGGCTTGAGATGAAATATGGGATGAGCTGCTGGTTCAGATGATATTTCTCGTTGATGGAATCGAAACGTTTCTTCAGCTTTAAAAACAACGTGAACGACGGCTTCCGCATGAGTCTCAACACGTTATCGCTGACGTGTTCGGGCGCGACTTTCAACCTGCCACTCACATGACGGCTCACAAGTTGTTCGAAATACTCGTTGTAACCGAGTCTCCCGTCTGTGTCATCGTTGGTCAAAAACAAATCGTATCGGATTCCTGAGCCGATTGTCACTTTTTTGACGTGCGGGTTCTTGTCCACTTCTTTGTAAAGCTCGGTCAGTGCTTTGTGACTTGTGTCGAGGTTCTTGCAGATATTAGGTTGTATGCAGGTCGGGCGGACGCACTTCTCGCACAGCGATTCGTCTTTCCCGTGCATTCGGTACATGTTCGCCGACGGTCCGCCGAGGTCGCTGATATAGCCTTTGAAATCAGGCATCTGCGTCACTTTATCGATTTCTTTGAGGATGGACTCGCGGCTTCTTGATGCCACGAATTTCCCTTGATGTGCGGAGATTGTGCAGAACGCGCAGCCGCCGAAGCAGCCTCTGTGGATGTTGACGGAATGACGTATCATCTCGTATGCCGGAATCGGGCCGCGCTTCGCGTATTTCGGGTGCGGCATCCGCGTGTATGGCAGGTCGAATGAGGCGTCAATCTGCTCCTCGGTGAACGTGGGATACGGCGGATTGACGTAAAGCGTCTGACTGCCAACGTCTTGAATCAGGCGTGAGGCGTGCTTCTTGTTCGACTCCTCTTCAATATATCTGAAATTTGAGGCGTAAAGTTTCTTGTCTTTAAGACATATTTCATGAGACACAAGTGTGATGTCATCCCATCTTGATTCGACTTTCTGTGATTTGTCTTTCAAGAAGAAAGTCTGCGGAATGTCTGTTATCTCATTGATTTTCTTGCCCGATTCGATTGCTTTTGCGATTTCTACGATTCCGAGTTCGCCCATTCCGTAAATTCCGAGGTCGGCTTTGGAGTCAACGAGGATGCTCGGTTTGAGCGAGTCGGACCAATAGTCGTAGTGTGTGACGCGGCGCAGTGAAGCCTCAATGCCGCCGATTACGACTGGTGTGTCTGGATATAACTCCTTGAGAATCTTTGAATAGACGACAGTGGCGTAGTCGGGGCGGAAGCCGGCCTCGCCGCCTGGTGTGTAAGCATCGTTGCTGCGGAGACGTTTGTTGGCGGTGTAATGGTTCACCATCGAGTCCATGCAGCCGGCGGAGACGCCGAAGAAAAGACGCGGCCTCCCGAACTTCTTGAAGTCGCGGAGGTCGTCACGCCAGTTGGGCTGAGGGATTATCGCGACTTTGTAGCCTTCACGTTCAAGAACGCGTCCGATGACGGCAGCGCCAAAAGCGGGGTGGTCAACGTAAGCGTCACCACTGACAATCACGATGTCAACCTCGTCCCAACCGCGCAGGTCGGTCTCTTTTTTCGTTATCGGAAGCCAGTCAAGTAAGTTCATGTCTTACCTGAAAAATTCGGTGAGAGCCTTTCTCGCGTCGGCGAGCTTGTCCTGCCATGCCTCGACGGAGTTCTTCCCGACGACGTCGGTGATGTATTTCACGGAGATGAAAGGAATGTTCATCTCGCGGCACACATCGGCTTCGGCGAAAGCCTCCATGTCGATGCAGTCGCCTTCAAAATCAGCGACTTCGGTGACGAAGCTGTCGCCGGTGTTCACGGTTCCTGATGATATTGCGTTTAATTCTTTTCCGAGAAGTTTCGACAGATTGACATCTTCAAATTTAATTTCGGAGATGACATCGCCGAAGTGGACGTTGCGTAAGTCCCTGTCAACGAATCTGTTGCAGATGATGATGTCGCCGACTTCGTGGTTTACGGTCCCGGAGGTGCCGAAATTAATAACCATGTCGGGATGAAATTCGCAGACTGCATGCATCAGGCGCAATGCAGCGCGTGCTTTTGCGACACCGGTCTCTACGTATGCGACTTCGGCGTCAGGAATGCTGATTTCGACTTTCTCCTCTTTAATCGCGTGTGCTAATAAGATCTTCATTTTCTATGATTTTTAATGTTAAATACGACATCAACCCGATGCCAAGCTGCATGGCGTTCTCGTCAATGTCAAATGTTGCTGTATGTTGTTTTGAATAAATGTTCTTGTCGGGGTTTGCCGTTCCAAGACGGTAAAAACAAGCCGGGATTTTCTGCGAATACCAACCGAAATCCTCGGCGGTCATCTGCTGCGGGATGGTCTTAACATTTGTCTCACAAAGATATTCCACTGCCGTTTTCTTGCAGAACACCGTGAGTCTCTCGTCATTTTTCACCGACGGATAACCTGTTTCAATAAAGACCTCGGCGGTGCAGCCGTGTTCGGAAGCCGTCTCGTTGGCTATTCTTAAAATATTGTCTTTTAATGACTTACGTTTGTTTTCATCGAAGGTGCGCATTGTGCCTTTGAGCGACACCTGCGACGGGACAACGTTGTAGGTGCCGTCGGCGAGAAATTCGCCGAAACTCAGCAGTCCGTTTGACTTATAGACTGTTTCGTCATTTTCCGGATACATCTCCGCGAGTCTCGTGACAATCTTCGCCGCCGCGACAACGGTTTG
Organism: Bacteroidales bacterium; assembly: GCA_024400295.1. Taxonomy (GTDB): domain Bacteria; phylum Bacteroidota; class Bacteroidia; order Bacteroidales; family F082; genus Limimorpha. The sequence goes on along the minus strand of JAKSNA010000019.1, from coordinate 18,164 downwards.
GTTTCGTTCCGCTGGTTTCGCGCCGTGACCGCCCACACCTTTTATTAATATATTGACTTCATCGCACGACGCCATGTAAGGCCCTGGATGAAAGCCGACTTCGCCGCATCTCAAGTCGGGCGTAACATGCTGTCCGATAATAAGTTGAACGTCATTCAAGATGCCGGAATCTAAAATCAGCGACGCACCGCCCGGCAGTTTCTCTTCGCCGGGTTGAAAAACGAGCTTGATTGTGCCATCGAAACTGTCACGTAAATCGTTCAAAATCAAAGCTGTTCCGAGAAGCATAGCCGTGTGCGCGTCATGACCGCAGGCGTGCATCACGCCTTGGTTCACCGAGCGGTATGGAATGTCGTTTTTCTCCTGAATCGGGAGCGCGTCCATGTCGGCGCGTAAGGCTATTGTCGAGTGAGAAGTTTTGAGAGTGGAGTGTGGAGTTTTTTTTGTTCCTTGTATTGTGGCAACGATTCCGCAGCCTGCAATATCTGATTGAAACTCAATGTCTTTTGAAGCAAGACAGCGTTTGATGAGTTCTGCTGTGTCTTTTTCGCAGAAACTCAATTCCGGATGCTGGTGCAGCTGCCGCCGTATCGCGACGACCTCCGGAAAATACTCTCGTGACTTATCTGAAATCTCTTGCTTCATAATTTTGCAAAAGTACATAATTTTTTTCAAAAATTATGTTTTCGGTTTCTGAAAAAAATAACTCTGTGACGAGTGGCATCTCTACGCTTTTTTTACCATTTCAATTCTGAAACGTAATTTTTTATTTCGTCTTTTGTGGCGTTCACGCTGAAGGTGCGTTCCGGTTTCAGACATGTCGTTTCGTGCGTTGACTTGAACAGTTTCTCACCGCCGCCGGTGATGTTTAGCATTACGATGTCGTCCTCTTTAACTTGCTTGTTCTCAACGGCTTGGATGAGCGAAGCGGTTGCTACTGCCGCGGCCGGATGTATATCAATGCCTTCGAGTTTCTCGAACAAATCGCCTGCTTTTTTTGCTTCTTCATTCGTGACGGCGAAGAACTCGCCGCCTGTGTCTTGCATTGCGTCAAACAGCCCGCCGCACAGGGAATAAGGCGGTTTGCGGTTTGAAAGTACTTTGGCACAAATTGCTGAGGCGTCGTTGCGGGCATGTTCTGCATCGTAGGGGAGGAGTGCGCGTGAATGTTGCTTCCATGCGTCGTACATCGGCGTAAACGGTTTGTTCTGAGAGACATACAGTTTCGCCTTGTTGTTGCCGAAACGTCCGTCTTCGATGAAACGCAGGTTCGCCTCCCATGCGGCTATCGCCCCTGTGCCGCTCCCTACCGCTTGGAAATAGAAGTCGGGGATGCGTCCGATGAAGGTGGTTGCTGAAAGCATTGTCGTACTCATCCCGTCGCGACGCGCGATGTTCTTGGCACCGCCTTCCGCAAAGAAACCGTCAAGCTCGCAGATGATGTTCCCGAGGTTGATGGCGTCGAAATAGTCGCTGCCACTCTCGGTGCAAAGCAGTTTCACGCACGGGTTCAACGGCTTCTCGAACCACAAAGCGCTGATGTTGCCCTCCGGCACCGTCAGCAAAAGCTTGATGTTGTTGTCGGAACAGACCTGCGCGAATGCACGTGCCGTGTTGCCTGCCGACGACACGACCATCACCTTGTCACGCTGGCTTTCGCCGAGACGCGCACAGACAGTATAAGCCTCTGTCTCTTTGAATGAACAGGTGCGCATTGTTGCACCGACAGCCGGATTCCAGCCGTTGAAAGTGATGTATAAGTTATTGAGCCTTAATCTGTTGGCAAGATGCTTGCTCTTGTATGTCACTGGACATGACGCGCCCTGCAAAATTCTCTTTATCGGAAGCCAGTCGGCATAACGGTAAAGTCCTGGCAGATCTTCTCTTACCTCAAGTTGCTTCTTCTCGTAAACCGCCCGAATCAGCCCGGGCTTCTCGGCGTTCGGAAAATCAAGCAGCCAGCCGCAGTCGTCACAAGTACGACCGTCGGCTATGCTTGAAATCTGGTGTTTGGTTGGTGAAAAAAACATGGTGTTAATAATTTCGGCTGCAAAAATAGTAAAATAATGTATAGTAATAATGATTATAGTAAAATAATTTACTAAAAATTTAATCGCTCAACGCAATGATTTGTCAATCAATGTGTTTGGAATGATTGTTTTAGAAAAAAACGACGGTTTATTTTCTTTCGAAGATGTTTTTCTTGCTTTTTGCCGCGCCTTTTTCCTCGACAGTCAGCTTGGTGATGCTATGATTCTGAACGTCATCGAGTACTATTGCGGTGCGATAGTCTTTTTTCAGGTTTGTCAGTTTGATGTTTTTCATCGTGATGCCATCGACGTGACGTATGAAGAAGCCCCATGCCGGAAGCTCCTTGTGCTGCGAAAATTCAGGATAGGCCTTTGGCATTTCCGGGACTTTGTCGAGTTCGTCGAGGCCGACGTATGCGTAGAATCTGTCGCCGCCGTTAGGATAAACGACTTCGATGTTTTCGAGTGTGACGTTCTTTATCTTGCTGTCTTTCAGCCCGATAACGCCGCATGGCGACGTGTTGCGCGGAAGGTCTTCAACCGGCCCTTCATATTCGTAGCCTTCATCGGGCTTGCCGGCGGCGATTTCACAGTACATGTTTTTTATCGTGATGTTTTCCATGAAGCTCTGCTTGTCGCGACGCGCCCCGATGTTGAGGTAAATGGCGTTGCCGACATTCACGGCGTAAAGCGAATCGACGATGACGTTCTCGCAGATGCCGCCGTCAACGCTTTGAATGGTGATTGCGCTTCTGTATGTGTCATAAACTCTGTTGTTTGTGATTTTCACGTTTTTGAAGCCGCCGACGGCGAAGGTGCCGAATTTTATTCCGCTCGCGCTTGAACGTGCAGTGCAGTTCCTGACCTCGATGTTTTGGCATAACTTCTTGGCATTGTGTGACTTGAGACATATTGCATCGTCACTTGCGTTGATGTAGCTGTTCGTCAGGACGAAATTGTTGCAATCGACTATGTCAATGCCGTCGTTGTTCCAGTAAGCCGTGCTTTCAACGCGCACCTTGTTGACTTTCACGTCTTCGCATTGGTCGTACATGCACACCCAACTCGCTGAGTTTTTGAAAGTTACGTTATCTATTTCCACATTCTTGCATTCTCTGAAAAGAAGGAGCCGCGGGCGTATTGCCTCATTTGCGCGGTCGTTTCCGAGTTTGTCGTTGATGACACCGACATGCACCATGTTGGTGCAGTTGAACCCGACCTCCCGTCCGCGTCCGTCGATGACGCCGCCGCTGTTGTGTATTCCGATGATTTTGATGTTTTCGACGCCTTCCGCCATGATGAAGGCGTGGTCGTTGGTGGCTTCGAGCTTGTCGTAATCCCACGGGTTCGTGCTGCCGACGATGATCGCGCCCTCAACAAGTTCAATCGTCACGTTTGACTTCAAGTGTATCGTTCCGGTGAGGTAACGCCCGACATAAAAACGTAACGTGCCGCCGCCTTGCTCCGAGATCCAGTCGATGGCCTTTTGAATCGAGCCGGTGTTCATCGTCACGCCGTCGGAACGGATGCCGAACATCGAGGCTTTGTAAACGGGCTTCTCCTGTGCGATGACACTTGCTGAAAATGTCATCAAAATTGCAAAGATAATTGATGAAAATAATTTTTTCATTATTGTAATTATTTGATATTCAGTTTAATAATTTTTTCTGACAGGTCCAATCATCCCTTGGCTTTGGAAATCCTGCATCCTGCGTTTATTGTTCACATAAATGTAAGCCACGCGGTTCTCATCGGGCAGCGACTTCATGTAATTGCCCAACGTCGTTGTCACACGAACCTCAATTTTGTTTTCGCCATTAATAATATAAGGTGTGATGTCGTAAATTCTTCTGCCGAAATATTTCACGCCGGCGCATTGTCCGTTTACAAATAATTCCGACACCCCGTGAACAAGTCCGAGGTCTAAAGTGGTTGGCGTCGAATCAAGATTTATGTTCTTCGTGTAAACGATGTCGCCAGCGAAATGTTTGTATAAGTCATTGTTTTTCAAATCGATAAGAGTATCAAAATGAGCAGTGAAAGTTGTGTCTGTGCGGGCGTGAAGGAATTCAACGTCCCAGTCAAAACTAAAATCTTCGCTCTCAACTCTCAAAACTTCACTCTTGAAATCTGAAGTCTCGCCTTTGTTTTTGTCAAAAACCAAGAGGATGCTCTCCGCCGGACCGAAGTCAAACTCGAAGCTGCCGTCTCTGTCAAGGCTGATGCGACGCCGCTCGCCGGTGTGTAAGTCCCAGATCCACGGATACTTGCGTTTGGTGAGTTCCTTGTGAAAGTTGATTTTTGTCTTGTGCGATTCGTATCTGTTTGAGTTTGAGAGGAAAATCATCTCGCAGCCATCGTCGGTGGTGTAACGGTTTTGCATCAGATACATGTTTGGTGTTTCAATGTCCATGTAATGCGGCAGTCTCTCTGCTTTCATCAGGCTGTCGTACCAAGGCAGGAAGCCTTCTTGCGGAGGCTTGACGAAAACGAAGTTTTCGCATTTTGAAACTTCCGTAATGTAATGATTGACAATGGAGTCTTGAGTCTTTTTGTCTTTTCTCAACCCCAACGACTTGTATGGTATCGTATCGATGCATATCACTTTCCCGCCGCTTTGCGCGAATTGCGCTATGTTCCTTGCCGTTTCCGGGAAAAGACTCTCAACATCAATGATAATCAATGTATTGTATTTTCTTTCGTTGAAGCTGATGACACCTTTATTAATATGTGCGTTGTTGATGATGTTTTCTGTGATGTAATCGCTTCCGCCGCCGGTTTTGCTGATGCATTCCCAGATGAAAGTCTTGTATTGCGCTCGTGTGACATTTGGGAACGGCTCGTTCTGCATTCCGATGGTGCTCCACATGTCGTTTTCGGGATTCAGTATTGCAATATCCGCATGATAATCACCGTGTTGTAATGCTGTTGAAAGACGCGCTTTGTAGTCGTTGTAAAGATGAAAATGTCTCCACCATGTGTTGTTTTCGCTGTAGAATGCGCCGTAGCGAACCCAGCCGGGAAACTCGACTTCGAGGTTCGGCGAGTAGTTGAAACCGTGGAAAATGGAATGTGTCACGCCGGATATTGCAGCTTGGTCGCCGCCGAGTTTCAGCTGGTCGAGCGTCATGTTGAAGACGGTGTAAGTGTTGGTCATCTCTTCGCAGCTCATGGTTCTGTTTCCGGCGAGATGCGCTGCCGACGACACGAATTTGTTCACCATGGTGTAAGCCCTGCCACGACGGTAGTCTGTCTCCGGCATCTCCTCTCCGGGCTTGTGCCTCAACCAGTTGGTGGTCCAAGCCTCACCTTCGGGAATGTCGTAGTCCATCGCGTTTTCAAGTGGATAGAAACCGCGTCCGTAAGCCTGTGCGCGTGACTTCACACCGAGGTCGCGGCACCACGACTGGTACGTGTGGGTGAAACGCTCGAGCATCAGATCCGCCTTGAAGCTTTCAAAGTCGAAGCGGGCGCGTTGCACATCGTCAAGGAAATCGGCGGTTATCGGAATTACTGGATTGTAATGTTTCGCACTTCCCATCGAGCCGATTTCAAAGAGTAAAAACGGCAGATAATCAGTGATGTCGTAGCCGTAACGTGCTTCAAACTCGTCAGCCATGTCGGATGTCCAGTTCGCGCCTTCAAGCTCCATCGAGTCGGTGAAGAGTGCGCGGATATGGTTCTTCAACGGCCCGATTTGTGCTTGAATCTTGTCGGACATATTATAAAGGTATCTGCCGACTGCTGCCGAGTCGAGGTGGTTGAGGACGGGGCCGGCCGCACCAGGCGCACCGTTTATAACTTCAAGAAAACCAGTGTATTTCACTAAAGCCCCAACAGTAAAATCGCCATCGGGAACATAAATCTCAAATGTTCCATCGTTGTTCAACGGAAGCAGGTCGGTGTAATCGTGCGGATTGTCGGCCGGATTTGGATAAAGCCGTAACGCGAAGAGTTCCGACGTCATGCCATCATACGGCGAGCTGATCTCAGGTCGCGCTTTCTTGAAGATGCTGTCTTGACAAATTGTCAGTGTCATCGGGCCTGACACTTTTTTAGCGTAGTTTACGATAATCTGTGCGCGTTCGTCGCCTTCAAGGAACTCGGCACCGAAAGGCCAGCCGGAACCGACGATGAGGTCGCATGTCATGCCGAGACGCTCCGCCTCGTCAAACGTAACTTGCAGCATGTCAATCCATTCCTTGCTCAACCAGATTAACGACTCTTTGCCTGCACTGTCGCAATAGCTTGGAAATTCAACCGGATTTATCTCAACGCCGCCGATGCCTGCGTCTTTCAAAAGATTCAACTCACGCTTGAGTTCCTCGGCCTCAACCTTGTCGCCGTTCCACCACCAGCGCACGAACGGACGGTATTGCATCTCAGGCTCCGCGAATTTCTCATAAATTTCTGATGTGCCGGTGAAATTTTTTTCTACCTTTGTGCAGCAATTTGAGAAAATCATCGTTAGGAAAATCGCTGTAAAACAAAAAATTCGCATGATTGTTATTTTTCTGCGAAAATAGACAAAAAAAGAATAAAGTTTGCTGTTAGTTTAAAAAATTACTGAAAATGGAAAACAAAAAATTCGAACGTTCCAGCACCAACCGCGTCATCGGCGGCGTGTGTGCCGGACTTGCTGATTATCTGAACCTTGACATCGCCCTGATGCGCGTGCTTTTCGTGGTCGCGGCATTCTGCGGCAGCTTCGGATTCTGGCTCTACATCATCCTCTGGATTGTGATACCATCACAAAAACTGCTGAACTTCGACAACATGCAACAGGAGGAATCGACAATCGACATTACACCTGATGAAAAACGCGGCAGTAGCAAAGGTGCGATCACAATTTCTATAATATTGATTGTCATAGGCTTGATTGCCTTGATGGATAATTTTTTATACATTGACTGGATTTGGAAACTGTGGCCGGTGATACTTATCGCACTCGGTGTCGTGATAATAACAAACACTCAAAAAAATCGGAACAATGGCTAACTCAAAGACAAAATCAGGCGATGGCTTCGCGACCGGTATGACGCTGATTATCATCGGAATCTTCGCGTTGTGCGCAATTTTCTTCGATATACACATTGTGTGGGAAAACGTTGTGAAATTATGGCCTTTGCTGTTGATAATCATAGGCGTATGTATTCTGCCAATCAATCGGTGGATTCGTACGGGCATTGTGGCTGTCGTGGTTTTAGGTGGAGTGATAGGTTATACATACATGGACGGCGGTTGCAATTCATCGGTCAGGCACTCGGTGACAATTATCGATGACTGGGATGAAGATGAATCTGTTGACAATCAAGATGATATATACGATGCCGAATAGGATGTCGTTCAAGAGTTTTCGAAATCATACAAAGATTTAAGCATCAGACATTATTGACATTCAATTATTTAAGATAATTTTTCTGGCACAATATTTGATGGGGGCGCCCGCGTTTGGTGTCTCTATCGTCATTATTTAAGGAGAAAAAATATGGATTATAAGGATTATTACAAGATTTTGGGTGTCGGGCGGTCGGCCTCGCAAGATGAGATAAAAAAGGCTTTCAGGAAATTGGCGGTGAAGTATCATCCCGACAAGAACCCGGGCGACAAGGCGGCGGAGGAGAAATTCAAGGAGATTACGGAGGCATATGAGGTCTTGGGCAAAGAAGACTCCCGCAGGAAATATGACGAGCTTGGCGCTAACTGGAAACAATACGAGAACGCCGGTTTCGGCGGGGGCGGCGGTTTCCAAGGCTTTGGCGGTCAAGGGTTTAGTGCAAGCGGCTTCTCTGAATTCTTCGAAAGGTTCTTCGGCGGCCAGGGCGGCTTCAACTTCGGTGACATGGGCGGCTTCGGTAACTTCGGCGGTCGTCGCGGACGTTCCCGCGCCATGAGAGGACAGGATGTGACGGCATCGTTGAACCTCACCTTGCGGGAGGCGTATGCCGGCTCGCAACGGCTGATTAATGTCGGCAGCCAGACAATAAAGGTGTCGATAAAACCCGGGGTGAAGGACGGTCAGACCCTGCGCGTTAAAGGCAAAGGCGCTCCTGGCGCCAATGGCGGAGAGAACGGTGACCTGCTGATGAAGATATTCATCGCCAAAGACGCTGAATATCAACGCTCTGATGACGATTTGGTAAAAAATATAAATGTTGATGTCTATACGGCAATCCTTGGCGGAAAGGTGGCTGTCGAGACAATGAAAGGTACTGTGAATGTGCCGATTAAACCACAGACTCAGAACAACAGCGTGTTGAGACTCAAGGGGTTGGGAATGCCGCATTACGGTCAGGAAGGCGAGGGCGTGTTGCTGCTGAAGGTGCAGCTTTCGCTTCCGGAAAAGTTTTCGGAGAAAGAATTGGAATTGATAAGACAGGCGGGAATGCTTGTAAACAGGTGAAAAACGAGATGACGTTTCACACCGTTTCTATCACGCACTCGTGAGTCTTCTTCTCCCTGTCGTAGCTGATGCCGACGAGCATTATCTCGCCTGAATATTCCGCGAGCTTGGCGGGGTATTTCTTCTGTTTTATCTGGTCGATGGCGGTGCCGGCGGTCTTGTCGTATTTCAGCTCCACGACGATTGCGGGCGAGTTGACATTCCTGTGCGGGATCATCACTATGTCGGCGAAGCCCTTGCCTGTGGCGTATTCGCGGTGCATGACGTAGTTGTTGCGAGCGAAGATGTAGGCGATGGAGATGACGCATGAGAGCGAGTTCTCGTTGTTGTACGAAAGAATGCTTGTGTTCTCGTCGTGCGCTTGGTCTATGTACTTCGCCACGGCGTCGGCGTCGCCGCGGAGCGTGGCTTCGAGGAGGCTGCGCGACTGCTCGATGGTCTTGGTTATGCCGTCCCAGCTCGAAAGTTTGATGGCCTGCTCCAGCTCCAGCCTGACTTCCTTGTTGGGGATATGGCAGTCTTCCTCTTCGAGATCATACGACAGGTATCCGAGGTGGATGAGGACGGTGAGGACGTCGTCCTTGCTGCGTATCATCTTAAGGTCGTTGGTGAAGCCTGTCGTGTTGACATGGCACCGCCCGCCCGCGAGCATGTTGATGATGTCGTCTTTCAGCCCGTCGAAGTTCATCTGGATGTAGGTGGAAATGGAATCGTATGCGCTGGTGCTGGTCCAGTAGCTGATGTATTCACGGCGCCGCGCGGCTTTCATCACCGAATACGGGTTGTAGATTGAATCTATGGGGCCGATTTTGTATCCGTCGTACCAGTTCTTGAGCTGCTCGATGTCAGCACCGAATTTCTCGGCTACCGCTTTCACCTCTTCCTTCGTGAAACCGAAATATCCCGCAAGTCCGCCTGGCGCTATGACTGAATACTCCTCGAAGTTGTTCAACGCCGACTGTGTGTTGTATTTCTTGATGGGCAGTATGCCGGTGATGTACGCGCCGGCGAATACCTTGTCGCTCTCGGAGCCTTTGAACAGCCTTCGCAGCAGGTTGACGTAGTCGTCGGTGGTCTCAGGGTTCCTGTCGAACTCCCTCAGGATGGCGTCCCATTCGTCGATGATGATGATGAACTTCTGCTTTGTGGATTCATATATCTTCGACAAGGCCGCCATCAGGTCGTCGTTCTCGTTGATGGAGTCCTCTCCGGAAACTTTCTTGACCTCCGCCTTGATTTCATCCTGGATGCGGTTCACGATGTTGCGGTCGTTTTTGTACCTCGTCGTGAAATCGGTGATGTCGATGTATATCACGGAGTATTTGTTGATGTGCTTCTCAAAAGACGGGTCGTTCTCTATCTCTAAGCCTCTGAAAAGCTCGCGCGAGTCGCACGACCTGTCGTAGTAAGCGCAAAGCATCTTGGCGGCCATGCTCTTGCCGAACCTGCGGCAGCGCGTCACGCAGCTGAACCTGCGTTCCGTCCTGAGTGAGGAGTTTATCACAGCAATCATCCCCGACTTGTCTATGTATTCGTCATTGCGGATGTCATAGAATGCCTCATTACCTTTGTTGATATACGTACCCATATCCTGATGAATTTTTGAACGTGCAAAGATACACATTTCCGATGACAATGTGCAGAAAAAAGAGTGGCGGATGAAAACGTATTGCATTTATTCCGAAAAAAATCCTGAATATTCAAAATTATTATTATCTTTGCGACTCGGAAAATTAACGGGAAAAATTAGTATAAACAAATCATAAAACTCAAAAGAATACGTAAGAAACATAAAGAATAAATCTAAATAAACATAATAAAAAAAGGCATTATTAGCTGTAACTTGACACATTGAAATCTGGACAATTTCAATAATCTCTTCAAGAACAAAGCGAAGTAGTGCCCGCGCGTTTTGCGTGGGCTTTGTTCGTAATTTGAAGAGATTAGGTAGTCCAGAACCTCAATGTATCAGATGAAAAACATCGAGTTCCACGCTTTTTTCATGCCTTGTCATAACTTAAAGATTAACAATTTATCAACCCAATACAATTATTATGAAAAGGCATTTGTTACTAATCGCCGTGCTTGCCATCGCAGGCATCCTCAGCACAAACATCAGCGCCATCGCGCAAAGTAGCACCAATAACGACTACGACGTGGTACAGTTAGACAAATGGAGCCGCTACAACGCCGTCGAAGGCGAAGTCATCGTGAAGTTCGCCGACGGCACGCCGTTAGACATCCTCAACGACCGCGACGGGAAATTCCAGCAGACCGGCATCCGCGCCGTTGACGCTCTCTTCAATGACCTTAACGCCTCTAAAGCTCTTAATGTCCTGAAAGTTGAGCGTCTTCTCCCTAACGAGAACCCGAACCGGACCCTCAAAACCACTCCGTGCTATAACGGCCCCGACGTGGTTGAACGCGACCTCAGCCGCCTCTGCCTCGTGAAAATCGCGACTCCTTCAACGGAAAACAGCGACAATCCGGAAGATTTCGTCTCAACATACGAGCTCATCGAAAGGCTCAAAGAACTGCCGGAAGTGGAGTTTGCGGAACCGAATTACATCGCATACGCTCTCGGAATGGAAGAACAACCCACGGCGGCAAACGCAGAGACACACAGCGGTGCGGCTCTGCCAATGGACGGCGGCGACAAACTCGGCGGCTATCACAACACGATAGCATACGCCCTAAACCCTTATTACCACGTGCAGTGGGGCATCCATGCCACCGGCCTCGACGACCTCTGGTCTGACGACCATAACAACAACTCCGAGCGTGCCGTTATCGCCATCCTCGACACCGGCGTTGACATCACACACACCGACCTTGAAGCGAACATCTGGACAAACCCGGGCGAGAGCAACGACAATAACGACAACGACAACAACGGTTTCGTCGATGACCTCCACGGCTGGGATTTCGTGAACCAGACCGGCGACATCCACGACTTCAACATCCACGGCACACACTGCGCCGGTATTGCGGCGGCTGTGGGCGACAACTACAAAGGTATTGTCGGTGCCAACCCTAAGGCGTATATCATGCCGGTGACAGTGTTGCAGAGCAATGGCAGCGGTGCCGTCTCAACTCTCATCCAAGGCATCAACTACGCAAAGAATAACGGAGCTGACGTTATCAGCATGAGCCTTGGCACATACGCATATTCCATCGCGCTTGAACAGGCTCTCGGACAGGCTTACCAGAGCTGCGTGCTTGTTGCCGCGGCAGGTAACGACGGAGCGTCTCTCGGCCCAACGTGCAGACGTTCACCCATGGATCCCATCTCCCCGATGTATCCCGGCGCTTTCACCTTCGTACTCGGCGTCCAATCGACACAGGCCGCACCGGGGGAATGCGGCTATATGGCTTGCTATAGCAACTATGACTGCGACGGCGGTTCATTCTCCGGCTATGGTGAAGAGCAACTTTACAATTATGAGATCATGGCACCGGGCACTGAGATGATAAGCACCATACCTAACGGCAAATACAAGTACCTCAACGGAACCTCAATGGCCACGCCGTTGGTTGCAGGCGGCATCTCGGCATTGCTTCACGCGAAGGACTATCCTTCACAGGAAATGCTTTGGGGCGACCTGATAAACACCGCCACCCCGATTACGGGCAACGTTAATTTCGATGCCTGTTATCATGCAGGTCCTGCACCGGCGCAGTTGCAGATGGTGGCATTTGAGATGAACGACACCCTCGGCGGCGACGGCGACTACCGCCCGGATGCCGGCGAGACAGTGGCGCTCTATCCTACAATAAGAACCACCTGGGGCGCGGCAGACGACATTGAATTTTGGATTGAGTTTGATGAATATGAAGACCCGACAACTCTTGAATTTCTCGACAACAGCCACATCGATTTCGGACACAGCCTTTCTGCATACGCGAAGAGCAAGGCGGCAAACCCGTTCCGTTTCAAAGTGAATGAAAACGTGGTTGACGGGAGATATATAAATCTCGTTTTGAAAGCTACATGCCCTAATGCGCAGGGCACGCTCTCCTATCCGTTCACAATACAAGTGGAGAACGGAGTTGAGCTGAAAGGTATGATAAGAGAAAACACGACACTCCATGCCAACGTACACTATATTGTGACCGATAACCTTGCTGTGCCGGATGGCGTGACGCTGAAAATTGAGCCCGGAACTGTTCTTAAATTCAAAGACGGAGTGAAATTCTCATGCGCCGGACATCTTTCAGCCATAGGAGAACCCGGAAATATGATTACTTTCACCAAGACCGATTTAGGCAACGATTGGGGAGGTTTAAGTCTAAAAGGAGATGATACATTGTCGTATTGTATAATAAGTAATATAGGTGATATTAATGGTCCTGGTATCATCGGAGGTAGTTCTCCGGGTCATACGTATTATGCTGAATATGATAATCTTTTTATTATTGGAGAATGTCAACTAGAGAGATGGTATCGGGCTAAATATACTCAGCTTAACAATTTAATAATTAAAGATTGTAAAGCGAGTACACCATTTGCAAGCTGTGCTATGTCACAATCAAACATAATCAACAATAATACGGTTATTAATAGTTTTGTTTTACGTTACGACTATTCAATGACTTACAATAATCGGGGTTCTCATGTGGGTTCTGTCGAATCTCCCATTAGTCCAGAAGAGTATTATAGTGGTACAAATAGTTGGTATCTAAACAATAATATTATAGGGAATAGTTCAGGAAACCGCAATCTAATGATGCAGAATTATTGTTATGGTGGTTTCAAGATTAATATTTTTTCTAATATACATAATTGTGGTTATGGCTGTTCTGATGAACAATTTGATTTATACACTCAATCATCGACTCCGTTCACTGTTGGTGTAGATGAAAGCTTGTATCTCGGCAGCGGTCGCGACGACATCATCAGACAACATATCTACGACTTCAACTATCCGCAATCAGGTACTTTTGGCGATATTGACATAACGAACATCGGACGTCGGCCAGTGGCAGGCGCTCACGGCATCGTCTGGAAAGTCGTGGTCACTCCGGAGAACTCAGACGAAGGCTACGACGCCCAGGACGATTTCGAGCAGATGCCGCCGCTCGGCATAGGCCGCCATAAGTTTGAGGTGTATTTCAACCGTGCCATGGACAAGACCACCGCTCCAATGATAGCGATGGGTGTCCGTCCGCCTTACACTCAGCATTCGATCTCGGCAGACGGCAGCTGGAACGACGCGGGCGACATCTACACCGCATATCTCAACCTCGATGCCTCGATGGCAACCGACGGCCTCAACAGAATTTATGTCGCAAATGCGAAAGATGACGAGTTCTTCGAGATTCCTCTTGAAAACATGCGTTTCAACGTGCAGGTCGCGACAGCAGGCTCGATGAGCGCCGGCTTCGAGGCCACACCAGGCATCGGCAAGGTTGACTTGACATGGGAGAACGACTCGATATACTTCAACGACCACCTCGGCTACAACATGTACCGCTATCAGGTGAACGACAGAGGCAACAGCGACACTCTGCTGCTCAACGAGACGCTCATAACAGAATTGACGTTCACCGATTACAACGTCACTCCGGGCGAGCGTTACTACTACTTCTACCGCGACATGCGCACCGACCTCTCGGAAAGCGACCCTTCGAGAAACGTCAGCACCATCCCGCTCACGGCCTCCCCCGGCGACGCTAACGGCTCACTCACCGTCGATGTCAGCGACATCGTCACCATCGTCAACTACATCACGGGCGAGAACCCGCAGCCGTTCATCTTCGGAGCAGCCGACGTGAACAACGACGGCGAGGTTGACGTGCTCGACATCGTGAGTGTCATCAATATCATCAACACCGGTAAGTATCAGGCAGATACGGAACTCACTGCGACGGCGGTTTATTCAATCACCGACGGAATACTCTATGTCGATACTCCTGTGGAACTCGCCGGCGTTCAGGTGTTCTTCAACATTGAAGACGATGCTGAAATAGAACCCCTCAGTGCACTCAATGACTTTGAACAAGTCGGGCAGCGCATGGACGACGGCCGTTACATGTTCCTCGCTTTCAGCATGGCAGGGAAGAAACTCGAAGTCGGAAGACACGCCTTGCTCAGAATCGGCAGTGCGAATGTCGATGACATGGTTCTCTCAGACCTCGAAGGCGGCGGTGTGCTTGCAGTGGAGCAGGCCAACACAGGTGTCGCCGAAAACAACATCTACATCATTAACCGGCCTTACCCGAACCCGTTCAACGGCAGTGTCACCATACCTTATATTATAGGTGAGTCGGAAGGCAATGTCACATTCACCATCAACAGCATCACTGGCCAGCAGGTTGCGGCATTCGACTTCGGCACACAAAGCCGTGGAGAATACACCTTCGACTGGCAGCCCGCCGCCGGCATCACCAACGGCGTCTATATCATCAACATGGTGGTGAACGGCGTTGAGGTTCAGAGAAATAAGGTTGTTTATATGAGATAATAAATAATCATCCAATTAAACAACATGAATAGAATAATAAAACACCTTTTCTTGTTGATAGTTCTGGGCATAGGTCTGACAGCCTTCGCCCAGAACACGATGGCTGTCTCGTCGTCATCGGGGCATCCGCAGGATGAGGTCACATTAAGCATATCCATCGAGAACACCGACAGTTTCGTGGCGTTTCAGACGGAGATACCGCTCGGCGACAACCTCCAGTATGTCGTCAATTCGGCGGCACTCACCGGCAGAAGCAACGGCCATCTGCTCTCGGCGACGGTTCTCAACAAGATACTGAAGATATACGCCTATTCTTTCGCAAATGCAGAGTTTTCGGGCAACAGCGGCGATGTCATGACATTTCGGCTGAAACTCCTCAACGAGCCGGGCGACAACGCCGTCAATCTCGCGAAGGCAAAAATCGCCGACGCGGCAGGTAACAGCCTCGCACTCTCGACAACAGCCGGCAACGTGACGATACTTTCTCCGAAAGCACAGGTCACCAACCCGATGATCAACTACGGAAGGATTCCGATAAGAAGCACATATAACAGCACTTTATACGTGCGAAACAGCGGCAACGAACCGCTGACAGTTAGCGGGCTGCAGTTCTCTGACGCCACGCTGTCGTGCCCGTCGTTCACGGAGACGGTCATTCAAAGCGGTGGCACGGCGCCATTCAATATCAAATTCGCCCCGATGGTTTCAGGTTCAGTGAATTACACGATCACGGTGGTTTCAAATGCCATCAACGGCAGCCAGACAGCCACTGTGACGGCCGAGCCTTATTCGGTCAACGAGTTGCATGTGGCCAACACCTCGGGCTATTGCGATGAGACAGTAAGCATCGACTTGAATGTCAACAATATGGATGCCATCGTCGGACTCCAGTTCAAATTCAAAATGCCGTCGGCGTTGAAGTTTGTCGCCAACAGCGTTGAACTCACATCACGGCAAAGTGACCATATCGCCGTCGGCAGCATGAGGAACGACACGCTCGTCGTCATGGCATATTCGCCGTCGAACACCCCATTCAGCGGAGAAGACGGCAAAATACTTTCATTCGACGTGCAGATTGACGGTCAGTATGGCAACTATTATCTTTATCCGCATGACGTCATCCTTTCAGACGACACAGGCACCAATGTAACATCCGGCACTTACAGCGGATATGTGAACGTAAGAAGTCCGAGAATGTCGTGCAGCAGCAGTTTCAGCATGGGCGAGACACCGCTTACCGAGACACTTACTAAAGACTTCAATATTTACAATCAAGGTAATGCGCAGTTGAGAATCGAAAGCATAAACTTCACGAACTCTTGTTTTTCGGTATCAAACGACTTACCTGTTGTCATAGAGCAGTATGCGAGTACAAATCTTCGTGTGAGTTACAAAGGTGAGATAGCCGGTGATGTCGAGGCCATCATGCAGCTTTATACCAACGACCCAGAGAGGCGTATGTTCAACGTCAATGTCACGGCAAGCCCGTACGAGCCAAACGCATTGGTGCTGTCAACAGGTGCTGTCAATGCAGACCTTGATGTTGATGTCAACATCGACATGGACAACTACAGTGACATCACCGCCATACAGACCGACTTCACATATCCGAGCGAGTCATACACGCTTAACCCGTCGGACTTCCATCTCGGCGGACGTTGTGCCAGTCACACCATCAGTGCCACGAGGAAGAATAAAAACACCTTCCGCATCATTATCTTCTCGATGAGCAATAGTCTGATAGATGATCACGAAGGCACGGTAGTCTATGCCACCATGCACCGCAATGCCAACGTCATCGCGACAGAGTTCCCGATTTCGGCATCCAACATAGTAATGAGCAGCCCGAACGGGACCAACATGGCTACAGGTGATGACCCGAATATGACCTTCAGCATCCAGTCGAAGGCGGTGAGCAGCGGCTGGAACTGGATCTCGACAGCCGTCGAGACATCAGGCGGCGAAGGTCTCGGCAAGGTGCTGACAGCCGTCGGCAGCAACGGGACATACATGAAGTCACAGTATAATTACATTGAGTACATCGAAGGCAATTGGTACGGACTTCTCAACGCGGTCGAGAACGAACAGATGTATATGCTTCAGATGAGTTCGGCAGGCACTCTCAACATCTCAGGTGCCAAAGCCACGCCGTCAAGCCACCCGATACAGCTTTCGACAGGCTGGACATGGGTTGGATACCCGTCGGCACAAAGTGCCGCCATCAACACAGCCCTTTCCGGATTGAGCGCAAAGGACGGTGATTACATCAAGTCACAGTCCCAATATGCAGAGTATGTGTCTGGTTACGGATGGGTCGGGACACTCAACACAATGCAGCCGGGTGAAGGCTACATGTACCGAAACACCGGCTCTAATGCCATGACCCTCACCTATAACACGACCAAAGGAGAGGCAGGTACCAGTGACACCACCGAGTTCCATTGGAATCCCGACATCCATCAGTTTCCCGATAACATGACAGCCACAAGCGTCATCAGCATCAACGGCGAGGAAGTGAGAAACGGCAACTTCGAGGTCGGAGCATTTTGCGGCGACGAATGCCGTGGCAGCGCAAGAGCCTTGTATATAGAGCCGTTCGACAGATACATCTTCTTCCTTACACTCCACGGTCAAGAAAATGATGTCTTCAACTTCAGACTCTATGATATTGAAAACGATGTTGAGATGGAAGGTTTTGCCGACAATCAGGTTATCTTCCATGCCAATGCCACCGAAGGCTCTGTGACGAACCCATACGTCATTGAGTTTCAAGTGACATCTGTCGTGGATGAGAGCGACTTCGTTGCAGGCATACATCCTAATCCTGTCGGAAGAGGTGGTGCCATCACTGTCAGCGTGAACCATATCGCAAAGGTTGAGATATTCGATGCCATCGGTAGGAAGGTGTCAGAACATACTGTCAACGGCATTGGAGACATCAGCAGCCCAAAAACATCAGGTGTGTATTTTATCAGGATGACTTGCGGCGATGGAATGACATCATGTATAATCCCAAAAACAAAAAGTACACTTTTTTAAAATGAAAAGTACATTTTTTTGCTATAAAGAAGAGGTTGCATAATAACGCAACCTCTTTTGTTTTAATGGTGTTTAATTGACATTTAAATCGAATTTTACGCCTTCTGTCGTGGTGTGTGCGCCTTTGTCATTAGTCCGGGGTGGGAGCCACCTCCATGCCGATGGAGACGGCGAGGCAGAGCCAGAACGGCACGCTGCCGCGGAGGTTGTGGAAGATGCGTCTCGCCA
>JAKSNA010000018.1 GCA_024400295.1 Bacteroidales bacterium | reverse complement strand
CCATGCCGTTATAGTCAAAATCAAATGTCATCGCAATGAAAAATGAGGCCAAAGTTTTTTGCAATAATTCTAATATTGTCATCAGCCATGCTCGCGTCGTGCAGCTCGTCACGACGCGCGGCACGGCGGATCCAGCGCATCACGGAGCGACACCCCGAACTGCTCGTGGCCGACACCGTGAGAATAGACACCTTGCTTGTGTTCGCCCCGCCGGCCGACACGGCCGTCTTCGACCCAGACACCGAGCCGGGAACTGACTCATGCGTTGTGATCGGCGCGGCTCATGGCGCTTTCACTGTCAAAAGGCTGCCTTCGCGACGGTTCCAGGTCACCTACACCCCCGACACCGCCGTGATACGCTACCGCGAGGACGTGCCCGTGCGCACGGTCGTATGTTCATTTATAATTTTTAAGCACTTCCGGGGCTTTCAGCTGCTGCCTTTGTGCGTAGATCTCCGTTGTTGTTATATGTTGGTGGCGTGCCTGATCCCTCACGGCGATTGACGCGACTCCCGACTTTAGCATTTTGGTTATGCCAGTTCCTTTCAGTGAGTAGAAACAAACGTGTTTACCTTTGAGCTGTGGGAGAAGTCCTTTGTCAGACACTATAAATCTATCCCAGTAATTTGAGAACATCTTGTTGTGTCCGATTGTTCTGCATGTCTCAAAATCCTTGCCGAATATATAGCAGTCGTGCGGCTTTTGCATTATCTTCAATTCATTAAGCAGATCGAGAACCACTTCGGGAAGTGTTATGAGTGCGTCTTTCCGGTCTTTCGAGATAGAGTCCGGTATGAATATTGTTTGCTTTTTCACGTCAATGTTTTCGAGTTTCACCCGGTAAAGTTCATTTGGACGTATGAAGCATCATCGAAGGTCGTGTATTTCTTCGCCGCTTCGGAGTCGGTCCACGGACTCCACCCCGAAATCAACGCTTCGACTATCTTTTTGCAGAGCTCATCGGCAAACTCGCGACGGTTCTTTTTTCCATCGATGTGGTCAAGCATGATTTTCTTTCGTTTCATTTTGCCGGTAGGAGAGGGAAGTATGCGCTGAATGAAACATAATTTTCTTTGCCAGCCGTGTAGCGCGGCATCGTGTAGCCTTCCAACTGATTGATTTTGCTGCTTATAGACATAATTTCTTTTATTTTTCTTGCGGTGAAGAAAAACAAAAAGATTATGTAATAAATTTTTCGTGTCCGACTTTTGTCCGACCAAAAAAAAGCCAAAAAGTATTTAGCTTCTTGGCTTTCAATAACTTAACTTCGTAGCGAGGATGAGAATTGAACTCATGACCTCCGGGTTATGAATCCGACGCTCTAACCAACTGAGCTACCTCGCCGTTTTTGACGGTGCAAAAGTACAGTATTTTTCAATACGTGCAACATTTTTTTTGAAAAAAAATTAATATATTTTTTTGCACCCTTTTGAGAAATATATGTATATTTGCCGGCTGGAAAAGTAAACTATATTTTATATAATATGAAAAAGATTTTTGCTTTATTAACCGCATTGTTTTTGATGTCAAACATCACATTCGCACAAACGAAAAACACCGAACCGCAGAACGGTCCGATCATAACATTTAAAGAAACCGCCCACGATTTCGGCAGCATTCAATTCAAGGGCAACGGGACATACGAGTTCGCTTTCGTCAACACCGGCAACGAGCCTCTCATTCTCACCCAGCCGAAGTCATCATGCGGATGCACCGTCCCGGAATGGCCGAGACAGCCGATTTTACCAGGCGAACAGAATGTCATCAGAGTGACGTATAAAAATACAGACCGCCCCGGTAACTTTAACAAATACGTTACCGTTTTTTCAAATTCATTGACTAACAATGAGATAAAACTCCATATCAAGGGGACCGTGCTCGCCCAGCCGACAGACGCGGCTCCGTTGAAACAGGCAGGCGAAGGAAGCCCATTCAACAAGAACAACTAATACCTCTAATAATATATGCCTAACATTTCAAAAAAAGGTCAGTTCATGCCGGCTTCCCCGATTAGGAAGCTCGTGCCGTTCGCCGATGAAGCGAAGTCAAGAAATATCCACGTCTATCACCTGAACATCGGTCAGCCTGACATCGCGACAACTCCATACGCTCTTGAAGCTGTCAGAAACTACGATGAGAAAGTCATCAAATACACCAACTCGGCCGGTACGCTTTCATACAGGAAGAAACTGTGTGAATACTACGGACGTCTCGGCATCGATGTCACTCCGAACGACATCATCGTGACCAACGGCGCGTCAGAGGCTCTCCAGATCGCGTTCCAGACCATCATGGACCCTGATGACGAGATCGTCATCCCCGAGCCGTTCTACGCAAACTACAACGGTTTCGCACAGACAGCCGGCGTCCGCGTCCGCCCGATCTACTCGGAGATCAGCAACGGATTCGCACTGCCTCCGATCGAGGACTTCGAGAAGGCCATCACCGAACACACAAAGGCCATCCTCATCTGCAACCCTAACAACCCGACGGGTTACCTCTATTCGAAAGACGAGATGGAAAGGCTTCGTGAGATAATCCTGAAGTACGACCTCTATCTCATCTCCGATGAAGTCTATCGTGAATTCTGCTACGACGGGACGAAACACTATTCGGCGATGAGCCTCAAGGGCGTGAACGACAATGTCATCTTAATCGACTCGGTGTCAAAGCGTTTCAGCGCCTGCGGTATCCGTGTCGGACGTATGGTGACGCGCAACCGTGAAGTCATCAGCACTGCCATGAAGTTCGCGCAGGCTCGTCTGTCGCCTCCGACATACGGACAGGTGGCCGGTGAGGCGGCCCTCGACACCCCGGTCTCGTATTTCGAAGCCATCGTCGCGGAATACGTCAAACGCCGTGATGTCTGCATCGAAGGCATAAGCAAAATACCTGGAGCGTACTGCCCGGTGCCTAAAGGCGCTTTCTACATCGTCGCTCATCTCCCGATCAACGACTCCGACAAGTTCTGCAAATGGCTGCTCACCGACTTCAACTATGAAGGCAAGACAGTGATGCTCGCCCCGGCAAGTGGATTCTATTCGACAATCGGTCTCGGACGTCAGGAAGTGCGCCTCAGCTACTGCCTCAACTGCGATGACCTCAAAGACGCGATGTTCATCCTCGGCAAAGCCCTTGAGGTTTATCCAGGCAGAGTGAACTAATAACATTCCCCGTAATTAACTGAAAAGGTGATAATCATTGCGATTACCACCTTTTTTTGTTGTTGTACGATGCGCTTACAATATGCCTTTCACATAATAATAATGTGGGCCGAACCTCTCGAACGCCTCTCCCGCCGTGACAGGAGTGTATGCTTTCTCATATTTGTTTTATTCTTTGTTTCTCTCTTTGACGATTTCTTCCTGCTTGTCCTTTGGTGTCGGCGCGTATTGATAGAACTCCATCGAGTAGTTGGCGCGTCCTGACGTGACGTTGCGGAGTGCCGTGGCGTAGCCGAACATCTCCATCAACGGGACGAAGGCATCGACTTTCTGCGAGCCTTTGCGGAAACGGCGCATCGCCTCGATGCGGCCGCGGCGTTTGTTCAGGTCGCCTGTGACATTGCCGATATAGTCGTCAGGAGTGTTGATTTCGACTTTCATTGTCGGCTCGAGAAGAACAGGACTTGCTTTCATAAATGCTTGTTTGAAACACATCTGGGCACAGAGTTGGAACGCCATGTCGCTCGAATCCACCGGGTGGAAACCGCCATCGACGAGCACGCATTTCACGTCAACGACAGGATAACCTGCAAACGGGCCTTTAAGCATCGCGGTCTGCAATCCTTTCTGAACCGACGGGATGAACTCCTTTGGAATCACGCCGCCTTTTGTGACGTCAACAAACTCAAAGCCTTTGCCGGGATTCGGCTCGAAACGGATGACGGTGTGCGCGAACTGTCCCTTGCCGCCGGTCTGCTTGACAAATCTGTAATTACACTCGAACGGTGCAGTGATTGTCTCGCGGAACGACACCGACGGGGCTCCGACGGTCACCGGAATCTTAAACTCTTCTTTCAGCCGGTCAACGATGATTTCAAGATGAAGCTCGCCCATGCCCGCGATGATGGTCTCTTCGGTCTCCTCATCGAAATGGGCGCGGAATGACGGGTCTTCATTGCAGAGTTTCGCCAGTGCCTCACCGAGTTTGCCACGGTTTTTCTTGTCTTCAATATTGACTTTCATCTCAATGACCGCCGGAGGAATGTGAATGTTTTCCAGCAAGACGGGTGCGTTCTCGTCGCATAAGGTGTCGCCGGTCCTGGTGGTCTTCATTCCGACGAGAGCCACGATTTCGCCAGCTCCGGCCTCCGTGATCTCCTCGCGTTCTTTCGCTTTGATGCGAAAGATGCGTCCAATGCGCTCGGTCTTGCCTTTGTTCGTGTTATAGACAGTCATGCCGCTGGTAAGCTTGCCGCTGAACACGCGGATAAATGTCTGCTGTCCGACATACGGGTCGTTGATGAGCTTGAACGCCAGCGCGGAAAACGGCTCGTTGTCAAGCGGGTTGCGCTGAATGGTCTTCTCTTCGTCGTTAGGGTCGTGGGCGATGATGGCACCGAGGTCTTTTGGTGATGGCAGGTAGTCAACGATTGCATCGAGCAGAAGCTGGATGCCTTTGTTCTTGTATGCCGAACCGCAGAGAACCGGCACCATCATGAGTTTGATGGTTGCCATGCGGATGGCGGCTTTCAGTTTTTCAACAGGGATTTCTTCGTCAGCGAGATAAAGTTCGGCTATCTCATCATCAAAGTCGGCGACATGCTCAACGAGATTGTGATGCGCGGCCAACGCCTGTTCCTTCAGGTTCTCCGGGATAGGGCCGACGATACGTTCTTTGTCCTTGAAAATCACCGAGTTCATATTTATCAGGTCGATCATTCCTTCAAATGTATCTTCCTGTCCGATAGGCATGTGAATCGGCACTGCATTGGCACCGAGATATTTGTTCATCTGGTTCACTACCTCGTTGAAGTCGGCACCGGTGCGGTCCATCTTGTTCACGAAAGCGATGCGGGGCACGCGGTATTTGTCGGCCTGGTTCCACACGGTCTCGCTCTGAGGCTGTACGCCGCCGACAGCGCAGAACACCGCCACCATTCCGTCGATGACCCTCAGCGAACGTTCTACTTCCACCGTGAAGTCAACGTGGCCGGGGGTGTCAATCAAGTTGATCTGATGGTCGTTCCAATGTGTCGTGATGGCAGCTGATGCAATGGTGATGCCGCGTTCCTGCTCCTGTTTCATGAAGTCCATCGTGGCCTGGCCGTCGTGTGTCTCGCCAAGTTTGCGGTTCACGCCAGTGAAAAACAAGATACGCTCCGAACATGTGGTCTTACCTGCATCGATGTGCGCGGCAATTCCTATGTTTCTTAATTTTGATATGTTTGAACTCATATTGTAATTATTTGATTTTCAATTTGATATATGGAAAATATTTATATGCTCAAATTTTTTGCAAAGTTAAGAAAATTATTGAAGCATTCGGAATTTATAAAACCAAATTTGATTTTTCTTATTTTTGCAGCTCAAATCTAAAAATCGGATAATGATTGACAATTTCGAGGCGAAACGGTTACCCGCATATTCAATAGCTGATGAGGTGAATCGCAAATTGGCGAAGTATAACAGACTGGTTATCACTGCGCCTCCTGGTGCCGGAAAGTCAACGTTGTTGCCGCTGACGATTCTTGAAGGCATGAAAGGCGGCGGGAAGGTCGTCATGCTTGAGCCGCGACGCATTGCCGCACGACAGATAGCCGACCGGATGGCGACGCTGCTGAACGAAAGGGTGGGAGAGACCGTCGGCTATCGTATCCGTTTCGAGAAAAACGTCTCCTCGAAAACCCGCATCGAGGTGGTGACTGAAGGTATTCTCACAAGAATGCTCATTGCCGATCCGACACTCGAAGGCATCTCTGTCGTCATTTTTGATGAGTTCCACGAAAGAAGCCTGAACTCCGATGTGGCACTCGCCCTGACACGCGAGTCACAAAACATAATTCGCCCTGACTTGAAAATCGTGATAATGTCGGCGACGATTGACGCGACGGCGATTTGCTCCGCCTTTGACGCACCTTATATTAATAGTGAGGGTAGGATGTTTGATGTCGAGGTCATTAATTCCGAAAAAGATATTGACACCAGAAACATGCCGGAGGAGATGGCACGTGCCATTTGCAGGGCGCACCGTGAACACGATGGCGATATTCTTGCTTTTTTACCAGGACAGGCCGAAATCTTAAAATGCAGTGATTTGCTCGGTAATGAATTGTCTGGCACAAAAATCATGCCATTATACGGAAATCTCTCATTGAAAGAGCAGAGGGCGGTGATTTCGCCTTCCGCAAAAGACGAACGAAAAGTTGTACTTGCGACCCCAATAGCTGAAACGTCATTGACAATCAATGGAGTAAAAATAGTTGTTGATTCCGGATTTTGCAAAACGATGGTCTTTGACCCGCGAAATGGTTTAAGTCATCTTGAGACAATGCGTATCAGCATGGATATGGCAAATCAGCGAAAAGGTCGTGCCGGACGCGTTAGCGAAGGTGTCTGTTATCGTCTTTGGACCAAGGCGACGGAACATAAGATGGCAGAGAGCCGCAAGCCTGAGATAGTTGAGGCTGACTTATCGCCGGTGATGCTTGACGTTGCGGCATGGGGTGAAAACGAGGTCATGAGGCTGCCATGGCTGACACCACCGCCGCAAGGCAACGTGAGTCAGGCATCAAGGCTGTTGCGGGTGCTCGATGCCATTGATGAAAATGGAAACATCACCGAAACGGGAAGAAAAATGTCAAAGATGCCGTCACACCCGCGAATTTCAAAGATGCTTATTTCGGCTGAAAACGACAGAAAGAAAGCTCTTGCAGCTGACATTGCAGCATTTCTTGAAGAGAAAGACCAGCTTTCATCTTCGGAAGACTCCGACATCAATACCAGAATTGAGCTTTTGCGCAAGACGAGAAGGAATAATAATGACGGCAGATGGAGTCGTATCATATTGATTGCCAACGAATATCTGCGACTTGTGCGTGCCAATGCCGATAATGATATTCCGGATGTTTTTGAAACCGGCGAACTTGTGGCTTCAGCCTATCCCGAACGCATAGCCAAGTCATTAGATAACAACGGGAGATATAAGCTGGCGAGTGGCGGCAATGCCATCGTGAATGCAAAAGATGACCTCGCGTCGCACGAATGGCTTGCCGTTGCAGCGTTGAATGCGGCAAGCGGAAATGTGTTCTTGGCATCTCCGCTAAAGGAAGAATCGTTGCCTGCTTTTGCGAAAATGCGCGACAACATTTATTGGGACAGCAAAAAAGGTCAAATTGTGGCACGAAACGAGTTGTACATCGGGACTTTGGTTGTTGAAAGCCGTCAGATCCAATGTGATTGCAATAAGCAGATTGTCAAAGCTTTGTGTGATGCCTGTGCTAAAGACGGCTTAAGTATCCTAAATTTCTCGGAGGACGTGGAAAGTATGCAACGACGCATTTCCTCCGTCTCATCGTGGCATCCTGAACTTGAACTTCCTGATTTGAGTACGGAGACAATCCTGAAAAAAACAGAAGAATGGCTTCCTTTTTATCTTGAAAATAGCGGGAGGTTGAAAACAAACATCACTGAATTGAAGAAAATCGACCTTTGTGCCGCGATTTGGGCGATGCTTTCGTATGAGCAACAACAAATTATTGACAGACTCGCGCCGTCGCATATCATCGTCCCGACTGGAAGCCGAATCCGCGTCGATTACCGTCAATGTGCTGATAATCCGATTGTTAGCGTCAGGCTTCAGGAATGTTTCGGTCTCATCGACACGCCGCGTGTTGACGACGGCAAGCGTCCTGTTCTGATGGAGTTGCTGTCGCCGGGCTTTAAGCCTGTCCAACTCACGCAAGACCTGCGCAGTTTCTGGCAAGGCACATATTTTGAAGTGAAAAAGGAACTGAAACGCAGGTATCCGAAACATTACTGGCCCGACAACCCGTTGGAGGCCGAGGCGGTGAGAGGGGTGAAAAGAGTTAAGAGTTAAGAGAGTAGAGTTAAAAGAAAGCCGGCGCCTGAAGTTGATTTCTTCATGCGCCGGCTTTTTGTGTGAAATTATGTCCTATTTGAGGTAAGTGTCAAGCCAGTTGGCGAAGCGTCTCTGCCATAAGATTCCGTTCTGCGGCTGAAGAACCCAGTGGTTCTCGTCCGGGAAATAGAGGAACTCCGCAGGTATGCCCCGCAGTACAGCCGCGTTGTAGGCCTGCATCCCCTGCGTGAAGCAGATCCTGTAGTCGAGGCCGCCGTGGATGATGAGGATTGGCGCCGTCCATTTGTCAACGAAGAGATGAGGTGAGTTGGCGTAAGACCATTGTACGACAGGGTTATCCTTGTCCCAGAACGGGCCGCCGAGATCCCAGTTCACGAACCACATCTCTTCGGTCTCAAGATATTGAGCGTCAAGGTTGAACATTCCGTCGTGTGCGATCAGGGCCTTGAAGCGTCTGTCGTGATGACCGGCGAGCCAGTAAACGGAGAAGCCCCCGAAACTTGCGCCGACGGCGCCGAGTTTGTCTTTGTTGACGAACGGCTCGTTTGCCATGACGTCGATGGCGGTGAGGTAGTCCTTCATGCACTGTCCGCCGTAGTCGCCGCTGATGGCCTCGTTCCATTCCTGCCCGAAGCCCGGCAGCCCGCGTCTGTTGGGCGCCACGATGACATATCCGTTGGCGGCCATCATCTGGAAGTTCCAGCGGTATGACCAGAACTGGCTCACTGTGCTTTGCGGACCGCCTTCGCAGTAAAGCAAGGTGGGGTATTTCTTGTTCTTGTCGAAATGAGGCGGATAGATGACCCACGTCAGCATCATCTTGCCGTCGGTGGTCCTGATCCATCTCTCTTCAACGTCAGCGAGTGTTAATTGACTGAAAATGTTATCGTTGACATGAGTGATAGCGGTAAACTCGCCTGTTGAGGTATTAACGCTGAACAGCTCTGTCGGACGGCTCATCGACTGTCTTCCGGCGATGAGTCTGTCGCCAGCGACTGCCAACGACACGAAGTTATGCTTTCCGCTTGTGATTTTAGTGATGGTGCCGTTGCTCAGGCTCAACGAATAGATCTGGTCTGTGGCGTTGATGTCGCTGATGAAGTAAATCGTGTTGCCGTCATCGGCCCAAGTCAGTGATGTGGCGTTCTGGTCGAAGCCGACAGAATAGTCTTTCTTGTTGCCATTGCTCAGGTTCATGACGAAGAGACGTTGCTTGTCAGCTTCATAGCCGTCGCGTTCCATGCTTTCCCAAGCCATCTTGCTGCCGTCCGGCGAAACCGTAACGTTCAGGTCATAGCCCATCATCCCTTCGGTGAGGTTGATAGTGTTGCCGGTGGCAATGACATATTTGTAAATGTCTGTGTTCGTTGATGTTGCATAGTCTTTGCCGACTTTCTTACGGCAGCAGTAAAGTATGCTCTGTCCGTTTTCGGCCCATGCCACTTGCTCCATTCCGCCAAATGGCCTCACCGGCGACTCCCAGTTTTCGCCCTGCATGATGTCTTGTCCGTTGGTAATCACTCCGTTTGTCAGCTTGGCGTAGAACACATGGCTGTAAGTGTCCACCCACTGGTCCCAATGGCGGTACATCAGGTCATTGTTGATTCTTCCCGATGAAAGCGGAAGGTCAGGGTAGATGTCGGCGACCTGATCCTTGAGTTTGACTTCCGCAGTGTAGATAAGATGTTTCCCGTCGGGACTGTATTCGTAACCTGTTATACCATCTTGAATATCAGTGATCTGACGGCTATTTTCGCCGTTTGCGTCCATTTCCCAAAGCTGCATGTCGCCACTCGCAGCCGTCATGAATGCAATGTTACCTTGTGAAGTCCACGCCGGACTGTATTGGCTGAAGTTGCCGTTTGTGATGCACTTGAGGTTGTTCCCGTCAATGTCCATGACGTAAATCCTTGAAAATCCTTTGTTTGCGTCAATCTTGTAATCGGTGACACTGTAAACGACCTTCGAATCGTCAGCCGAAACCGCATATTCTCCAATGCGTCCCATTGTCCAAAGGACTTCCGGCGTCAGCACGTCTGATTCGAGTTTGATGGTTTCGCGAAGAGGAACCGCCTGCTTCGGTTTTTCGCAGCCCTGCAAAAATAGCAGCAGCATGGCAATTGGAATGAGTAATTTCTTCATTTGTATTAAATTTAAATTGATTTTCAAACAATTACAATCATTCAAATGTTCAATGAACCAAGAATTTGTGACTTTTAATAAAGTTGTCTTACAACCTGCAAAACTACGATTTTTTTTATATTTGCAGAAAATTTTTTGCAATGAAACGTTCATTATTATTACTCATCGTGATTTTCATTTCGATTACATCACATTCGCAGCAACATCTTGTTTATCAATCGTATGCGTTGGGTTCTGACAGCGGCGACACCACTTTCCGTGAAGTCCTCCGCTACAAAAACCAATTGAAAATTTACGATAAACATGATTTTTCAGGCAAATTAATCGACGGAGTCTCAACGGATTACACCTACGTCGATTACGATTCTGACTCCGTTTATTTTCAGATGAATTATCAGGACGGCGAGTCGTTCTACTCTGTTAATTCATTGAAAAACAATGATGTTACATTTGAGAAAATCGGAACGGAAAAGATCAATGGCTACGATTGCATCAAATATAAAACCTCGATAAACTCGAACACCATTGAGGTCTGGATGACCGAGAAACCCGGCTACGATGCAACTCCGACGACATCGCGCGGCTATCTGAAAGGCGTGATGGTCAGGCAGGCGATAAACGGAAACAGGATTCTGGAACTGAAGTCGGTGAAAAAAGACAAAAGCATAAAAAAAGATTTGATTCCCAATGATTTAGGCGTTAGAAAGAGTGGGAGGGAACTTGACAATATCAATAAGGAGAAGCTGATAAAACGTTTCGGCATTTTCAATGACGACCAGATTCACTTCGCGAATATCGAGAAGTTCAAAGGTGAGATTCCGTTCGATTCGGTGATTCATTTCGCGTCGGGGACGGTGATTCTGAAACGGGTTAAACTTCCGTTGCTGCCCGAACATTACCAGCTTTTCGCGGAGCTTCGCCAGAAGTCGAACGGCGACGCCTACGACCGCACCGGCTCCGTTTTTGTGATTCCGTTGGACAGGAAATTGTCTTTGCGTGACGCTTTAATTGACAGTATTGAAGTCCTTCCATATCAATACGATAGAAACGGAAGAAAGTACGAAGGAATACGTCTTGAAAACGACTATATGCCTGTTGTCGAACTGATGAGGTTTTTCACTCCGTTCGGTGTCAGCCATTTCAACGGCCGCGTCAGTATCGACGGTCTCGAATGGGAAGACGAGGCGTATTACAAGATGGAGGTCAGCGAGCTTTCCGACCGTCTTTCGGGCGATGTTTTGATTGGCGCGTTCATCGGCAACTACGACGGCGGCGGACATAAAGTTTCTTTAGACTTGGTTGCGTATCCGCAGGATTACAGCGGCGACATTGATGGAAACAGCCGCTGGAGCCTCCCGCTTTTCAACACGTGCAACGTCATGGAGATGGCCGGGCAGAATTACGGAAGACTGTTCCGCACCGACAGTCTGACCGTTGAGTTCGACATTCCTGAAAACGTTGAGAATCTGCGCCTTCGGTATATCACGACCGGTCACGGCGGCTGGGACGGCGGCGATGAGTTCAACCCGAAGGAGAACACTATCATCGTTGACGGCGTGATGACGTTCACTTTCACGCCTTGGCGTTGCGACTGCGGCACTTACCGCGAGCTGAATCCCGTGTCGGGCAACTTCTGGAATGGCGTCTCGTCGTCCGACTATTCACGTTCTGGATGGTGTCCGGGGACAGCCACGAACCCGACGTATTTCGATTTAAGTCATTTGAAGCCGGGTCATCACACGATAACCGTTGCCATCCCGCAAGGTGCCGATGAAGGCGGTAGTTTCTCGCATTGGATGGTGTCGGGGGTGCTGATAGGAGAGAGGAGATGATTTTTTTCAACTTTAAGGTTGAAAAATTACATCAATATTAGAAAAATGTGTATCTTTGCAGTCTGAAAATTTTGATATGGCGACACGCAATGAAGTTGAGCTTTTCTTGAACCAATTCAAGGTCAAACTTGAAGTTTTTGGCGTTTTCTTTTTGGACGGACGTGAGAAGAATTATCAGGCTTTGCTCGATCTGAACATCTCGAGATTTGAACGGCTGGAAATTGTCAAATCCATTCAGGTTGAAGATTATTCGGAAGGCCCGATACAGGATTTGTTGAATAATTATGGTGAAATGTGGGTTTTCGGCAAGGATGTTGACGGACAGGAGGTTTACATTAAAATTACAATGGGCAGACCAAACTTGAAGGCAATCTGCATTTCTTTTCATAAGGCGGAATATCCGATGAATCATCCATTAAAATAAAAAGGAGTTATATTATGCTTAACGATAAGGAAAAACTGGTTAGTCCGATAACAGGCGGCAGGATGTCGCTTGAATGGGAGTGGCGTGACGTTGAGTTCCGCAAAGAGAATTTTCACGTGATGTTTCCGTTTTATCGTTGTGAAGACACCGGCGAGCAGTTCACCGACACGGAGACTGACGGTGTGTGGTACGCCCAGGTTCATAATATGTATTGTCAGAAATACGGCATTCCTTTCACGGATGAGATTGTGGAAGTACGCGAACGATATGGAATCAGCTCTTCCAAGATGTCGCTTATTCTCGGATTCGGTGCGAATCAATGGCGCAGATACGAACAGGAGGAGATTCCGAGCGTTTCAAATGGAAGGATGATACGGTCAATAATGAACCCTTTGGTTTTCAAGGATATGCTTGAAAGTTCAAGGCATCTTCTGACAGAAAAAGAATATTCGAGAATATCCGGCAAGGTCGAATGCGCAATCAGTGATGCCGAGACGCTGCGCATTAAACAGTACGAGACGCAACGCTTGTTCGTTTCAGGCAGAAACATCGATAATGGTTTCGGCCAGCTGTCGTTGGAACGTCTGAAAAATGTGATGCTTTTTGTCATCGGACATGTAGGTGAAATCTTTTACACAAAGATGAATAAAATGCTGTTTTATATTGATTTTGTGAAATATAGGGAAACAGGTTCGTCACTTACAGGATTGTCGTACAGGGCGATTGACTACGGCCCTGTGCCGGAAAAATGGGAGAAGGTGTATAGTGAGTTTGACGAGATAAGCCATGAGCCGAAGGTCGCCGGTGACTTTGAAGGTTGTGTGCTTGGCACAACATCAAAATGCGACCGAGGTGTTTTTTCGGAGAAAGAACTTGCAATCATGCAGATGGTGTGTGAGCGTTTCAAATCATGCACGGCACGTGAGATGACAAGGTTGAGCCACGAGGAAAACGCATGGAAAGACTGTTTTGAAAAACACGGGATAATACCTTTTGAAAAGGCGTTCCAACTTAAAGCCATATAGTGAGAATCGTCGGGTGAACAAACTGTGTTGCTCGACAATATTTTTCGAGATTTTTATACAGATGTCAGGAATTTTTGCGAAATTTGCAGCCAGGTTGCGCATGTTGAAGAATGGTGGTCGTTTGGTTTTATGCACTAAAAAAAGTACTTGTAATCAATGATATACGCAACTTTTTAAACGAAAATAATCAAAAATTTTAAGCAGGTTTTATTCCGGCAACAGGTAAAGATAGTATGATTACAAAGGATAATCTTCATAAGGTTCTTGATAAACTCGGTTTTGTTAAATCGGGGGCTTTGTTCTTGAAACATTTTTCCAATCATGGTTGCGATATTCAGGTGAATTTCTCGGAAGAGAAAATCGTCTATCCTTCAAATTTAGACACGGGAGCAAATACGACTACGAATTTCAGTCAGCCTGAAAATTTTGTGGTGCTTGAATGTGTCTGCCGTCTGTTGGAAAAAGGCTATGAACCGCAAACAATTTTTCTTGAAAAGAGCTGGACAGTCGGTCACACAGGAACAGGTGGACGCGCCGACATTACAGTCTATGATAAAGACGAGAATGGGGATCCTCATCAGGCGTATTTGATTATTGAATGTAAACGTGCAGGTAAAGATTACAAAGATGCCCGAAAAGAAATGTTTGAAGACCCTGACGGCAAGCAGTTGTTTTCGTATTGGACACAGGCTCGTTCTGCAAAATGGCTTCAACTTTATGCTTCGGATTATGACGATGATAAGGATGAAATAACCTTTCAGGAAGAAGTTGTCCGCAGCTATGACGATGAGAATGTGGAAGCCTTGGCAAGGGAAGACAGTTCCGTGTTGATTTTCAAGAATGCTTCGACGGCTCAAGATGCTTTTATCGTTTGGGATGAGACCTATTCCAAAAAAGTCTATGACAACAATATCATTTTCGGCAATGATGCCACTGCATACAAAATCGGCAACCTACCTATTAAATCCAGCAAGCTGAAACCCTTCAGGAAAGAAGACGGCATTACCGATGCTTTCCGTGAAATACTCCGTCATAACAGCATAAGCGATAAGGAAAACGCTTTCAACAAGTTGCTTTCCTTGTTCATCTGCAA
This sequence comes from Bacteroidales bacterium, assembly GCA_024400295.1. GTDB lineage: Bacteria > Bacteroidota > Bacteroidia > Bacteroidales > F082 > Limimorpha. The sequence continues at coordinate 41,116 of JAKSNA010000018.1, read as the reverse complement.
GTTTGTTGACGAGGAAATGCACAATGACCCCGATGATATTATGTATTTCCAATATGTTGACGGAAGCGATAATTATTATAAGCTGTATGAAAGGCTGTTGGGCTTGTTCCAAATCGGCATGAAAGATTTTCTGAAGGAAGATGTCTTCTATCTGGAAAACGATTATATCCGAAAAACGCTCGACCAGTTCACAGGCAAACGACGCAACGAACTTGAAAAGGAGTTGGTTGATAAATTCCAGAAAACCAAAATGCTGTCGTGTCAGGTGTTTGCCTTTCGGGAGGTTTACAACGAAAAGTTGTTTTTGCAGAACGGCAAAGTGTTGGTTGAAGTTGTGGAATTGTTCCAAAATTACAGAATGGCCTACACAAGCAAGGAACAGGTGTTGGGCGATTTGTTTGAAAACCTTTTGAACCAAGGTTTCAAGCAGGAAGCCGGACAGTTTTTCACCCCAATTCCCATTACACGTTTCGTTTGGAACTCGCTTCCGATTGAAAGGTTTTTGGATGAAAACAAACTCACGGTTCCCCGCGTCGTTGATTTCGCCTGTGGTTCCGGCCATTTCCTTACAGAAGGTATTTCCGCCATATCCGATTTTTACAATAACGGCAAGGAAACGCCTGTAATAACCGATAAGGCCATTTCGAAATCTTTCTTTGGCGTTGATAAGGACAACCGTCTGGCGCGAGTGAGTAAGGTCGCTATGCTGTTGAATGGCGCCAACGATGCAAACATTATGGCGGCCGACGGTTTGGAACATGATGAGAATTTCTATCAGGGTGGGCTGAATTCATTTGATGTTTTAGTAGCCAACCCGCCTTATAGCGTGGGTGCTTTTAAGGGTCACGAAAGCCGCAAGGTGCAGAATGCATACGAGACCATAAAACTGATGTCGTTTACTTGCAAGGATATTCAAAATGTCTTTATCGAGCGAATGCATCACCTGCTGAAACCTAAAGGCGTTGCAGGAATCGTCATGCCGTCGTCCATTTTGAATGGCACCGACAATGCAAGCATCAAAACAAGGGAAATCATTTTGCAGCATTTCCATGTCCGCGCCATCGCTTCATTTGCTGGAAAAACTTTTGGCGAAACCAACACCTCGACCATTATCTTGTTCTTGGAGCATGTCGATTTCCCGCCGCAAAAGGCTCAAATGCTCAAAGACAGCGTTGCGGCCATTCTGAATAATGAAGAACTGACCGATTGGGACGACAAAGATATTTTTGAAAATTATCTGCGGACCATAAATGTTGAGCAAGCAGACTACAATCGCTTTATTCGTAAGGAAGAGACTTTGTTTGAAAACACTTTTGCCGCCTATTTCAAAGAATACGAAAAAGTGTTTCTTGACATTAACGATGTGAAGAAAGCGTTGGGAAAAATTGCCGAAACCGAGAAGAAAGAGTGTGCAGGAGTTGCATTAAAGAAAAACGAAAAGACATCTGTAGCACAAAAGGCGGATTTGAATAACGGTTTTTATTCGTTTGTTAGAGAAATTGAATATCAGAAACTTCTGTATTTTGCGCTGACCTATAAGGAGCAGACTTTATTGATAACCGCACCGACCGAAATCAATGAGCAGAAGAAATTCCTTGGCTACGATTTCAGCCACCGTCGTGGTGATGAAGGCATAAAGGAAACGGAAGGACTTTTGAGCAGCCCAAGCAAACGAAACGATGAAAGCAAGTTGGCTTGGTTTGTCCGCAAGGCTTTTGATGGTGAACAATTCACAAATGAGGAGTTAGGCAAATACGTCAACTATGCCCATACAGCCGACCTGCTCAGTTTTACACGGCCTTCATTTGATTTGCAGATGAAAGTGGCGGTTGAGAAAAAAATAGATATAACGAGCATATTTCCATTGGAAACGGTAAGAAATCTATTGATGTCTATTGATGGGAATACAACCAAAATAGAGAAGAATGAAATAAAAGAGGAAGGAAAATATCCTGTAATTACACAAGAAACTGAAAACTTTATTTCGGGATATACAGATAATGAAAATGCAATAACCGATTTGCCATTGATTGTTTTTGGAGATCATAGTTGCACTTTGAAGTATGTGGACTTTCCATTTGTCCGTGGTGCAGATGGCACTCAGTTATTAAAAACTAATCAGGAAAAAGTGCTAACAAAGTATTTGTATTATTTTCTACAAAATGTTGAGATTGAAAATTCCGGCAAATACGAAAGGCATTTTAAATATCTGAAAGAACGACAAATTCCAGTTCCTGAAAACATAGTCATTCAGCAGCAAATCGTTTCCGAATGTGAAAAGATAGATGAAGAGTATGCCAATGCACAAAAATGGATTGAAGAAAGCAAAAATGAGATTGGAATGTTGGTGAAAAATGCGAAAGGAGACAAAGAGACATTGAAACAAATTGCACCATATTCAACAAGGCGTATCTCATTTTCCGACGTTGAAACAAATGAATACATCAGTACAGACAATATGTTGCAGAATTGCGAAGGTGTTCGGGCTTATAACGGAGAACCCAATGTTGATAGTGTTATCGAATACCTGGAAAACGACATTTTGGTGTCGAATATCCGTCCTTATCTGAAAAAGATATGGTTTGCCAACAGAACGGGTGGCTGTTCGCCTGATGTGCTGGTTTTCAGGGTGAAAGACAAAGAAAAATATGATGCACACTTTGTGTATTATGCGCTTGCACAAGATTCTTTCTTTGAACACATGATGTTGGGCGCAAAAGGAATGAAAATGCCAAGAGGTGATAAAAACAGCATCCTTGAATACGAGATTCCTGTTCCACCAATTGAAGAGCAACAAAAGATAGTGAAACAGATAGAAACCTTCGAAGCCGCCGTTGCCGAAGCAAAGGCTGTAATGGACAGCTGCGCTGAGAGAAAGAAGATGGTGTTGGAGAAGTGGATGAGATAAAATCGTTTTCTTTGAAATTGCTAATGCGGTGATTGATAATAGGGATGGCGAGAGGGAAAGAAGTAAGTTGATTTTTAAGCAAGGAAAGGACATATTTATAGAAAATTGAATGTAATATATGGAAGCAAGAAAACAATTAAAAAAGCCAGCAAATTGGCAGGATTTTGAAGATCTATGTTTAAGACTTTGGCAAGCAGAATGGAATGATAAACATGCTCAACGATATGGTCGTCAAGGACAGGCACAGCATGGCGTTGATATTTGCGGTCATGATAATGGTAGTTTTGAATGCTCTGGGGTTCAGTGTAAATGTGTTGCTGATGATGGAGCAATAACAGAGCAGATTATAAATGATGAAACTAATAAAGCAGAAGGTTTTAGTCCTAAACTCGAGCATTACATTATTGCCACGACGGCAGATGCCGATGCAAAACTTCAAAGCTTTGTTCTAAATATTGATTGTGAACGTCGAAAGCAGGGTCTGTTTTCTGTAAATCTTTATTGTTGGCAAGACATAGAGATGCTTCTTGATAAATATCCCAATGTTAAAAACTGGTATGAATCTTCTCATAATATCAACACTAACTATTCATTAAAAGTGAATTTTCTTAGTGGCGAGCATGATAATCTGTTTCACCCTAAATTTAAAAAAACAGAATATATACGAAAGCGTTACAGAACTATACAAAAACAGAGGGATAATACGGATGCTCCCAATGTCGCAATTTCAGCGGTTTTAGGAAATTGGCCGAAGATGGTGGAATCATTATGTGCATCCACAAAAGTAATGCCTGTATCAAATCTTAAATTGATTAAAGGAACAATCAACCACTCATATTGTCCAATAACAATTGTTATTGAAAATGATGGAAATATGCCATTCAATAAATGCACACTTGAGGTTAATTTTTCTCCTAATGTTGAATTAGACAAAACTAATCAAAAGATGAGTATGTCCTTTATTGAACCATTTGCATCCAATTTTTATTATAAAGAAGGTTATATTTCAATGCTATTTGACGTGATTAGACCAGGAGAGACTATAAGTAAAAAATTGTATTTTCATTCACCTAAGCCTTCTCAGACAGATAAAATAGATGTCCATTGGAAACTATTGTCTGAAATTGAACCTATTGAAGATGATGCGACTATAAAAATAGAACCAGATTTCGAATTTGAATATATTGAAAACGATAACAAAATTGGTGATATAGAATATGAAGATTTTGTTGAAAATATTACAGATTAAATTATCTGTGAATTTTGAAAATGACGCGGTTACTAATAATTATTGATTAGGACGCAAGAAGTATTGGCTACAGTTATAATGCTTATAATAAATCTATGACAGATCTGGCCATTACAAAAGAAGAAATGTAAATCAAGACAATATAATAAAAATGAAAGCAGAAGAAGTAAAACAGTTGTTTGAGCAGTTTGAGCAGGCTGCGGCCGAGGTGGAAGGCGTGGAATGTTGGAGCGCAAGAGAATTGTATCCGATTTTGGGATACTCGCAATGGCGTAATTTTATGAATGCGGTTGACAAAGCAAAAGAATCATGCCGGAATGCTGGCAATAAAGTATCGGATCATTTTGCTGACGTCAGCAAAACGATACCAATGCCGAAAGGAGCTGAAAAAGAGATAGATGACATCCTTCTGACTCGTTACGCTTGCTATCTTGTTGCACAAAACGGAGACCCTCGGAAACCGCAAATCGCATTTGCACAGACTTATTTTGCCGTGCAGACGCGCCGCGCTGAGCTTGTGGAACAAAGACTATTGGAAGCGGAGCGTGTGAAAGCGCGTGCCAAATTGCAGGAAACGGAAAAGAAACTTTCGGGTGTGCTTTATGAAAGGGGTGTGAACGACCAGGGGTTCGCCATTATCCGCTCGAAAGGCGACCAAGCCTTGTTCCATCTGACTACGCAGCAGTTGAAAAGAAAAATGGGTGTGCCGAATAGCCGTCCCATAGCCGATTTTCTGCCGACAATCAGCATTAAGGCAAAGGATTTTGCAGCCGAAATGACAAGCGTCAATGTTCAGGCCAAGGATTTGTCGGGCGAGCAAAGCATTGAAAAGGAACATGTCGATAACAATCTTGCTGTTAGGAAAATGCTGATAGAAAGGGGAATCGTACCTGAAAATCTTCCTCCTGCGGAGGATGTGAAAAAGGTTGAACGCCGTTTGAAAAGCGACGAAAAGAAAGCCCTGAAAGGTGATGAATCTGATAAAATTCTTTCCAATCTTTAAAATATCGGAAAGAATTGGAGAAATCTTCACTCTATCCCCCTCAAATCCTTGTACAACTGCACCGCGTACAGGTCGGTCATGTTCGAGATGTAGTCCAAGACGACCTGGATCTTTGAGTACAGATCGGTCTTGTCGGTCATGAACTGCTCCGGTATCAAGGAGAGAAGTTTCCTGCTGTACGCGCTCTCCTGATGGAGCATGGCCTGGACAAATTCGTTCAGCAGATTGCCGATGATGTTGAAACCGGTAACTTCAATCTTCACTACAGACGGATGCTTGTAAATATTTGAAATTGAGAAGTTTCTGCAATTCTCCAAGGCGTTGTTTTCGTACTCCGGAAGATGTGAGATCAGGCTCTTGCTGAACGTTCCTTCCATTATTTCATCGTAATGGTCAATGAAGACTTTAGACACGCAATCGACCAGTTTGTTGATGACGGTCGCCCTCAGGAACGCCATGCGCTCGTTGGCGTCGGTGACGGTCTTATAGACCTGTTCCTTTCTCTCAAAGAACCACTTGTCGGTGTCTTCATTCATGAAGGCTATGAAATGCTCTTCTATTGATTTTGTTTGGATTATGCCGCGTTTGTGGGCGTCTTCCATGTCCAAGATGAGGTAACAGATGTCGTCGGCGGCCTCCATCATGTACGAAAGCGGATGTCGGGCATAGACGGGCATTTTCTCGTCGAGACGCGGGATGCCGCAGCCGTTCATCACCTTCTCGAACATCGCGATTTCAGAGTTGAAGACGTTGTATTTCTTGCGGTCGCCTTTGCCGGACGACGGGTACGGATACTTTATCAATGTCGCCAACGATGCGTATGTGAGCGAAAGTCCGCCTTCGCGACGGCCTCTGAACTGATGTGTCAGCTGGCGGAAAGCATTCGCGTTTCCCTCGAAGGAGATGAGGTCAGTCCATTGATATTCAGGGATTAAGCTTTCGAGCGACTTGCCTTCTCCGTGTTTGAAGTAGCTGCTTATCGTCTCCTCGCCGGAATGTCCGAACGGCGGGTTGCCGAGGTCGTGGGCGAGGCATGCGGTGGTGACGATTGTGTCGATGTCGTAAATGTCGTTCAGGATGCTGTTGCCGAATCTCTCGGCGAGTTGTTTGGAAACCTTACGCGCTATGGAACGCCCGACACTGGCCACTTCGAGACTGTGTGTCAACCGGTTGTGCACCATCTGGCTTCCGGGGAGAGGGAAGACCTGCGTCTTGTTCTGCAAGCGGCGGAACACGTTCGAGAAAATAATCCTGTCGTAGTCGCGCTGGAACTCGTTGCGGATGTCGGCGACACTCTGCGCCCGAGCGTCACGCTGCGCTGAAAGTAATGATTTCCAATTCATTTTGAACAAGTTTTTTTATATTTAACACAAGTTACACAGTTTTTTTAACACAAGTTGCACGAGTTTTTAAACACAAGTTGCACGAGTTTTTAAACACAAGTTGCACGAGTTTTTAAACACAAGTTGCACGAGTTTTTTTGTTTCGTATCCTTTCACCTATCACCTATCACCTTTCACCTATCACCTTTCTACCTTTCACCTTTCTACCTTTCACCTTTCAACCTTTCTACTTATACACCGTCCTCGCGTAGGGTGTGAGGTCTTGGGTGGCGAACTCGCCGCGTTGGTATTTTAGGTATCCGGCGACGCCTATCATCGCGGCGTTGTCGGTGCTGAACTTGAATTTCGGGATGAAGACATCCCAGTGATATTTCTTTCCGGCGGCTATCATCGCGTCCTGCAGACCGGTGTTGGCGGAGACGCCTCCGGCAATCGCAACTTGCTTGATGCCAGTGTCTTTCGCCGCCTTGATTAACTTTTTCATTAAAGTATCAATGATGTCTTTCTGGATGGAGGCACAGAGGTCTGCTTTGTTTTCTTCTATGAAATTCTCGTTCTCTTTGAGTTTGTCGCGCAGGAAGTACAAGAAGCTGGTTTTCAATCCGCTGAAGCTGTAGTCGTAGCCGGGGATATGCGGTTTGCTGAACTGAAATGCGTCGGGGTTGCCTTCTTTTGCCAGACGGTTGATTATCGGGCCGCCCGGGTAGCCGAGTCCCATGATTTTAGCTGTCTTGTCGAAAGCCTCGCCGGCAGCGTCGTCGATTGTCTTTCCGAGTATTTCAAGGTCAAAGTAATCGTTGACTTTCATGATCTGCGTGTGGCCGCCGGAGACTGTCAGGCACAGGAACGGGAACTGCGGGACGGGCGAAGGGGCTTCCGGATCCTGGGCGAAAAGCGCCAGGACGTGGCCGTTCGTGTGGTTCACCTCAATCAGAGGGATGTTCATTGCGAGAGCGTAAGCCTTTGAAAATGAAGTTCCTACAAGCAATGAACCTAAAAGTCCCGGCCCGCGTGTAAAAGCTATCGCACTTATTTGATTTTTTTGTATTTTTGCTTGTTTTATCGCAGCGTCAACAACAGGTATGATATTCTGCTGGTGGGCACGTGATGCAAGTTCGGGGATGACACCTCCGTATTGGCGGTGAACCTCTTGATTAGCAATGACATTCGACAATACTGTCGTACCTCTGAGGACTGCTGCAGAAGTGTCGTCGCACGATGATTCGATGGCTAAAATATATTCGTTCATAACTGAAAAAGAATGCGCAAAAGTACAAAAAATAAGCTAACGAAAGCATTTCATGGCGTATTAATTATCTTCACGATAATTTTCGCTTTGATAGCGAGTTTGTACGCAGCAATCCGTGATGTCTCGGTACAAAGCATCATAGCGCGTTCTGCAGCCGGTTTCGTTTCAAAATCACTGAAAACTGACGTTAAAATCAACACGTTCTATATAACACCTGATCTTGAACTTCATCTCAATGGATTGCAAATCAACGATTTGGAACAATATCCAATGCTTAAGATTGATGAGTTTAAGACCAGTCTCGCGATGAAATTCCCCTTTGACCAAATCAGGCTCGAAGAGGTCTATTTGAAAAATGCCTTGTGCAAGCTCGTCACTTACGAGGGTAACGAGATGTCGAACCTCGCCGAAATGCTTTCACAAGTGCCTGAAAATCAAGTGAAAAAAAACACAGACACTCCTTATGACTTCAATCTTGTCATCGAAAAAATATCAGTTGAAAATGCGCATTTCGTCCTGTGGAACCAAAACAGAGACCAGCCTGAACGCAAAAGCATGGATTACAGACATTTAGACTTTGACAGCATAAATTTGGATCTACATAATTTTGAATACAGAAGTGACACCATAACGGGTTTCATCAAAGACCTCAAAGGCAAGGAACGTTGCGGCGCGGATCTTAAGTCATTCACTGCCAGCGTGTTGTTCTGCCCGACTGACATCAATATCGGCAATATGCGTTCAAATCTCAACAATTCGTATCTTGACATGAACCTTGAGTTCAAGATCAATGACCTCGCCGATTTTGACACTTTTGAGGATTCTGTCTTGATTATCAGTAATATACGGAATACCAGAATTCGACTCGATGACATCAAATATTGGGCTTACGTTATGCGGAAAATGCCCAATGATGTAGTCTTGAACACTGATTTCTATGGACCTGTCAATGACTTCAAACTCAATAACTTAGACATAAGCTTTGGCGAATGCTCCAACATCAGGGGCTTCATGTCGATGCAGGGAATTTGCTATGACACCGGCGACTCTTATTGGGTCATGGATTTCCCGACGGTTAAGACCTCTTACAACGACCTCATTGACTTTTACATCCCCTCAAGTTCAATTACGATTCCATTGCCGGAAATGCTTGAGCCGATGGGAAATGTCACATTATCAGTTGATTACAAAGGCACTCCGAAGAATTTTGATTTTAAAACCAACGCCAGTACCGAAATCGGCAATGTTAAGGCCGACTTGCTGATGAGGGCTTATAACTACGAATCACCACAGTATGCCGCCGCGGTTGTGGCTGATAATGTTGATGTTGCAAGATTGTTGGCTTCATCAACACCTTTCGAGGTCACTATGTCGGCTGACATCAATGGTGAAGGATTTGATGGAAAAACAGCGGATTTCATGAGCAAGTTGAGGTTTAAATCGTTGAAATACAATAAAAACGAGTTTGATGATTTCATCGTCGATGTTTCAATGAAAAATGAAATCCTGAAGTTGGAAACCGATATAGCAAACAAGGATGTTGGTCTTAAATTGGCTGCAAGTTCAAACTTTAAATACAGCAAGCCGCTGATCAACGCGGTGATGAGTATCAACGAGGCTAATCTTAACAACTTGCATCTTATTGACAATGACAGCATTGTGATTGTGAGCACAGATCTTAATGGCAGTTTCTCAGGCTTCAATATTGATGATTTGACGGCCAATCTCAAACTCGATAGCACGACTGTCAGGAAAGGCACAGATGACTATTACATGGATTATTTCGTCGCTTCGCTGTCGGAAAACCAAGGCGTGAAATCAGCGAGTATTTCATGCGATTTCTTTGATTTTCAAGCTGATGGAATTGTCAACCACAGAAGTTTCGTCAACGCGATGAAAAACTCCCTGCTGAAGCATGTGCACATTCCTGAGATAAAGAAGTCGAGAGGCCTGTATAACGTTGATAAACAAGAGTTTGCCGTTAAGATAAATCTGAAGGACACCGACATGCTGACACGATTCTTCATGCCACAGTTGCATGTGGCTTCAGGCTCTTCGTTCGCGGCGACATATACCACTGGCGATTCAAATCACGGACAGACGCTGGAATGTCCTGAAATCAGATTTAAAAATTTGATTTTCAAAGATATAGATATAAGGAACACCATTGACAAAAACGGTATTCAATGTAAAATGTATGTCGGTGATGTCATACTCAAGGATTCTACAGAAGCCAATCCGCACGTTACAGGCATCGAGAACTTTGCGTTTGCCGCAAATGCATGCAACGATACTGTTGACTTTAACCTGAAATGGAACGATGACAGACTGACAAATCACAATAAGGCTAATGTCAAATCAAGATATGTGCCGAATGAGAAGGGCGGCGGATTGTTTACAATTGATGCTGACACGATTATCATGCGTGACACATTGCTTGAACTGAATGGAAACACATACATTATTTTCAAAGGCGAAGAGACTTTGGTGCATAATCTTGGATTCCATACGAAGTCACAAGCACTGACAATCAACGGTTTATATCCTAAACATAATGATGATACCCTCAGTGTTTCATTTGTAAATCTTGATATGTCGGACATCAATTTCCTGTTGATAGACAATGATTTGAGTTTTGCCGGAGACATTGACGGTGACTTGCGCATCTGCGGATTGAGAGGGCGGCCGATGTTTGATTCCGATTTGAAAATCACTGATTTCTCAATCAATAACAACGATGTCGGCGATGTGGTCATTGACGCTGACTGGCTTGATTCGGATAAGTCAATTAACATAGAATCAGCTATTTACAGCAATGTCGTTGGAAATAGTGACGATAAGACATTTGATTTAAACGGGAAATATTATCCGAATATTGGGGATGGTAATTTGGACTTTAAACTTGCCGTGGATGGCTTCAAGTTGAATTCCGTCACGCCGTTTGTCTCGTCGGTGATCAGCAGGCTGGACGGGGAGATCTTCGGGGACATCAATGTAGTCGGTTCTTTGAAAAAACCTGTTCTTGAAGGAGATGTGACGTTTAAAGATGCCGGTTGCAAGATTGATTTCTTGAACACATATTACAAAATCAATAACACCGTTGCTTTTAGCGAGAACAGGATAAATGTTGATAATCTGCAACTTACCGATACGACCGGAAATATCGCATACGCCAATGGTGTTATCAGTCACAACTACCTGCGTGATTTTGATTTCGACATAAAATTAAGGTGCAATGACTTCGCCGCAATGAACATACCTGCCGAGAAAGCGGTCGGCTTTTATGGCTCTGCCGTCGCAAATGGCGATGTGGTCATCAAAGGCCAGATAAATGACATACTTTTGGACATTGACGTGAGGACGCGCAAAGGCACTGAAATAAACATCCCGCTTTCGTCAACAAGCACGGTGGACGATAATTTCATCGTATTCGTGCAGAAAAACGCCGATGTTGATACAACAGGGAATTTCGTCCCACCGGTCAAGGAGTCGAGCAGTCTGACGTTGAATCTGAATGCTGAGGTCAATCCTGACGCCACATTGCAGATATTCCTTCCGTCGAACATGGGAATGATTCAAGCCACAGGCACCGGCAACGTGAATCTCGGAATGAAGTCGGGCGATTTTACATTGAACGGTAACTATGTGATAAACAGCGGATTGTTTGCCTTCAGGCTGCAAGTCGTGAGCCGCAACTTTAACATCCGCAACGGCGGGACGATACATTTCAACGGTGACCCGACGGATGCCGATATTGACATTGTAAGTACTTACAGGACAAAGGTTTCGCTGAAATCGCTCGGCAGCAGCATCGCGGTTGACACCACCATAAACAACACAATTAACGTTGACTGCATCTTGCATCTTCGCGACAAGCTGATGAACCCGACAATCACATTCGGACTGGAATTGCCGAATGCAAAAGATGACATCAAGTCGGCGGTTTTTTCTGTGATCGACACGACAAACCAGGCAGTTATGGCTCAGCAAGTGCTTTCGCTGATGGTCATCGGAATGTTCGCGAACACAGGCAACACAGACATCGCTGAAATCGGTTCCACCGCCTATTATGGTGTGATAACAAGTCAACTGAACAACTGGTTGTCATCACTTTCCAAGGATTTTGACATCGGTGTCAATTATAAGCCTAACAGCAAAATGACAAACGAGGAAATTGAAGTCGCCATGTCAACACAACTGTTCGACGACCGTCTCACCATTGAGGGTGACTTTGGCGTTGTCCGCGGGAATAATGGTGTAACCAACAAGGCGAACAATATCGTCGGCGATGTGGATGTCTCGTTTAAACTTACTAACAGATTGAGTATCAAGGCGTATAATCATACGAATGTGAACAATAACTACGCGACGTACAATCTGTTTGAGAGTATGTCGGATTACACGCAGGGATTGGGAATCTCGCTTTCACAGAGTTTCGACAAGTTCAGGGAGATTTTCTCAAGACACAATAAAGATAAGCATAAGGACAAAAAGAAAGACAGAAAAGATAAAAAACAAAGAAAGACCGAAGAAAATGACCCAAACGAGCGACAAACCTTTTAAGATTTACACAGCATCGGCAGGTTCTGGAAAGACCTTCACCATTGTAAAAGAATATCTTACGCTATGCCTCGGCGACAATGCTGATGCGTTTCGCGAGATTCTTGCCGTCACATTCACCAATAAGGCTGCCAACGAGATGAAAGCCAAAATCTTACGTTTTCTGCTTGGCATCGCCGACAACTCATCTGAGAACGACATCCAACTGATGAAAAAACACATCATGGAGCAAACAAGAGCTGATGAAAATGTGATCGTTGAACGTAGTAAAGCATTATATACCAAGATTATACACAATTACAGCGACATGGCTGTCACCACAATCGACAAGTTCGTGCAGCAGCTGTCGCGCAGTTTCGCCCGTGAACTCAACCTCCCGAGCCAATACAGCGTCATCCTCGACAATGACGACCTCGTTGATGAAATAATCCGGCTTCTTTCAGATGAAATAGGTAATAACAAATTCATTACCAAGATGTTGTCGAATTATGTTGAATATAATCTGACGGAGGAGACCTCATGGAATGTGAAGACTTCTATCGGTGATTTCATAAAAAAACTGCTCAGGGAAGATGCTTATAAGAAAGGTGAGAAGAAAGAAATAATCGAGATTGACGAGGCAAAATTTGATGAGATCAGGAAATACCTCGGAAATGAAATCAAGACTTGCGATAAAGCTATTGATAAGTTAATCAATGACATAACTGACAAAGAAATTGAATTTGGCATTGATGTCAGCGACTATTCATACAAGGAAAAAGGACTTCCTACGGTCGTGAGGAGCATGAAAGCCCGCAAGAACTGCATCGCCTCGAACAGGTCGCGTGAAATGATTTATGGAAACGTGAAATGGAAATCGAAGACCTGTCATGTTGATAACGATGATATTCTTGAATGCTATAGAAATGCGCTTGAGAACTATCCAAAACTGATCAGTAAATTTTTTATCTTGTCTGTTATTGAAAAAGATATGTATCTGTATGTGCTTAGAAATCATATCTTTGAGTTGATAAACGAGTTTATCGAAGACAGTTCGCAGGTTCATATTTCTGAGTTCAACAAGCGCATTTCCGATGTTCTCGGCGACTGTTCGGTGCCGTTCATTTACGAGAGGATAGGCGAGAGGTACAAGCATTATTTCATCGATGAGTTTCAGGACACCTCAGTGCTGCAATGGCAGAATTTCCTGCCGTTGGTTGATAACAGTCTGTCGCAGGGCAACATGAACATGATTGTCGGCGATGCGAAACAGTCGATCTACAGGTTCAGAGGCGGCGAGGTTGAACAGATTATCAACCTTCCGAAGATATACAATAGCGTTGATAATGAGTTTACTGCAAGCTGTCAGCGTAATCTGTCGGCATCGGCGGAGAAAAAGTCGCTCGGCACCAACTTCCGCTCATGCAAGAACATCATAAAGTTCAACAACACTTTTTTCCGTTTCGCGCAGAGATACCTCGAAGATGGTGATGACGCGTTGCACCTCAGCCGTGTCTTCGACGATACCGAACAGATATACAATTCAAAAGACGGAGGTCTGGTTTCGCTTGAGGTCTTCTCCGATGCGCTTGATACCCAAACATATCACGGAAAGGTTCTTGAGTCTATGCTTGGAAAAATCATTGAGTTGCATTCAAAAGGCATTGAATATAAAGACATTACAATTCAGGTCCGTTCAAATAAAGAAGGAACCGAAATTGCAAACTATCTTATCGGCAACGGTATTGACGTTATCTCAGCCGATTCGATACAACTTCAGTCGTCTGACAAAGTGCAACTGATTGTCAATACTTTGCAGTATTTAGTCAATGACGGAAACCCTGTGACACTGAAGACCGTCTCGTATTTTTACGAAAAGACTCATCAGGGGAAGGCGTTGGCTTTGCACAGAGACAACAGCATTGTCAGATTCGATGAAACATTTAAAAATGCTTTGCAATCGATTCATAACCAAGCATATAGCTTGTACGATTTGTGCGTGCAACTTTGCAGGTTTTATGATTTCAACATTCTTGAAGATGTCTTTGTCCAATATTTCATGAACATGCTTTATGAATGGCAATCGGCGCACAGTGCCGGCATTGACGCTTTCGTTGAATATTGGGAGAAAAAGAAAAATCTACTTAGCGTTCAGATTACTGGTGAACTCAACTGTGTGAATATCATGACGATACACAAGTCGAAAGGTCTTGAATTCCGAGTTGTGATGTATCCGTTCGCCGAAACGAAACTCGACACAAGCGCCGGTTTCACTCAAAAGGAAATTTGGATTCAGTGTTCCGAAAACGAAGTAACCAAAGACATCCCTTATCTTGACGCATTCCTGCTGCCTGTATGCAAGGAAAAACTCAAAGATTCTGATTTTGAATACATTCTGCGTCGCGAGGAACAGAAAACGAGGCTTGATAACCTCAACACGATGTATGTTTCGATGACGCGTGCAAAGGAAATGCTCTTCGTTTATACCAATGCAAAATGTTCTCAAACAAGCTATAATATCTTCAACGATTTCCTGAACGAAAATGCCGATTACAATTATATTCAACATCTTAAGAATGAAAATGATGATGTGCGGTTCGATGATTATTTCCTTGAACGGAAAGATATAACAAAGGAAGAGAAGGAAAACAGCAATGTCTTCACTTTCGGAATTACAAAAGACAATTATGGAAAGTCAAATGTGGAAAGCAAGGAAGACGTTGATATTCTTGAACATAACGAAAATTCAAAGACACTGAGGGCGTTGCAGTGGTTTGAGAAACTTTCTGTTGAGCCGGATCCGACGATGGTCTGGGCTTCGAAGGAGACTTTCATGCCCGACGAATGGGGCTCGCTTGTGCATGAGATTTTCTCAAAAATCAAGACAAAGGCCGACATTGACCGGGTGTTGAGACAATACGTCAATGATGGCAGCATTGATGAAAAACAGGCTGAGTCGCTCAGACAGAAATTCAATAAAGTCGTTGAGATTGAGTGCCTTAAGCCTGCTTATTCCGACAATGCCGTGATTATGAACGAGATGGATATCCACACGTCGTTCGGGCACGTGATGCGCCCTGACAGGTATGCGATAACCGGCAATGGCACAATTCTTATAGATTACAAAACCGGCAAGCACAACGAGAAATATCATCAGCAGCTTCAGGATTACATGGTTGCGCTTCGTGAAATGAATGGAAATCAAGACATTAAGGCATACCTTGTTTATCTGGGCGATGAAATAGAGGTTGAGGAGGTCGGATTGGACAGATTATTTTAAATCATATAAACAGGAAAACAAAATCCTTTAAAAAACAGAACGGACTTCCTCCAAAATCCGTTCTGTTTCCAGTATCACTATAAATTAAATTTCAGTTCCTTACCAATCGACTTTCTGTCGTTTCAGCGGCATCGTCATACATCTCGCACCGCCGCCGCCACGTGACAGTTCATTGCCTTGGAACGCCACGACGCAACGCTGATAGTCATCAACGTTTTTCTTTCCTGATGCGACATCAGCCGCGTCAAGAATCGTGAATCCGTTCTGACCTAATGCGTTAATCGTGTTGTAGTTGCGTGCGTAACCCAAGACTTTGCCAGGTGCGAAGGCGAAGAAGTTGGCTCCGCTGTGCCATTGCTCGCGTGCTCCGGCATATTCGTTGTCACCGCCACAGAAAACCGGTTCAAGGTCCATGCCGAGTTTGCTCAGGGCATCAATGAGATTCGTCTCTTCGGTAATCTTTGTATATTCGTGATCCTTCACTTCAATATGTACTGTCTTGAATTTGTCGCTCATTATCACAGGCTTGAATGCCATGCAACGGTCTTTGTCAAGCAACGTGAACACCATGTCTAAATGGATGAATGAATCAGGCTCAAGCGGCAGTTGCTGCATGATGAGATGACGTACTCCGCCGAGGCATCTGAGGTGCTCCACCATGGCATCGATGCCCTCACGGCTCGTACGTGCGCCGCAGCCGCTCAATATGATATCGTGACGGGCTATCTCCACATCGCCGCCTTCAACAGAGCCGATGCCGTTCATGCTGTAGCATTCTATCGGATGTGTCACCTTTGTGTCGATGATTGATGAATTTCTGAAAATGGCATCAAGTATCAACGTCTCGCGGTCACGGACAGTTGTGGCCATTCTGCTGATCATCACGTTGTTATACATCGTGAACGAAGCATCTCTCATGAAAAACAGATTCGGGATGGGAGGGAAGAGGAAACGTTCCGAGAAATTTTTGTTATCATAGCCCTCTATCAAGACTCTCGCAAGCTCTTCCTCATCAAGTTTATTGAATAACTCAATGAAATACTGAAGGTTTTCCCTCTCGCAGATTCTCTTGACGAGGTCTTCCTTAACTTCTTTTTTCTTTAGAATGTCAACAAGCAGATCCTTGAAATACAACACATTAGTAACCTTGTTCAAGGTTCCTTCAAAGTTCTTGTAATTCTCTTGGGCTTCCTGATAATTCAAAATGTCACTGAAGAGGAATTTGTGTGCATTCTCAGGCGTCATATTTTCAATCTCACGACCTGGTGCATGCAATATGACATATTCTAATTTTCCTATCTCTGATTCAACGCAAGGCTTAACACATCGGAAATAATCCATAAAATCTTTTTTCGTTCAACAATAGGGGACTTTCATCCCCGAAATTTCAAGTTGCAAAATTACAAAAAATTGGTTTGATTTCAATCAAAAAACAAACTTTTTCTTCGTTTGTTTGAACTGGAAACAAAATACTAATAAAGTTCAATGAACTCGTAGCCGTTTCCCATCGCATCGAGGAATTTTATGAAATCGTCTTTTTTGATGACACATGTCGCCGTGTTGTCATTTGGATGGAAACTCAACCGTTCGGCATTGAGCAGGTTTTTGTCGATGTACAGATACACATGATGTTCCACGTCGTTGATGATGCCGAAAGGGGAGACGCTGCCTGGTTTAAGACCGAGGTATTTGTCCATCCTCGCCTCCGACGCGAAGCTCAGTTTGCCCTGATGGAGACGATGTTCCAGATCGTGAATCGCCATCTGCTGCATACACTCGAAAATGACGAGATAATGCCGGTCACCTTTGTGATTGCGGAAAAACAGGTTCTTGCAATGCGTGGAGTCGAATTCCTTCCAGTAGTTTATCGCTTCCTCTATCGTCGGAATCGGCGGATGAAAATGAATGTCAAAAGGGATGTCCAACTCATTGAGTTTGTCAACGACCTTGCGTTGGCGTTCTGATAATTCGTGGTTTACTGTTGTCATTATGATTTTATAAAAACCAAGACGACTCATTCTTTGTTTTGAATGAGTCGTCTTGCGGTATTTTGAAAACTATTTGAAAATCTCCTTTATTCCGCCTATTGAACCGAGCAGGTTCGTGGCTTCGTATGGCAGATAGACTGTCTTGTTGTCTTTGCCGCTTGTCATTTCCTTCAGTGTCTCGATGTATTTTGTTGCGAGCAGATATGATGCGGGGTCGGTCTTTGTGGCTTTGATGGCTTCCGCCACGAGGCTGATCGCCTGTGCCTCAGCTTCCGCCTGCATGATCTTTGCTTTGGCGACACCTTCCGCCTTCAGCAATGTTGACTGTTTCTCGGCTTCAGCTTTGTTGATGGCCGATGTTTTTTCGCCTTCTGAATTAAGGATCGCCGATGCCTTCTCACCTTCGGCTTTCAAAATTTCAGCACGGCGGTTGCGTTCTGCCTGCATCTGTTTCTCCATGGCCTGACGCACTGTCTCAGGAGGCGTGATGTCTTGCAATTCAACGCGGTTGACTTTCACGCCCCATTTGTTTGTGGCATCGTCGAGGACGGCACGAAGCTTTGCGTTGATGGTGTCACGTGAGGTCAATGTCTCATCGAGTTCCAGCTCGCCGATGACGTTACGCAGCGTGGTCTGTGTCAGTTTTTCAATTGCATTCGGCAGATTGTCAATCTCATACACCGACTTTATCGGGTCAACGATCTGGAAATACAGCAATGCGTTGATTTCTGTCGTGACATTATCTTTGGTGATGACATTCTGTTTCGGGAAGTCATAAACCTGTTCTCTGAGGTCTATCTTTGCCGTCTCGCTCATTCGCACAATCTGACGGCCCTGATATCCGTTCTCGACCCTTCTCGTCGTGATTATCTTCGGACGGTCGATGATAGGCCAGATGATGTTAAGTCCGGCTGGAAGCACCTTGTGGAACTTGCCGAGGCGTTCAATTACTCTTGTTTCTGACTGCGGGACGACTTTAAGTCCGGCTAATGCGAAAATCACCACTATCGCAGCGATTACTACTACTACCCAAATCATGATTCTGAAATTTTAGTTATTAATTTTGTAAATGTTATTCCTATCTTTTCATTGTCAGAATGACGCTTTCCTGAGAGGCGACTTTCAACTTTTCGCCAACTTCGGCTGATGTGCCGTCCTCCATCTGTGCCTTCCAGTCATCGCCATCAATCTTAACACGGCCAAAACATTCACTTTCAATGCGCTCGGTGACAACGGCGTTTCTGCCGATGATTTCATCAACGTTAGTCTTGATGTTGTTGCTGTTGGTCTTTTTGTCCAAATATTTAATGACAAAAGGACGCACAAGTACAAATGCAAGGAAAGTTCCCACAGCAAAGCCGAGGAACTGCCATGTCGTTGAAAGGTGACAAGCGTCAAGGATTGAACCGAAAACGCATCCTACTGAAAAACAAGCTACTGCAAAACCGCTCGTGAAAATCTCAATGATAACGAAGACCAATGCTACTATCAGCCATATTTGCCAAATTGTCATATCTTTGAATTTTAAATTTAAATTTTGCAAATATAACATTAATGTTTGAATTTGTTATTTTTTTTCTTGAAAAATATTTAAATTTTTTGCATTGGTCTTTCGTGTTGATTTTCACCGTGTTATGCTAACATTTCTTTTATGTCATCGTCCACTTTGTTGATTGTGCCGAGGTTGAATTTCTCAACCAGCACTTTTCTGACATTAGGCGAAAGGAATGCAGGCAGTGTCGGCCCGATGTGTATGTTCTTGATTCCCAATGAGAGAAGTGCCAAAAGCACGATGACGGCTTTCTGTTCATACCATGCGATGTTGAAAACGACGGGAAGATCGTTGATGTCATCGGCTCCAAGTTTCTGCTTCAGCCACAAGGCCGTCATTATCAACGAGTAGGTGTCGTTGCACTGCCCGGCATCAAGGACTTTCGGGATGTCGCCGATCATGCCGAGGTTGAGTTTGTTGTAACGGTATTTTGCGCATCCTGCCGTAAGGATGACGACATCGTCCGGGACTGCCTTTGCAAATTCAGTGTAGTATTCGCGATCTTTCATCCTGCCGTCACAGCCCGCCATGACAACGAACTTGCGGATTTTGCCACTTTTGATCGCTTTCAGGACTTCATCGCCGAGTTTGATAATCTGATGATGCGCGAATCCGATGGTTACAGTGCCTTCATCGATTGGCTCCGGCGGTTCACAGATGTAGGCAAGTCTGATAAGGTCGGAGAAGTCTTTCCAGCCTTTCTCGTCGGCTTCGATGTGTTTGCAGCCTGGATAGCCTGCCGAGTTCGTCGTGAACATGCGTTTTACGTAATTTGCTTTTGGCGGCGGGGGCACAATGCAGTTTGTCGTCATCAGTATCGGGCCGTTGAACTTCTCAAACTCTTCCTTCTGCCTCCACCACGCGTTGCCGTAATTGCCCACGAGATGCGGGTATTTCTTGAACAGAGGATAGGCGTTGGCCGGAAGCATCTCACCGTGCGTGTAAACATCGATGCCGATGCCTTTTGTCTGCTCAAGCAGCATCTCAAGGTCTTTGAGGTCGTGGCCTGAAACAAGGATCGCGTGTCTCTTCATCGTTCCGATGTTGACATACGATGCTTCCGGATACCCGAATGTCTTGGTGTTTGCCTCGTCAAGAAGTTCCATCGATTTGAAGCCATAGCTGCCTGTCTCCAAGACAAGCATTATCAACTGTGTCATATCAAGGTCTTTCACCGTGATTGCGGCAATGGTGTTCTGGATGAAGGCGCAACTTTCACGGCTTTTGAAACCGAGATTCAGGGCGTGGTCGAGATACGCTGAAATGCCTTTTAATCCATACATTATCAACTCTTTGAGCGAGCGGATGTCTTCGCGCTCTTCTCTGAGTACGCCGACATCAACGGATTTCTTGTAAAAGTCATCTGATTTTCCGGAATACATTGTTTCATCAAAGCCGGGTACTTTTACGCCATGCTTGGTTGCTTCCTTGATCATAGAATCGCGGAGTCTGAAGCCTTTCTCTGCCTTGTGCTGGATTGTCTGTTCATCGAAATTCGCATTGGTGATGGTTGTGAAAAGTGCGTCGATGACAAATCGGTCAACTTCTTCCGGAATCTCGATTTCTTTTTCACGCAACATGCTTGTTGCTATGCAAAGCCCTCTGACAGAGAATAGTAGCATGTCCATCATAGCAGAGGTTGTCGCTTCCTTGCCGCATACGCCCTTGAGCGTGCAGCCCGTGCCTTTGGCTGTTTCCTGACATTGGAAACAAAACATTTTTTCGTTCATGATGTGTATTGTTGGTTGTTTGAAAACAAAACACACGATGAACGAAAAAGTTTGCTATGATGTGAGTTTTTTGTGCGCGTGTGCCTCAACGACGTTGATGACATAGTCGCCGAGTCTCTCGCATTCGCATACAATGTCCATGTATTGAACGCCGGCCTGGTAATTGTAACGGTGTTCGTTGATGTCGGTCAGATTGGCGTCTTTCAGCTGCGAGCGGTAGTTGTCAATCTCATTCTCGATGTTAAGCGACTCGTTGATGTCGATTTTTTTCTGGTCATCGTCAAGCACTTTCTGCATGTGTGTCAGCGCCTTGTCGCACAGCTCGAACATGTGTCTGATGTGATCTTTCTGTTCGGTGGTGAAATGTTCGTTGGCGGCATGTTTGCGTTTGATGGTGCGTGCAAGGTTGAAGCAGCTGTCGCCGATGCTTTCCAGTTCGCCGACTTCGCGGAGCATGTAGCGGATGTCGGTCTTGCTCTCCGCGCTCAGGCGGCCTTCTGTCACCTTGTTCAGATAATTTGCGATTTCAATTTCCATGTTGTCGGAAATGCTCTCGTATTTCTCAATTCTTGTATATAGCTTGCTGAAATCCTCCTCATTCTTGGTGTCAAAGAGCAGGGTGGGGACGAAGCCGAACATCTTCTTCGTGCGTGCGCTGAAGAGGCTTATCTCCTTCTGGGCTTCGAGAATCGAAAGCTCGGCTGTTGACATGATGCCGCTTGAGATGAACTTCAGGCGTGAGTCTTCGTCTTCCTCTTTTTGCTTTATGAAACGGCATACAATTTTCTCGATAGGCTTGATGAACCATATTAGAATCAAAACGTTGCAGACGTTGAAAGCGGTGTGGAACGCAGACAGGGCGTATGTGACTGTAACTTGTCTCTCCGCGATCTCGGCTTCCGACTGAGGTACGTAGTCTGGGTTCGGGTCGAATCCGACGAATCCGCAGACCATGTTGACAAACGGCTTGAAGACCAACAACACCCAGATGACGCCGAACACATTGAAGACCATATGTGCCAAAGCCGCCCTCCGTGCATTCGTCGAGGCACTCAATGCGGCGATGTTTGATGTCACTGTCGTTCCGATGTTTTCACCCATGACAAGCGCAATGCCTTGATAGATAGGGAGTACGCCGCTTGAACATAATATGAGCGTTATTGCCATTATCGCCGCCGACGACTGTACGCACATTGTCAGAATGCTTCCTACAAGCAGATACAGCAACGTTGACGCGAATCCCCATTGTCCGGTTTTTTCAAAGAAGTTAATGACAGCGGCATTGCCCGGAAGGTCCATCGCGATGGCGTTTTCACGTAATGTACAGAGACCGAGGAACATGAATGAGAACCCGAAAATGAACTCACCGAATGACTTACCGGTAGGTTTCTTCTGGAACAGCAAGACTATTGCAACCGCGAAAAGAGGGAAGACCACGTTACTCATGTTCATCTGAAATCCGAACACCGACATGATCCAAGCTGTTACCGTCGTGCCGATGTTTGCTCCCATGATGACCGAAATGGCCTGTGCCAGGGTGAGAAGCCCCGCATTGACGAAGCTGACCGTCATCACGGTTGTCGCGGTGGAGGATTGAACGGTCGCTGTGACGAAAACTCCGGTAAGCAGCCCCGTGAAACGGTTCTTGGTCATTGTTCCCATGATGTTGCGGAGATGGCTTCCGCTGAGTTTCTGCAAGCCTTCACTCATGGTCTTCATGCCGTACATGAGAAGAGCAAGGCAACCTAATAGCTTCAAAAAAAGGAAAAACGTCATAATAATTTGAAGTAGCCGTTATGTTACGATTTGTTTTCCAATGATGTTATGTTTGACATAACATAAATCATCAACGAGGTGCAAAATTAATTAAAAAAGCACACTGCACAATATTTTTCTCAAATTTTATTTCCCAACGTCTGTGTTCTAAAACCGATACTTGCATCCAACTCCGAAAATGTTGGTTATGGCATTATATGTGGTTGTGACCTTGTCGTTGAAATCCTTGGTGTTTTTCAACAAGGAAATATTTGCGGTAGCGCCGATGTCGAATCTGTTTAAATTTTTGGTCAACACTATGCCGACGAAAAGGTTGTTGCCCAATGTTTCATTTGATTTGATGACATTGCTGTTGTACGTCAGGCTTGTCGTGAAATTCCATCCGTATTTGAATCTGAATGTCGGACTGATCATTGAGTTGAAATATGTGTAATGGTTGGACGAAGTATAGTCTTTGCTGCCGATATTGTTGAACACATTGGCGGTGAAAAGAATTGAGAAGACCTTCCTCTTGTAAAACATCATGAAGTTTGTTTTTGTAATGTAGTTGTCACCGTTGTTTAGGAATGTGTAATACTCATCGAACGCAAAAAATGACAGTAACTGTTCTTTGCTCTTTTCAATCACATCATTGACTTGAATGAAGCTGAACCCGACATTCATCATCACGGAATTGGTGATGTTGTCAACTTCCGTTATGTAATCAATGGTTATTTCATGGGAAAGAATTGGTTTCAAATCAGGATTTCCCTTTATGAAGACGAGGTCTTTCGGACTTAAGACCAAGTAGGGGTAAATCTGGCTGCTCGAAGGACGTTTGATTTTTCTGTCTGCTATCAGGCGGATTGTTTGGTTGGGCGCGAATCTGTAGCCGATCATCAACTTGCCGGTAAACGCCCTGTTGTGGGTCTGATACTTGTCGTTATGGTCCTGAATTTGCATGAGCTGATGTGGGTTGTCGCTTTTCACGTCATACTTATAGTATTGGTATTCGAATATCCCTTTGAATGACAGCTTGTCATTGATGTATTCTGCCTGAAAATACGGTGAAAGGAAAGTCGTTAATTCTTTCGTGTCTAAAAGGAAAGGCGTTGGTTCTTTTGTGTCCAAAACATTTTTATATCGTGTGATGCCGGTAATATTGAGGTCGCTGTCGTCATTTGAATTGCCTATATTGAAGTTTGTTCCTATTTTCAAATCCATCTTGTCGGAGCGGACTTGTCTCGCAAGCGGAAGCAGATATTCGAGCTTGCCTGCTATGCTTTTGAAATTGTCATCATCATTAAAAGAATAAAACTCCTCACATTTGTTCAACTCTTTGGTCGGCCTATACGTCATGGTAGTCTCGAACTTCAGCCTCGACTTCTCGCTTTTTGGTTTCGATGCAGAACCGAAATAATGGTTGTACTCGAGTCTTGCAAAAATATTGGTGAGTTTTTTCTCGTCAAAATACCTTGATGTTAACAGTCCTGTATTTGAGATGGTTTTTTCTACATTTTTTATGTTTTCTTCTTTTCTCCAGTTTTCCGACAATGACAGTGTAAATTCGTTGTTCGCCGTCGGGTTATAGACCATCTTGACCATGGCCAGTTCTGTTGCAAATTTGTAATCGCTTGATTCTGACGTGTTTTTGTTGCCAGCTTCGTCGTCAATGTTTTTGACGATGTTGTTCTGGTTGAAAGCTTCGGCGATAGCCAAGGCCTGGATTGAGAATTTACCTTTCTTGTAACCCACGTTAAGACTTGGGGAGATGTCCAACGGATAACTTGCTCCCAATGAAACGCTTCCGGTGACTTTGCCGTTATCTTCAAGGTCGATGAGATTGATGCTTATTGACCCGCCTTCACCGTTATTCTGATAACTTGATATTGGGTTCTCGGAGACTTCAATATCCTTGATGTCCGAAATTAGGAGTTGAGAAAGCACGGCGTCTCTTGCGTCACCGACGTCAATACCGTTGATTTCAATCGCGTAGTTTTCATACATCCAAGATGCCGGGCGCGAAAGCAGTTCGGGCAACATTTGCAGGACATCATTTAGTGTCGTGCTTTCCGGGAGACCTAACTCGTGAACATTTATTTTCTTTTTGTCATTGCTCACCTCAATCATTGGCTTTTGTGCAGCCGCCAATGTGCAGAATATCATGCCGATGAACAGTAGAGTAACTTTTATCGTTTTCATTGTCAATGGGTTATAATTGTTTAAATTTTAATCAGACAGGGCATCAGTTACAATGTCTTGTCGCACATACTTTGTTTTTAATTATTTGTCTATTGTCGCTATAAATTCTTCGTTCGATATTGTCTTTGATACCCTGTCCTTTACAAATTCCATTGCTTCGACTGGGGTCATGTCGGCGAGGTGGTTGCGCAGTGCCCATACTCTCGCCAATGTGCGTTCGTCAACGAGCAGGTCATCGCGTCGTGTTCCCGACGCCGTAATGTCAATGGCAGGGTAGATGCGTTTGTTCGAGAGACGCCGGTCGAGTTGCAACTCCATGTTGCCTGTGCCCTTGAACTCCTCGAAGATGACCTCGTCCATCTTGGAGCCGGTGTCGGTGAGTGCTGTCGCTAATATTGTCAGCGAGCCGCCGTTCTCGATGTTACGTGCTGCGCCGAAGAAACGTTTTGGCTTCTGCAATGCGTTAGCCTCGACACCTCCCGAGAGCACCTTGCCTGATGCCGGCGAGACTGTGTTGTAGGCACGCGCGAGTCGGGTTATCGAGTCAAGAAGGATAACGACATCATGGCCGCATTCGGTGAGACGCTTGGCTTTTTCAAGGACGATGTTCGCTATCTTCACGTGTTTCTCGGCAGGCTCGTCGAATGTACTTGAAATCACCTCCGCCTTCACACTGCGTGCCATGTCAGTGACCTCTTCCGGACGCTCGTCGATTAATAATATGATAAGGTAAACCTCCGGGTGATTTGCAGCAATGGCGTTGGCGACTTCCTTCAGCAAGACCGTCTTACCCGTCTTCGGCTGTGCCACGATGAGACCGCGCTGCCCTTTGCCGATAGGAGCGAAGAGGTCCATGATCCTCGTCGAGACAGTGCATCCTTTGTGACCCGTTATTTTGAACTTCTCATCAGGGAACAACGGAGTGAGAAAGTCAAACGGGATTCGGTCTCTCACGTCATCGGGGTTGCGCCCGTTGATTTTGTCAACCTTAACTAACGGGAAGAACTTCTCGCCGTTCTTTGGCGGACGTATCATGCCGAGGACAGTGTCGCCGGTCTTCAGTCCGAACAGCTTTATCTGTGACTGCGACACGTAGATGTCATCCGGTGAGTTCAGATAGTTGTAGTCAGCCGAACGAAGGAAACCAAAGCCGTCTGTCATGATTTCGAGGACACCTTCCGCGGAGACGACACCGTCGAACTCTGATATAAGCTCGTCTCGTTTTGGGGAACTTTGCGGCTGCTGGCTGTAGTTTGAAGGCTGTACCTGTACAGGCTCTTCCTCAATTGTCTCAGCTTGCATCTGCTGGCTTTCAACAATGTTGTTTTCCTCAGCGACTTCATTTTCAATTTCAAAATTCTCAATGACGTCATCTTCAAGCTCATTGTCGCTGCCAAATGTCTGGTTCGTGGTATCAACAACTGCTTTCGGCTTCGGTCTTGGATATGAGACGTGCTGACGTGGTTTGTCGTCATCTTTGTTTTCGAATGTTGTCTTTATCACATCCTGACGTTTCCCGATCCTTGGACGTTTGGCACGTCTCGGTGATTCAATAGCAGCCGGTGTCTCGGTGGTCGCTGTAGTCGGTTCTGTGACAGTTGCTGCGTCGGCTGTTGGTTCTTCGTTTTCAATCTTTTTCTTTCTGCCAGGTCTGCCCTTGGGCTTTGCAGGCTTTTCTAAATCTTTGCTGTCTTCAGACATATTTTCTTTCTTAAAATTTTTATCTAAATCATTGTCAACGACAACGTCAGCATCCGCCGCCTGAGCGTTGAGAATATAATAAACGAGGTCGTTTTTCGGTTTGTCAGTGACGTTAACTCCAAATCCTTTGGCAATCTTTTTTAATTCAGTCAAAGATTTGTCGCTTAGTTCAAAAATGTCGTACATGGATATAAAAATTTCCTTACTGTTGAATTATAACAATGAACTTTCTGAAATTTACGAAACAGATCTGTACCGCCCAGTAGAACAACGACCAAATGTCCGTTGTTCATTCGAGCTGCAAAAATACAAATAAATTTTAATTGCAACGAAAAAAAATATATTTTTGCAAAAATTTTCAAAACGATGATTCAAAGAATACAAACACTTTATCTGTTTCTTGCTGCCGTGTGCAGCGGGCTGTTATTTTGTTTTGACCTCGCTTCTTTTGACTACGGCGCGACAATGATGAACCTTTCTGTTTTTGGTGTTGATAATCAGATAGATGCAACATATTTCGGTGGTTTATATACACTGCCGCTCGAAATATTGGCTGCAATAATGACAATTCTTCCAGTCATCACCTTATTTGTATATAAAAGACGTCATGTTCAGGTCAAACTCTGCCAGCTCGACATGCTCATCACTTTGGCTTTTGCTGTTTTGGTGTTGCTGTATTATGTTTCCGACATTCAAAAAAGTATCAATTCTGAAATTTTGGCTTTTGGAATAGGGATTTATTTGCCAATGGCAAGTTTGATTTTCAACATTTTAGCTATCAGGGGAATAAAGAAGGACATTGAGCTTCTCCGTTCTGTTGACAGAATCAGATAATCAGAAAGCATCGGCGGGTGCG
Organism: Bacteroidales bacterium; assembly: GCA_024400295.1. Taxonomy (GTDB): domain Bacteria; phylum Bacteroidota; class Bacteroidia; order Bacteroidales; family F082; genus Limimorpha. The sequence continues at coordinate 13,761 of JAKSNA010000018.1, read as the reverse complement.
AGTCTTCTGTCGAGTTCATAGACCTCCATATTGGAGATGTCTTTCCCGTCGATTTGGAATCTCACCATTGTAATAATCTTATGAAATCCGGAGTTGCCGGCTGCACCTGGGTTTATGTGCAGAAGGTTCAGTCTCGTGTCGCGCATCACCTTCAGAATATGTGAGTGCCCGCTGATGAAAATATCAGGTCTTTCGTTTGCAAGAAGTAATGTCATGCCCGTCTCGTATCTTCCGGGATAGCCGCCGATATGTGTCATCACGACCTTAACATCTTCAACATTAAATATTTGGATTTTTGGAAACATAAGACGCAGTTCATTGCCATCCACGTTGCCGTAAACCGCGCGTAATTTCTTGAACGCCGAGAGCTTGTCGGCGACATCAGTGTTGCCGATGTCGCCGGCATGCCATATCTCGTCGCAATCCTTGAAGAAATCAAGGATTTTAGGATTAAACCAACCGTGTGTGTCGGATAATAATCCTATTTTCTTCATTGTTAACGAATCTTATATGAAAGACCCAGGCTGAATACTTCCTTGAACTGAAGGACTTTGTCGGCGCATTTGCCATCGACCCACGGGAAAACGTCCTCGTCATAGACGAGTCTCGCCGAGATGTTGCAGTTGAGCCAGTCGTTCACCTTGAGGGTCAAGAGGTTGTCCCAGTCGAAGTCGATAGGGCAGTTGTAGTTTCTCTTGAGTTCGTTGATGTAGTCATAGAACATGTCGAGTTTTGAGGTGAAGATGACGTTCTTGAAGATTTCGGCCTTGAATTTGGCGGTAACTTTGGCACCAAGTTCCCAGCGTGTCTTCTTGCTGTGAATGATTAAGGTGTCGGGACCTTTAATTTCGTATTTGGCACCTTCCATGCCATAGCGGCCTTCATCAGCGAATGTCTGGTTGTTCACGATAGTCAGTTTTCCTGTTACAGGGGCGACGTTCATAGAGAACACCACGCGTGCGTCGGACGCGGTAGGGGTCCAATCGACACCAAGACCGAGTGTGGTGTACGCAGGTGCCATGAACTGTGATATTTTCATGGTGTCTGCCGCGTAGTCGTAACCATCGGCGAACTGTGTCTGGAAGGTGAGGTTAGCTGACACGAACAGCTTGTCTTTCACGACGTTGAGTCCATAGAGTGACCCGATGAACAGGCGGTCGTCAGTCTTGATGGGCATCTTCTTTAGGTCGAAGTAGTTGTAACCGAGCTGGAGGTCAATGTCGTTTTCCCATTTGTGTTTGCCTTTGTTCAGGTCAATGCTGTAAATGAATGTCCCGAGCATGTTGATGTTGTCCTGTCCGCCTGCCGCCCAGTTGTTGAGGTGGCTTTGCGCGAAGTTAAGTCCGACCATTCCGCCGTGTGTCCATGGTGATGTTGTTGTCTCTGCATCCTGTGCGAATGCCATCTGCGCTGTCATAAGGAGCGCAATCAAAGGTAAAAATACTTTTTTCATTTTGTTTGTTATTTTATTTAAAATTCGTTTCTTGCCTCAATTTTAATATAAGTTCTTAAATTGCCTGATCTTTCCACCTTTATAACTTTCTACTTTACAACTTAATAGGCATTTCCATCATAATAATTTCTCGCGCCGATCTTGAATGTGATTTCCTGCGATGTGCGGGTTCTCACCAGACTGTCATTTTTCACCCCAGGAGTCCACAGGAGGTTCTGAATCAATCTGACGGCTTCATTGTCGCAACCACCGCCGACACTATTTTCAACCACGATGTTCGATGCTCTTCCGTCGGTTTCAATGACGAAGTTGAGTTTCACAGTGCCTTGAATCTCAAACTGTTTCGCCTGCTCAGGATACTGAAGCTCTGCGCGGAGATACCCCGCAAGGGTGACCTGTTTGTTCTCGAAATATGGCTGGGGCTGGACGTATAGTCCTTTGGTTTCGTAAATCTTATTGCTTGTCTGCGCCGGATAAGCCTGTTCCGGCAACATGACTCTTTTGTTCTTGCTTTCTGACTTCAGATAAGATTTTGCTGAAAAATCCACTGTGTAATCTGTGTGATATTCAATTGGTTTGCCTAATTCAGTCGCCGGTTTCCACTCAATCATCTTCACCAACCGCAGTGCCTCTTCGGCGCATTCATCATCGAAACTTTTAGCAATTTTGAAGTCCTTTGCGACACCGTCCCGTCCGACGGTGAATTCCACAACGACCTTGCCGCCTTTCTTCTGTTCCAATGCGTTTTGCGGATATATCTGATGATTCTTTATTATTTTGCTGGTCAATGATTTGCCGGCGACTGGCTCTGGCAACGTGACCTGAGCATTGACGTTTATATTCAATGACATCAGCACTGTGAAAATCGCCAAAAACGTGATAAATTCTTTTCTCATTTTATTTTAAATTTCAAAGCACAAATATAGTACAAAATATTCATCTGATGTTACAAAATTTGTACTATTTTTGTCAGAAAATTTTTAATATGGAGCATCAGTTGAAAAAGGAAGATTCCAACATGGTTTTCGGTGTCCATCCCGTTGAGGAAGTCATCAAGGCAGGCAAGGAATTAGAGAAGATTTTCGTTCAGAACGGTTTGCGTTCGCCGCAGATCTCCGCGATATGCGGCTATGCAAAAGAACATAACGTCCCCGTGCAGTTTGTGCCGATTGAGAAACTGAATCGCCTGACACGTAAGAATCATCAGGGAATTGTGGCTTTTGTCTGCCCGATTTCTTATCAAGACATTGAGAATGTGATACCTGCTGTGTATGACGAAGGCAGGATGCCGTTTGTGGTGATTCTCGACAGAGTCACCGACGTGCGCAATTTCGGGGCGATAGCACGGACATGTTACGCCGCCGGCGTTGACGCAATTGTTATTCCGTCGCGCGGCTCGGCCTTGATAAACGGCGACGCGATGAAGACATCTGCCGGCGCACTGTCATTAATTAATGTGTGCCGCGTCGAAAATGTGAAAGACACCATTGACTTCCTGAAGGCAAGCGGTCTGAAAGTCGTCGCGTTTTCTGAAAAAGCAAAACAGACCATCTGGCAGGCTGACCTTACAGGACCTGTCGCTATAATGATGGGGTCTGAAGAAGATGGCATCAGTGAGGCTTATCTGAAACGTGCTGATAACCACCTTGTTATACCAATGCCTGGCGATATTGACTCGCTTAATGTCGGAGTGGCGACGGGCATTGTTGCATTCGAGGTCGTGCGACAGAGAATAGGCGAATAATCACTTGATTGCTGCATGATATGAATTACAACGAACAGACAATCAAAGAGATAGTGGAACGACAAAGATTGTTTTTCCGCGCTGGAACTACGCTTGACGTTTCATGGCGTGTCGCTCAACTTAAGAAACTCAAGAAAGCCGTGATAGCTCATGAGAACGATTTCATGGCGGCGTTGAAAGCCGACCTTGGCCGCTCTGATGTCGAAGGCTACCTGTGCGATGTCATCCCGACGATTATTGAAATCAATGAGACAATCCGCGGACTGCGCAGGTGGGCGAGGCCTGAAAAACACTTCAGCGGGATGCTGTGTTTTCCGAGCATAGTTACGAAAGTGTATAAGATGCCATACGGTGTGTCGTTGATTATCAGTCCGTTCAACTTTCCGATACTACTCACATTAGGCGTTTTGACGGCAAGCATCGCCGGCGGAAACACTGCCGTAATCAAGACAAGCTCTAAGTCGGCGGCATGTACCGAGGTGCTGAAAAAGTTCATCGCGGAAGTTTTCCCTGAAAACTATGTCACGGTCATCGACGGCGGACATGACATTGCTGATATGTGTTTGGCGCAGCGGTTCGACAAGATTTTCTACACCGGCTCTCCGTCAGTCGGAAAGCACGTTTTATCCGAAGCCGCCAAAAACCTCACTTCCGTCGCCTTGGAACTCGGCGGCGAGAACGGCAACTGGTGCATTGTCCGCAAAGACGCTGATTTGAAAGATGCTGCACGGAAAATCGCATTTTTCAAATTATGTAATGCTGGACAGATCTGTATCAATATCAATCAGATTGCAGTCGCCGAGGAAGTCGCAACGCTGTTTCTTGAGGAGTTGAAAAAAGAGTTTTTGCGGCAGATTGGGGAGAATCCGACGGAAAATGAATATTACCCTAAGCTCATCACTGATGCCGCTTACGAAAAATGCGCGAAAATCGCTGAAAGTCACAGAGACAGAATTATTTACGGCGGCGAAGGTGATAGAAGCTCACGCCGTTTTTCGCCAACATTAATATATCCAGTCAATATTGATGAGGACATCGTGCAACATGAGCTTTTCAACCCGATTCTGCCTGTCGTCCCGTTTAAAGACAGCGACATTGACTCTTTGATGGATACGATAGCTTGTCGCGAGCATCCGTTGGCGATGTATCTCTTCACCAACGACATCCGTTGGGCAAATCATGTCATGAGCAGCCAGCAATTCGGCGGCGGTTGCATCAACGAAGTATGTATTCACTTGATGGTCAAAGGAGTGCCGTTCAACGGAACAGGTCATTCCGGCATGGGCGCCTATCACGGCGAGTGGGGCTTCCGTGAGTTCACACATCCGCAGACGGTTCTTAAAGGCAAGACATTCCTCAACCTCTCGTTGCGGGAACATCCGTATTCCGGCAAGGCGGGGAAGGTTAAAATGTGGATTTTGAAGAAGTTCGGCAAGTGGCTGTGAAATCAATTGATGAAATGTAAAAAAAATTAAACATTTCTATTTAATTGAAAAAATATTACTACTTTTGCACCGTCAAAATATCAAAGGGGTGTCCTCGCGGACTGAGATTATACCCTCAAAACCTGATGCAGGTAATGCTGCCGTAGGAATTGAGTCACAAAGTTTCTTAAAATTCTCCAAATTGGATGCTTCTTTGAATGAAAGTATTGATTTGCAATATGATAAACAAAGAACATCTTGTCAATGACTTAAACGCTGTCCGGCAAAAGTCGCCGTTGGTTCACAACATCACCAATTATGTGGCGATGAATTTCAATGCCAACGCGCTTCTCGCAATCGGCGCGTCGCCGGTCATGGCACACGCCGTCGAGGAAATGGAAGAGATGACTGCCATCGCCGATGCCTTGGTGATAAACATCGGAACACTTGATTCTCAATGGGTTGACGGAATGCTAAAAGCCGGAGACGCAATGAGAAAACGTGGCGGCGTGATAGTTCTCGACCCCGTTGGCGCTGGTGCCACCTCTTTTCGCACCGATACCGTATGGAAAATCATCGAGACATGCCACCCCGATGTCATCCGCGGAAACGCTTCTGAAATCATGGCGTTGACAAACCGCAATGTAAGAAGCCGTGGCGTTGACAGCACAGAAACACCAAACGATGCGTTGGAGTCGGCCAAAGTTTTGGCAAAACTTACAAATTCAGTTGTAACAATCAGCGGGCCAACAGATTACATCACCGATGGTGAGCGTGTTGAGACAATTGCCAACGGCTCTCCGATGATGACGCGTGTCACCGCGATGGGATGCACGGCTTCATCAATTGTCGGAGTCTTCGCTTCGGTGAACAAAAACATATTCGAGGCCGTTGTCCACGCGATGGCGGTCATGGGTGTCGCCGGCGAAATGGCCGCTGAAAAATCCGCCGGCCCAGGCTCTATGCTCGCCAATTTTATTGATGAACTTTATTTATTAACACCAGATATTTTATTAAAAACTTTAAGACAATGAGTAGATACAATTTTGACTTGTCACTTTATTTAGTCACCGACTGTGAACTTTCAAAAGGTCGTGACATTCGTTGGGTTGTCGAAGAGGCTGTGAAAGGCGGTTGCACGATGGTTCAGCTTCGCGAAAAGGATTGTAGCACAATGGATTTCCTGAAAATTGCACAAGACCTGAAAGAGATTCTTCGTCCTTATAACGTGCCGCTTATCATAAACGACCGTATCGACATCGCGCTTGCTGTTGATGCCGACGGCGTGCATATCGGGCAGAGCGACATGCCATACGATATTGCGAGGGAACTTCTCGGTCCTGACAAAATAATCGGGATCTCGGTCGAGAACCTCAACGATGTTAAGGCTGCGAACCTTATTGACGTTGATTATATTGGCGTTTCCCCGATTTTCTCCACTCCGACAAAGACAGACACAAAGTCGCCGTTTTTGCTTGCTGGTGCGCAGTTAGTCTCCGCAATTTCAAAACATCCAACAGTTGGAATCGGCGGAATGAATCATAGGACTGCTAAAGACGTGATACTCTGTGGCTTGGATGGAATAGCCGTGGTCTCGGACATCGTTTCCGCCGACTCTCCGAGGCAATCGGCCGAGACGCTTCTCGAGATAGTGAGGAATGCGCAGGGGCGTTGGTCTGACAATGTCTGGAACGTGATACGGCCAATAATGGAGCGCATTCAAAACCTTCCATTCTTGCAGGAAATGGCGGCAGGCACACTGCCTTACGAGAAATTCCTGCGTTATCTTTATCAAGATGATTTATACCTAATTAATTATTGCGATGAGATGTCACGTCTCGCCGACATGCTGCCGGATAGCGTGATGAAAGAGCTGTTCAGACAGTTCGCAAAGGAGGGCATGGAGGCAGAACACATCATGCACGAGCAGATGATTGGTGACAAGGCCGCTGAAAACATCAGGCCGATGCCTGGCACGACAGCATACATAAATCACACACGGCAATATTTTGAACCTGAAGACCTTAGCATGGCGATGGCGGCGATGTTGCCATGCATGTGGGTTTACAGCGAGATTGGCAAGTACATCATCAGCATTGAAAAAGACGGTGACAAGAACCCTTATCATGAATGGATTTCATGCTATGCCTCCGACATGATGGAAAATGGTGTGCGTAACGCATTGAATCTCATAAATGAAATGGCTGAAAAAGAATCACCGCAACGCCGCGCCGCAATGAGAGGGGCATTTGTGATTTCAACGGAAATGGAATTAAGGTTTTGGGAACAGTGCTATTGAGGTGTAAAGTTATAAAGTCATAAAGGTGTAAAGGTGAAGGAAAACATAGAACTTAAAAAACTCGTGAAACTTGTTTTAAAAATTAAATCATGAAATACAACAGAGTATTGACAATTGCCGGTAGTGACTCTGGCGGCGGTGCTGGAATCCAGGCCGACATCAAGACAATCTCCGCGTGCGGGTGCTATGCGGCATCGGCAATAACGGCGATAACGGTTCAGAATACATTGGGTGTTAAAGCAGTGCATCCGGTTCCCGTTGAAATAATCGAACAGCAGATTGAAGCCGTAATCGAAGACATCGGCGTTGACGCTGTGAAAATCGGGATGTTGCACTCTGCTGAAGTCGTTGAAGGCGTGGCAAAAACCCTAACGAAATTCCATGTGAAGAACATTGTCCTCGACCCGGTGATGGTGTCAACATCGGGGCATCGACTCATCGAAGAAAGCGCGGTGAACACGCTTGTCGGAAAACTTGTGCCGTTGGCGCGTGTCATCACGCCGAACATTCCTGAAGCCGAGATTCTCCTCGGCGGCATGAAACTCGAACATCAGTCTGAACTGCCGGAAGCGGCGATCGAACTCGCGCAGGAAGCCGGCACGTCGGTGCTTCTCAAAGCCGGACATCTTACCGAAGACAAACTCGTTGACATCTTCTATGACATTGAAAATAAATGCGTTTGCGAGCTTCCGTCGGTGCGTGTCCATACGAGAAACACCCACGGGACAGGCTGCACGATGTCATCGGCCTTGGCTTCTTTCCTTGCAAAAGGACTTTCGTTGCAGGAAGCCGCCGCAGAAGCAAAGAAGTTTATTAACAATGCAATCATCGCAGGCGCCAATTACGAAATCGGTCACGGCTTTGGACCCGTGAAGCATTTCTTCGGTTATTGGAACGACTGAAATAATAATTGAAAAAATTATTTATAATAATTCTAAATAAGACATCGTTTTTTCTTAAAAAATCGTATTTTTGCAGTCGAAATTTTTTAAGATGAACGAACTGAATTTTATATGTAGCGGACAGTGCGAGAAATGCCGTAGCGGGTTGTCATGCATCAGAATGGCGAACCTCCGTGAACGCAGGTTATTGGTGCTTGTTGTCGGAATGCCCGACAGCAGCCACACTGCACTTCTCGAACAAATATACAGAAACGCCGAACCGACAGATGAGCCTGATGTTGTTGTCCATAACGGACAGGCGATCAGGTTTGTTGACATAAAGGACGCTGATGTCGTCGCCGACCCACATGTTACCGCGCGGCGTGTGGCGGCTTTTGTCAGAAACCACAAACCTGACCTGATATTGAATGTCGTTGACTCGAAAAATCTTGAGGAAGACCTTCATCTTACGGCACATCTCATCGACATGCACTCGCGTCTCGTCGTGGCGCTTAACAATTACGATGCCCTTCTCGCCACCGACCACTCCGTTGATTATGAACAGCTTGGCAATATGATGGGTTTCAAGGCGACACCGACCGATTCATCAAGCGGGAAAGGTGTCAGCGAGCTTCTGAATGTGATAATCGGTGCCATCGTGAAAAACGAAGGCGTGAAACACACACATGTTCCATACGGTCAGGACCTTGAACGTTCGATCAGAAAGATTGAAGAGGTTGTACTTTCATTCCCCGACATGCGTGATTACGACAAGAGGTATGTTGCAATCAGGTTGTTGCAGGACTTTGAAAATTGCCGTGATTTGCTGAATGGTCACGACAAGGAGATTGAGGCTGCGGTGACCAATGAGGTGAGGTCGTTGAAGCGTGAGTTTCACGCGTCGCCAGCCGAACTGTTAAGCTCCGCAAGCCATGGTTTCGTGCATGGAGCACTGCAGGAGACGCTGCGTCACAGCAAGGACGACAGCGACCACACTTTCCTGCAGAAACTTGATGCACTGCTGACAAACCGCTGGCTCGGACTGCCGCTTCTGCTTGTGGTATTGTTTTTGGTGTTCGAAGCCACGTTCACTCTCGGCGCATACCCGCAGGCTTGGATTGACAGCGGAGTGGACATCGCCGCCAACTGGCTGCGTAGTGTAATGCCTCATGGCTGGCTCAGCAGCATGATCACCGACGGCATTGTGATGGGAGTGGGGGCGGTGCTTGCTTTCCTGCCCAACATCATCATTCTATTCTTCTTCCTCTCGATGCTTGAGGACTCAGGTTATATGTCGCGTGCAGCTTTCGTAATGGATAAGATAATGCATGTCATAGGGTTACATGGTCGTTCATTCATCCCGATGCTCATCGGATTCGGCTGTAACGTCCCGGCAATCCTGGCTGCTAAATCAATCGACAACAAGAAAGACAGAACGCTCACCATGCTGATGATACCATTCATGTCGTGTTCGGCGCGACTGCCTGTTTACATGCTGTTCGTAGCAGCGTTTTTTGCAAAATACAAGTCGCTGGTGATGATATCAATGTATGTCATTGGCATTATTTTTGCGATATTGTTTGCATTTATAATGAAACGAACGAAATACTTCAAGCAAGGTGAAAACGACTATGTTTCTGAGTTGCCGCCTTTCCGTAAGCCGACATTGCGCAACACCGGAGCGCACATTTGGGAACGCACATCAGATTATCTGAAGAAAATCTCGACAGTGATACTCGCCGCATCGGTGATTATCTGGGCGTTGGAATATTTCCCGATCGGTAAGACAAACAACGGGGCAAACAAGGAAGAGTCATACCTCGCGATGATAGGCCGCAGTATGGAGCCAGTGATGAGTCCGCTCGGTTTCGACTGGAAGATGAACGTATGCATTCTGACAGGTCTTCCGGCGAAGGAAGCCATCGTAAGCACAATGGGAATACTTTATCATGTTGATGATGAAGAGGGTACGACTGCCTTGGCGAAGGCCATGCGCGATGAAGTCTATACCTCCGGACCAAGAATGGGACAGCACGTCTTCACGCCGGCGGTGAGTTGGGCGTTCATGCTGTTCGTGCTGCTTTACTTCCCGTGCATCGCAACGATAGCGACACTGCGTCGTGAAGCAGGTGGAAAGTGGGCTTTGTTCTCGGTAATCAATTCACTTGTCTTAGCCTGGGTCGTGGCATTCGGAGTATATCAGATTTTCGGATAAGTTTTTAAAAATGAATAGGTAAAATGAAAAGAAACTTGGTTTTAATCTTTGGTCTTATTTGCTTTGCCGTCCTTATTTCCTTGTCGGAAGATGCTTCTGCACAGCAACGCAAGCACACCACTTATTATGAACAGCGGGCTTCATTGTTTGATGAGCTGCCGACGAGCAAAAAAGACATCATTTTCTTGGGCAACAGCATCACCGACGGCGGCGAATGGAGCGAACTGTTCCAGAACAGACACTGCAAGAACCGCGGCATCAGCGGCGACGTGTGTGACGGCGTCCTCGACCGTCTCGAAACAATCACCAACGGACAGCCCGCCAAAGTCTTTCTGATGATCGGCATCAATGACCTCGGGCGTGGCGGTCACCCTGATACTGTAGCAATGAAGACACGATTGATTATCAAAAGGATAAAAGAAGAATCGCCACGCACAGAAATCTATATCCAGAGCATTCTGCCGACTAACGACCATTATGGCATGTTCGGTGGCCACACAGCACGCTGGAAAGATATTCCGGTGGCCAACGAGTTGCTGCGGCAAGTCGCAGAAGAAGAGGATGTCACATACATTGATTTGTTCTCACTTTTCGCCGATGAGGAAGGCAAGATGAACATTAATTATTCAAACGACGGACTTCACCTTACCGGGAAAGGCTATTTGATCTGGCGTGATGCCGTAAAACGTTATTTGTAAACTTTATTTCGGAAGTAAATATTTACGGATTTCAAACAATTATGACTTTCTGTTGTTAGATGTGAAAAAATAACAATATGAATATCTACGACATCAAAGTTAAGAAAATCGAAAACGGACAGGAGTCCGAGGTTTCGTTCAGTGAGTACAAAGGAAATGTCATGCTGATTGTCAACACTGCCACTGGCTGTGGCTTCACGCCGCAGTATGAGGCTTTGGAACAGCTTTACCGCAAACATCGCGATAAAGGCTTTGTGATCCTTGACTTTCCGTGCAACCAGTTCATGGAGCAGGCGAAAGGCACCGACGAGGAAATCAACTCGTTCTGCTCGTTGCGTTACGACACCACATTCCCGCGCTTCAAGAAGATTGAGGTTAACGGGGCGGGGGAGTCGCCGCTATACACTTTCCTCAAGAACGCAATAACAACACGCGATGACAAAGGTCATTGGATGAAGGAAAAGGCACTGTCAGTGACATCGCACCTCAACGGGAAGAGTGAGAAGGACAACGACATCAAGTGGAACTTCGAGAAATTCCTCGTTGACCGCAGAGGAAATGTGGTGAAGCGTTACGCGCCTTCAGTGACGCCAGACGAGATTGAGGAGGAGATTGTCAAAATTTTGGAAGGTTGATGAATAATGACATGATGTCATAAAGACTTGTTTTGTCTGCAAGAGGCCGTCAGCGCAAAGCTGGCGGTCTTTTTGCTTAGATGAAGGACAGTGTGTAAGTTCACTTGTGAAATATGAAAATGGAACGATTGGTACTGAATGTTTGGCTATTTTCCCACGCAAAATGTTTATTATATTGATAATCAGTGATTTGATTGTTTTGTGGTACAAAAATGGTACTTACAAAAATTACGCCAAAAGTGACTAATTATCGAAATTCTTTGCGTCGTTTTTATGGATGTTTATGGATGGCTGTTGATGATTATTTTAAAAAATATTCATTTATTCATGTTGCACATTTGAAATAATAAGTATCTTTGCAGTCGGAAATATTGTTAAAAATTCCGACTAAATTACAGGATATGTGTACGCTCGAACAGATAAAAAACATTATTAACGAAAGCGAAGATGGCACAATTTTTTTTGTAAACAGTTTCCCTCAATTCAATGATGAATATGTTACGAAAGTGCTGGCTGACTTGGCAAAGGAAGGACTGCTTGTGCGCGTCGCTTTCGGCATTTATGCAAAGCCGATTATCAGCAAATTCGGCGTGGTTTTCCCATCAAATGAACAAATAGCAAAGGCAATAGCAAAGCGCGACAATGCTCAAATACTGCCGACTGGCGCGACAGCTCTCAACATGCTTGGTTTTTCAGCTCAGGTGCCGATGAAAACCGAATACCTGACGAATGGATCTGATAGAACGATAATTATTGGCAATCATACAATCCGTTTAAGGCGGAGCGTTCCGCGCACTTTTGCTTACAAGGGGAAGATAATGCCGATGCTCGTCCAAGCATTGAAAGCCATTGGCAATGAAAATGTTAGCGACGAGGACATTCAGCGTTTAAGAACAATAATGGCAGAGCATCCAGAGGATGATACTTGGAATGATGACATTAAACTCGCCCCGGCATGGATTAGGAAAATACTTGTTTCAATAAAAAATGAGATGAAATATGAGGTGGTTGGATAATAAAATCGAAGATAAAATATATATGATTCAGCGTATTGTGGATTTGAAAAACATTGATGCTGAATCTGTTGAAAAAGACTGGTGGGTGACGGCTGTCCTGAAGGTGTTGTTCGGAATGAGCATGGCCAAGTACATGTATTTCAAAGGTGGAACGAGTTTGAGCAAGGGTTGGAATCTGATAGACAGGTTTCGGAAGATATTGATATCGCTTTATATCGTGACTTCTTCGCTGAGGTTCAACATAAAGAATGCGCTAAATGTCAGAATAACAATCAAATAAAATATTTGAGAATCGCTTCGCGTGACTTTGTTACAGGCGAGTTTAAGGATGAATTTGAAAAAAGATTGTTGGCTGATGGCCTTGATGTTGTTGTTGAGGCGGTGACTGAACAAATGACTCCGGGCGATTTAAAACCTATTGACCACGATTCTGATCCTACTGTCATAAACGTTTATTATCCAAGTATATATGCTGGAAATAATGATTATGTGAGACCAGCTGTAAAGATTGAAATTAGTTGCCTGACGATGCCAGAACCGTTTGAGGTGAAGACAATGAAATCGCTGATTGGTGATGAATTTGTCGGTGAAGACGATGATACAAATTGCGAAATTGCGACAATTTCTCCATCAAGGACGTTCTTGGAAAAAGCTTTTCTTTTGAGTGAAGAGTATCAGCGAAAGAATCCAAGGACGATTAGGATGAGTCGTCATCTATATGATTTGGAGCGACTTATGGACACTGAATATGCAGAATCGGCACTTGGTGATTTTGAACTTTACAAAAGAATTGTGGAGCATCGACGCAAATTTTATCATGTTGGCGGTGTGAACTACGATCTCGATTTTCCGGCAACAATAATGTTCTGTCCTGTTGGCGAAATGCGTGAAAAAATAGGGGAGGACTATAAGAAAATGTGCTCGAGTTTCATCTATGGTAAACCGTTGGATTTTGACAAATTGATGGAACGCTTGGAAACTCTTCAAAATAGGTTTAGGAAAATTGATGCTGGATTGTCAAATCTATAGGACGCTTGACCGGATTAGTGTTTAATTCTGACAACAGCATAAACCACAGCTGCGGCGAACAGAACGAGCAACGCACTGCCGAGGTGGATTTGGACCTGCTGCCACCAGTTTTTGTGCAATTTCTTGACTTCATTTTTCAGTCCTTTCATTTCTGTCTGTAACGGTTTGACAATGTTTTCCTTGAACTCGCCGATGTACTGCCTGCCGAGTTCAAACTCTTTCTGCCTGTTGTCGGCATCGATGGCTTCTGTTTCCTCGCGGTTCGGAGTTTTTTTTTTTTTTTGGGGGGGGGGGGAGAGGCCGTCCGCCGTGCGGCGGACGGCCTTGTTCGGTTTCATCAGCGGGGCTACCCGCCGAGGCCACCTGC
>JAKSNA010000017.1 GCA_024400295.1 Bacteroidales bacterium | reverse complement strand
AAATCAGTTTCTCAGGCTTTTTGGTTTGAACGCGAAATAATAGCTAATGCGTTATGTTATAATATGTTATTTAAAATTTCTGTTTCTTTGTTATTTATTTTTTTGTTCTGAAAAATTGTTCTTTGCTATGGCAATTGCTCGTTGCAGTTTTTCTGCAAGAAGTTTTTTGTCAGGTAGTTGTGTATAGTATTGAGCCACCTTTATGGGGCTGTTTTCATCAAGCATCAAGTATTCTATATGTTCGGTGTTCCCTTCGCTGCAAAGAATAAGGCCAATAGGTGATTCTTCTCCTTGTTTGCGTTCGTTTTGATTAAGATATCGTAGATAAAGCATCATTTGGCCTTCATGCTCGGGTTTGAATTTGCCCAATTTCAAATCAATAGCAACCAATCGATGCAATGAACGGTGATAGAACAGCAGGTCTATATAATAATCAATGGCATCGACGGTGATGCGTTTCTGTCTTCCTAAAAAAGCGAAATCGGTGCCCATTTCACAAATGAAGTCCTGCATTTGTGAAACAATAGCCGATTCCAAATCCTTTTCCGAGAACACATCCGACAATCCCAACATATCGAGGAAATAACTGCTTCGGAATACAAGATCAGGTTGTAAGACATTATCTTCTTTCAGCTGAGTAAGTTCCTGTTTTATTATTTCTTCGGGTTTTCTACTAATGGCTGTTCTCTCAAAGAGTTTTGAGTCAATTTTTGCTTCGAGTGTGCGGGAGTCCCAATGCTCGATGCGACACATTTCCATGTAGAATTGACGAGCAAGCGGTTCTTCAATAAACATTAGTGAGCGGATGTGTGTCCAGCTGAATTGTCTCCGCACTGCGTATACAATCTCTTCTTCCGTAAAAGTATACGCGGCGCGTATACAATGAAACAAACTTCGATCACTCCAACCACGTCCATACTTGTTTGTAAGTTTTGCCGCCAAATTCTTAACGACCTGCTTGCCGTATTCTGCACGTTGGTTGTAAAGAACATCTTCTTTTATGCGTTTCCCAACATACCACTTCGTAAGGCACACTTCAGAATTGACATATACAGCGACACGATTTCGAGACGCATTGATAATGCCACACACATCTTCGAACAATGCGCTCTCTTGAGGTTTTTCTATGTCGTTTTTTTCTGTCATTTTGCAACAAACGCTGTGATTTATAATATCTTATTTGAAACTTCCTAAATTCAAGAGACAAATGCAACTTTAACCGGTGGCAGTGAAGCCTATATTTTATCAGAAGGGAGAAAGGGTCGCCCCTTCCTTCCCGTCTGAACGGATAAATTGGCTATCTTTGCCTCCGGTCTAAAGAATAAAAAGATGTCTCATTTAACCGAACGGCAAAGATACACAATTTCTGCAATGTTGTCACAAAATTTTTCACAGACAACGATAGCGGCGACAATCGGCAAGGACAAGTCCGTCGTGAGCCGCGAGCTGAGGCGCAACTGCGATATGCGTAGCGGCGAGTACCGGTACGGGCGCGGGATCGTCAGTGACAGGGCGACGGGGCTGTGCTGGCTCGCGCTGCTCGGCGGGAAGGAAAGCGAGCCGCTGAAGGACGCATTGATCAAGAAACTGTCACCGCTGAAAGGCGACATCAAGACGGCCACCGCCGACAACGGGAAGGAGTTCGCGGCCCACAGGGAGATAGCCGCAGCCCTCGGGATAGACGTGTTCTTCGCGCATCAGTATCATCCGCGGGAGCGCGGCGCAAACGAGAACATGAACGGACTCATCAGGCAATACATACCCGAGAGATCATCATTCGAAAACCTCAACGACAAAGATATTCTATTGATACAGAATAAATTAAACAACAGACCGAGAAAAAAGATTAAATTTTTTGACCCCTATTGAATATTTTTTTCGTAACTTCGCACCGTCAATTGAAAATATTAATCAAAAAGTTGCATTTATTACTTGAATTCAGCTTTTCTTTTTTTCGGTACACTTGCAAAAAAATAATTATCTTTGCAAATCTTTGTTTTCGATATAATTCATTAAAAATCAATAAATATAACATGAAAAACAACATAGTTAAAGAAGAAATCGCGAAGAAGGTGTTTGCAGAAAGCAACCTTCCGTGCGTCGGCAAGGCCGGCATCCGTGAAATCAACAAGCTTGCGAGAGACCTTGAGGCGGCGAGCGGCACGAAATTCATCCACATGGAGATCGGCAACCCCGGCCTTCCGGCAGCAAAAGCCGGTATCGAAGCACAGATGAAAGCCGTGCAGGACGGTGTCGCGGCGTGCTATCCTCCTATTGATGGCGTCCCAGCATTGAAAAAAGAAGCATCGCGTTTCATCAAGAACTTCCTTGACCTCGACGTTGATGCGGCCAACTGCGTCCCGACAGTCGGCTCGATGCAGGGCGCCTTCGCCTCGTTCATGATCACAGGCCACATCAGCAAGGAGAAGAGCACCATGCTCTTCGTTGACCCCGGATTCCCTGTCCACAAGTTCCAGTGCAAGGTCCTCGGCATCCCGATGGAACACTTCGACATCTACGACTACCGCGGCGAGAAACTCCGCGCGAAACTCGAAGAGATTCTGTCAACAGGGAAGATTCACAGCATCCTTTACTCGAATCCTAACAACCCGACATGGGTGTGCCTCACCGACGAGGAACTCAAAATCATCGGCGAGCTCGCGAACAAATACGACGTCATCGTGCTTGAAGACCTCGCATATTTCGGCATGGACTTCAGAAAAGACTACAGTCATCCGGGCGTTGCGCCGTTCCAGCCGACAGTGGGGAAGTACACCGACAACTACATCCTCATGATTTCCAGCTCTAAGGCGTTCAGCTTCGCGGGCGAACGCTGCGCCTTCCTCGGCATCAGCGACAAGCTGGCGAAACGCCATTACCCCGACCTGAAAGGCTTCTGCGGACAGGAGATCTTCATGCGCGGCATCCTCTTCGGCGCATTGCATCCGCTCACATCAGGCGTCTCACATTCAGCACAATACGCACTTGCAGGCGTGCTGAAGGCAGTCAACGACGGCATTTACAACTACCGTGACGACGTCCTCGAATACGGCCGCAAGGCAAAGATGATGAAAGACGCCTTCACTGCCGCCAACTTCTACATCACATACGACGAAGACCTCGGCGAACCGATTGCTGACGGCTTCTACTTCACATACTGCTACCCCGGATTCACCGGCGCAGACCTCGTCGAAGAAATGATGTACTACGGAATCTCGGCAATCTCGTTGGACACATGCGGCTCCACACGCCAAGGCATTCGCGCCTGCACATCACTGATTCAGAGAGAGGAAATCCCTGTTCTCGCCGAGAGACTTCAGGCATTCGCGAAAGACCATCCGGTGAAGTGAAAAATCCCGCAGATCATGCGGATTTCGAACAGATATTAATAAGGTTTGGGAGATGTTTTTCTCCCGAACCTTTTTGTTAAAAATGCGATTTTGACAATTTTTTTCTATAATTTTACAATTGAATTAAAAATATCCATATATTTGCGCCGCTGATTTTTCGGCATTTTTAATAAAGCTGCGATGTTTCATCTACAGTAAAAGAATCGGTACACTTTAAAACAAGAAAGACGAAACATTCCACGGCTTGAACAGAAGGTTCAAGCGCGGATTGTTGTTTTTTCTTGTGGTTGTACCGTACCATTTACTGTAGAACACTTCCGCGCTTTTTTTGTTTTATTTTTGTTTGTATTTTCCCCATTTATATGTATTTTTGCGAAAAATTACTTGTTATGGGAAAATATATACACCTGTCGCTGTTATTAATATTCCTTTTAGTAACATCTGTCAACGCTCAGGAAAAAGACCGGGTGTTATCAGGGGTCACGATTGACGAAAACGGTGCCAGGATCAACAACGTGTGCATCAGCGACAGCAACGGAGTTTTGCTTTCAATGACAAACTCCGACGGATTGTTTGAAATACCGCTGGCACGCAAATACGACATAACACTCTCTCACCCCAGATTTGAAAAATCAACATTATCAATAGACCCGGACAGTTTTGAGTTCGTTAAGGACAAATACCACGCGATATTCATGCTGTCGGACAAAACCGCCAGTCCAATCGTTGATCAGGACACTCCGAAAAATGCGGAATACGTTGTTGACTACAATGTTGGCAAATACGGGATATTTTTAATAAAGACTGACGGGACGCAATCGATGCTGCAGCAGTTAAGTTTCAGGAACAAAATTCTCGCAAAGTTGTCGATAGACATTAAATTCAACCAGATATTCATCGATGTGCTTGACGGGATTCATATATTCAGCAATGACTCGTCGTACCAGGTGTTTTCAGATGGCGAAAGACTGACGTTGTCAAACGGGCACGACCTGGAATATTTCAAGTCGCATATAATGTCATTGGCGGCAGTAACAGACAGCATTGCGGTGTCGAGCTTCCAATATTACCACGGGCAGTCAATAAATTACATCATGACCAATCTGAATACCAGCGAAAAAAGTGTCATGTGCTGCATTGACAGTGAGGCGGTCAGACACCAGAAAGACAGCAAAGTCGGCGAACATCTGAAGCATATAACAGACCAAAGGTTAAAGCGCGAAGAACGCTTCAGCGTCATTGGGGTGGAAAACAGCGAATTCAGACCCAATCGGGTGTTTGGAGGCGATTATTATCATCATTGGAGTTTCTGGTATGTCAAGAACCCCGAACTCAACAAGTCATACAAAAACAAAATACCATACGAGGAATTGTTATCTTTCAGAAATGTTTATGCACCATTATTTGAAGTCGGAGGCAAGATATACATCTTTGATTTTCCCAACGATTTCCTTTGTGAGTACAACAGTGTCGGGACTTACATCGAGAACACGGAAATCGCGTTTCATCTCAGTCACGGGTACGCAAGTAAATTTCACGACAATCCGTGGGACAACAACATTATATTTGACGCGGCGAGGGAAGAGTGTTACGCACAATTTAAGGAAAACGGTAAAGTCACACTTAAAAAAATCAACCTCAGCAATGGCAATGTTGTCAGTTCTTACACCATTGAAACACACGATAACCCTCATAACATCCATATTTACAATGGTATAGTATATTATATGTACTATAAAAACGAGGCCGCTGAATATGAGAAACGTTACTTTTCCGCTGAGATGATCAGATGAAGCCAGCGGCACACAGGCAATCAAAAATATTTCGCTTTTTTTTTGATTTGCTCGAAAATGTTTTGTAATTTTGTGCGTTTTTGAAAAAACACGGGAAAAAGAAATATTCAAACATAATAATAACTTAAAAATTTAAAATTATGGCAGGTTTCAAAGGTGCTGTATCCGTTGATACTGAGCGTTGTAAAGGTTGCGGCGTGTGCGTCGTCAACTGTCCGATGCAGGTTCTCGGATTGGCAAAAGAAGTTAATGGAAAAGGTTACAATTACGCCTACATGGCAGAACCAGACAAGTGCATCGGTTGCGCGAGCTGTGGCATCGTCTGTCCGGACGGTGTCATTTCTGTTTATAAAGTGAAATTGTAATCAAATCATTGTCAAACATTTAAAAATTAAAAATAATGGGAGAATTAAAATTGATGAAGGGTAACGAAGCATTGGCAGAAAGCGCCATCCGCTACGGCTGCGATGCTTATTTCGGATATCCTATCACCCCACAGTCGGAAGTGATTGAGTATCTGTCAGAACAGAACCCTTATGAACGTACCGGCATGGTCGTTCTGCAAGCAGAAAGTGAATTGGCAGCTATCAATATGGTTTATGCTGCCGGCGCAGCTGGAAAACGCGTGATGACATCATCGTCAAGCCCTGGCGTGTGCCTGAAACAGGAAGGCATCGCCTACATCGCTGGCGCTGAAGTCCCCTGCGTCTATGCTGACGTCGTCCGCGGCGGCCCGGGCCTCGGCACAATCCAGCCGTCACAGGCCGACTACTTCCAGGCAGTGAAAGGCGGCGGCAACGGCGACTACAAGAACATCGTCCTCGCCCCGGCATCAGTGCAGGAAATGGCTGACTTCGTGGCCCTCGGCTTCGACCTCGCATTCAAATACCGCATGGCAGTGTGCATCCTCTCGGACGGCGCAATCGGCCAGATGATGGAGAAGGTCGTCCTTCCGGAACAGAAACCACGCATGACAGAAGAGGAAATCAAGGCCAAATACCCATGGGCGTTGACAGGCCGCAAGAGAGGCACTCAACACAGAGTCATCACCTCACTCGACCTCGACTCCAACAAGATGGAAGAGCACAACCGTCACCTCCAGGCCAAGTACAAGATGGTCGAAGAGAACGAAGTGCGTTACGAAGAGATCAACTGCGAAGATGCCGACTACGTGTTTGTGGCATACGGCTCAAGCGCACGTATCGCACAGAAGTCGGTGCAGCTCGGCCGCGAACAGGGCCTGAAACTCGGCCTTCTCCGTCCGATCACTCTCTTCCCTTATCCTACAAAGGCTATCGAAAACCTCATCAACCACGGCGTCAAAGGATTCCTTTCAGTCGAATTGAGCTGTGGCCAGATGATTGAAGACGTCAGGTTGGCATGCAACGGCCGCGTCAAAGCCGAACACTTCGGCCGCGTCGGTGGCATCATCCACACACCGGAAGAAGTTCTCGAAGCAATGAAGAAACAAATTATAGGAGAATAAGAAAATGACAGTTGAAGATATCATCAAACCAGAAAACTTAGTTTACGAGAAATCTAAGTTATTGACAAGCAAGCCTTTCCACTATTGCCCAGGCTGCGGTCACGGTACAATTCACCGCATCATTGCCGAAGTCATCGAAGAATTAGGCATCGATGAGAAGACCATCGGCGTTTCTCCTGTAGGATGCTCGGTCATGGCATACGACTATTTCGATGTTGACTTCATCGAGGCAGCGCACGGCCGTGCGACAGCATGCGCGACAGGTATCAAGCGCGTGTGGCCTGACAAAGTCGTCTTCTCATATCAGGGTGACGGCGACCTCGCGGCCATCGGAACATGCGAGACGATCCACACATGCAACCGCGGCGAGAACATCACCATGATCTTCGTCAACAACGGCATCTACGGCATGACAGGCGGCCAGATGGCCCCTACCACACTCGAAGGCATGAAGACCGCCACGACACCTTACGGACGTAAGGCCACGTTGCCGGCAGGCGCAGGCTTCGACGGCATCCCGAACAACGGCTACCCGCTCCATATCACAGAACTCATCGCCCGCCTCCCAGGCACCAAATACGTCACACGTCAGGCCGTGTATGACCCGGCACACGTGCGCAAGGCAAAGGCAGCCATCAAGAAGGCATTCGAAAATCAGATCAATGGCAAGAGCGGCGTGAACTTCGTTGAGATCGTTTCCAACTGCAACTCGAACTGGAAGATGGACCCGGTGAAGGCCAACCAGTGGTTAGTCGAAAACATGCTCCCTGAATATCCGCTCGGAGACATCAAAGTTGACGGAAAGCTCGTTGAAAAATAATCTAAAAAAGTAAAGCAATGACAGAAGAAATTATTATTGCCGGATTCGGCGGACAAGGTGTCTTGTCAATGGGCAAGATTCTTGCTTATAGCGGTATTATGGAAGGCAAAGAAGTGAGCTGGATGCCGTCATACGGTCCTGAGATGCGCGGTGGCACAGCAAACGTGACTGTCATCGTCAGCGATGAACGCGTGTGCTCACCTATCCTCAACGCTTTCGACACAGCAGTGATCCTCAACCAGCAGTCACTCGACAAATTCGAATCAAAAGTGAAACCGGGCGGTTATCTCCTTTATGACCCGAACGGCATCACCAAGAAGCCAACACGTACCGACATTCACATCCACACCATCGAAGGCGCCCAGCTGGCATCCGACATGGGTAACAGCAAGGTGTTCAACATGATCATCCTCGGTGCATTCCTGAAGCTCCGCCCGATCATCCTCGACAAGAACGTCGAAGAAGGTCTGCGCCACAGCCTGCCGGAACGCGCCCACAAGCTCATCCCGTTGAACATGCAGGCCGTTCAGGTTGGAAAAGACAACGTTAAGTAAGCTTGAAAACAAGCTTTTATCATGACTGAAAAACCACCTTGGAGACAGGGTGGTTTTTTGGCAAATGGGCTGAAGAAAAAACAACCTATGCCCACAACGGGCACATATATTCGCTATATTTGCAGACCGAATTTGTAACAAACAGATAAGTCATGCCACTGAATCAGACCAATAAACTCGTGTGGATAGCAAACACCATACATTCCGCCCGCAAGATAACATTTGAAGAGCTTAACAGCAGATGGATTGAAGACGATGACATCAGCCGAGGCAAACCGATGCTGAAACGCACCTTCATCAAATGGAAGTGGGCGATTCTTGACACTTTCGGCTTGAACATTGAATGCGAAAAAACAGCACCTTACAGATATTACATTGACAACGATGAAGACTTGAGGCAGGGAAACATCGAAAACTGGCTGTTAGACACGTACTCCGTCAGCAATTCGCTCAGCGGAAGCAAATCGATCAAGGACAGAATTATTCTTGAAGAAGTGCCGAGCGGACGAGAATATTTAGACCCCATCATCAATGCGATGAAGAAGAACCGTTTCATTCACATTGTCTATTACAACTATTGGCGTGAAGACGAGAAGGAGCATTATCTCATGCCATTGTGTGTGAAGCTTTTCCGTCAACGATGGTACATGGTCGGACGGAAATGGCCTGCCAACGAAGACCGCGTGTTTTGCCTCGACCGCATCCGCGATTTCCGGCTGTCGAGCCACTCATTCGAGTATCCGGAGGATTTCAAGCCAAAAGAGTTTTTCGACGGCTGCTTCGGCATCATCGCGGGCGGCAAGACCAAACCCGAAACCGTGGTGCTCAAGGTGTCGCCAAAGCAAGCCAACTATCTTCGCGACCTGCCCATGCACGAATCGCAAGTGGAAACCGAGCGCAACGAACAATTCAGCATTTTCGAGCTGAGAGTTCGCGCCGAACACGACTTCATTCGGGAGCTGCTGTGGAACAACGAAGAGTTGGAAGTTCTTGAACCGCTTTGGCTGCGCAAGGAAATGGCCGGGATTATTAAGAGAATGTGGAAGAAATACAAATATAATACGGCTAAAGATGATGGAAAAAGAGATAATTGAGACATTCCACTACAACCCTTCGGATTTCAACTATGATGGCAGAAGGTTATCTGACGGAAAAACATTTCGTGACGTTATAAAAGACTTTGAGAAAGACTTTCATGTTCGTCACTCCTCTGAATATGCTCTCAATCTATATGCCAACACACGCTCGATGATGCTGCTTGCCAGGTCATGCGATGCTGCGCCATTTCTTATATACGGAATGGATTTGACACAAGGAAAAACCTTTGATGCAGAGAAAGATCCTTTCATCAACCATCAAATGGATATTCATAGTAAGAGTGTGTTTGTATATGGTATTGATTCGGCTTATATGGAGAATTTTGATAAAAACGGATATCCTATTCTTGACGAAAATAGCGAAATCTATCCGCTAACACTGCTTATTGATGATAGTATGCCTGATGGTATTATCAAATTGTCAGTTCCCACCATGGATGATGATGAAACAATCCCCATAAACGTTAATGTTCCAAAATTTGAACACGTATGACAAATTCGAAGCAACATACAGATGATTTTCATCTTGTACGCAACAACAATGGTGAATGGATAAGTGAGGACAACGTAGTTTTCTTGACTCACATAGAGGGTGACATCCTACAGGTTCGTGCAGCACAAAACGGTAAGAACCTTTCTATTCAACATGGACCGAATAACAGCCTGTGGTGCTACAGGCAAGAGTATGATGAAGTCATCAACCTGACCGTTCAAACACCGAAAACGACTTCACGGATATTAAAGATAAAAAAATTAATTAATAAAACAAAAGAAATCATGACACCTTTGATTTATAAAGGCGACAAGCCTTTTAAGAGAATTGCACGTACTCATCAATCTGATTTTAGAACAAACTATCTGAAAGTTCAATTTGATCCTAAAAATAAATATGGTAAATACGGAGCTTTCCTAATGCCTGATGATGCCAAAGCAGGTCTTAATTTCTGCGAAGATTTCCGGCAAGAAATTCTTAGAAGAATAGAAGGGCGTTATCCAAGTCTTACTGCCACACAACATGATGGTTTGTATGCCAACATGTTGCGCAGTGAGCACATACCTTGGAATGTGTTTATTCCTATGGGGTACGACTTAAATGCTACAGCACTTGTTTTCAACAAAATTCTTGGCGCTGATGAGATTGATGAGGTGAAGGACATACAAATCGAATGGGCACCTGACAAAACAAAATGTTTGAATGACAACACCTCATTCGACACATATATAAAATATTTGCATAAAGGTATGCTTTGCGGTATTGGTATTGAAGTAAAATACACAGAAGAAGGTTATCCATTTAGTGGAATCACTGAACGTCGTGAGGTAATGGAAAACGAGCAGTCCAGGTATGCTCAAGTCACAAAATCATGCGGTTGGTTCATTCCAGAGATTACAAATCATCCCATTAGAGAAACGGCACTCTGCAAGGATGAATTCCGTCAAATTTGGAGAAACCATATACTTGGTGCAAGTATGGTAGGAAACAAGAATATTGAAAAAGACAGCGTAGAAAAGTTCCATAGTATAACGCTCTATCCCCATGGGAATCCGCATTTTAATAAAATTTTACCTATATACGAAAAGTTCCTCACAGATGAAGGGCGTTCAACATTTGGATATATAACGATAGAATCTCTTATAGATTTACTTGAACAGTATTTCCCAAAAAACAAAGAATTTCAGAATTGGATTCAGTATCTGAAAATCCGATATCCATTCTAAATAAAACAATGAAAGACTTTGCAGCAATAGACTTTGAGACCGCCAACTGCGAGCGTTCATCTGTTTGTTCTGTTGGCGTCGTCATCGTGCGCGACGGAGAGATTGTCGATAGATTCTACTCGCTCATCAAGCCCGAGCCGGAGTATTACAACTACTGGTGTACTCAGGTGCATGGTCTCACGGCAAAGGACACCGAGAATGCTCCCGTCTTCCCTTTCGTTTGGGAAAAGGTGGAAGCCTTGCTCAAGCAACACGGCATCGAAGGCATCAGCAGCATGAACGGCGAGCGCGGCCTGCCTCTTGTGGCCCACAACAAAGCCTTCGACGAGAGTTGCCTGAAAGCCGTCTTCCGTGTCTATCAGATGGATTATCCTGATTATGAATTCTATTGCACCTGCATAGCTTCGCGCAAAGTCTGGCCAGAAGGACATCACAACCTCAACATCATCGCCGAGCGTTGCGGTTATATTTTAGAAAATCATCATCACGCCTTGGCAGACGCGGAGGCTTGCGCGGCGATAGCGATGAAGATACTATAGTTTATATATGGAAGAAATACAAAAGATTAAAAATATACTTGGATTACTGGTCAAGATTGATTGGGCCGAACAAGAAGATGCAAAACACTTGCTTCTTCTTACAGAACGTGTCAATACGCTAATCATGGAATCTGAGAACAAGCCGAAATACCAACTCAATGTGCTTGATCTCGTTAATATTTCTGAGCCTCTAACCAGCCAGTTGCTAAAACTGCTATTTCAGTACAAGTCAAATAACAGACATGTTATCTGTGAGGCTTTCCTGCAACACTTCCTTTCTCCTTCAGGTTATAAAGCAGAACAGTTCTTACGTCCGAAAATAACAGCAGAAACAGATCATATCGATATAGCCATCCAAGAAAAGGGGAAATATGCCGTTATCATCGAGAACAAGTTGAAAGGAGCTGTTTTTCAGAGAAATCAGTTGGCGAGATATATACAAAAGATGAGAGCCGAAGGCTATAGTGATGACCAGATCTTCATTATAGTACTCCCTGGATATGTTGACAGAAATATCTTCGACCATATCAACAGGTCTGTTTGGAGATTACCTACAGACTGGGGTGCCCCCAATCAGGAAAGAGCATGTGCTTTCTATGATGCAGTAAGTTGCTTGTGCGACTTCGACAAGTCTTGTCCAATGTGTGAGCATTGTGTAAAGGATTTGAGAGATAGATTCAAATCACAAACTCATGTATTGGATCTGGATATGGTCGATTGGCTTGAAAATGAATGCTTGTCGCTGATACCGAATGATGAAATTGTCTTCAGAACAGCAATAATACAATTCATCGACTTCTTAAAAGGACGATATAATAAAAGATTAAATAACAAACTCATAATGGAAATAGAAAAATTTTTACGCGAACAGTTGCTAAGCGAGAAGCAGACTGCTCTGGAACACTGGGATGCCCTGAATGACAAAAAACAAGAGGTGAAAAACCTACTTGCTGGATTGGAAAGTCTTCAAAAAACAGTAGGCAAGGACATGATTGATGAATGGAGAATGAAGTTGGCACCAAAATGGTCAGAATACCTAAAGAATGAGGATCGAAAATCCTTTGGTATATGCATAAATGGAGTATGGTGTGGGTGTTGGTATGACCCAAATGATAAAGAATGTCCTTCTCCATATTGGGGATTTCAGTGCGATAACCCTACCGAGGAACAGAAAGCAATGGTAGAACGTATCATTGAGAAAGTCGGCATAGGAAAGGTCACAAGAAATCCTGAGAATGGATGGATCGCATGGTATCAAACTTTCCATGGAGATGAAAAATGTGAGGCTTTTTACGAAGCTGCAAAGGAACTTGGTTATATTAAATAAATGTTAAAGTAATACGCTTTTTATTATTTCCAACGGAGGTGCGCCCATAAATGGCATACCTATATTCTAACTTTGTACCCAGATAATCAAAATATATCAATTATGGGAATACTAAGTTTAGAAATCAAGTTTTCAAAAATTGGTGTCAACCAATTAAGCAGCAATCAGGACAAAATTCAAAAAAGCGTAACATACATTCCTGTTGCCGTTGTTCAATTTGAGGGTGAGTCAAAAAAGAAGAGAATCTATCTCTCAAGTATTGTTTCTGACAAAAAGAGTATTAAGCAGGTTGTTGTCGGAGATACGTTTATCTGCCTACAGATAGACGATGAATACAAGGTGTACAATCTGGATGGAGTTCTTCAGGGAAGTATTCCATCAGAAAAGTACGGAAGCCTTTTGCAGGTTAACGAGAACAGCTTTATCCTTTTGAAGGAATCCACCATTACATTCATCAGTGACAAAGGTGAGATCGCTGGTTCAAGAATGCTCAACGAGGAAGAACTCAGCGCAATCAAAGGGTCATGAATAGAGTCCAAACAGCCGAGTACTTCAAGGAGTACTTGCTTCGAATCTATACTTGTAAAGTCCCCTTTGAACTTTTCGTGATTGACAAGAAACCACGTACCAAAATGGGGGCGTATATACATACCTCTGACAAACATCGTATCAGAATATACTCTAAATGGAGAAGTGCATGCCCTTTAGAGGGAATAGCCATCCATGAATACGCACATCATATTCATGAGACAGAGAAAGGTGGTATATTCGGAAGAGGTGCCAATAAAAGTCATGGCGAGATTTTCTGGAGAATATATTCTGCACTTATGGCAAGAGCCCAAATAAAAGGGTGTTATCATGATGAATTGATAGAAGATATACTGACGAAATAATGATATGCGTACCAAATTTCATTAGTAACATATAAAAGCAAATGCCTTCACGCTATGCACCTGATACATCCTTTCCATATTTTAAGAAACCTTCATATTTCATTGCAAAAACTTTGTATTTTTACGTAGTTTTTGCAATGGAGTGCAAAAATATTGTATTTTTGCAACATGAAAACAAAATGGAATCATGGAATATTTAAATCGCAAAAACTATGTCAACCAACTGAATATGTGGCGTGACAAGCGTGTTGTGATGCCAAAGGCAAGGAGCTTTTGCGCACAGGACAAAAGTATTACCTTTCGGATGTCGGGTTGAGAACAATGTTGCTTGGCTTGCGCGGCGGTGACTTGGGACGTTTGCTTGAGAATATTGTGTATCTGCATCTTATCAGGTCGGGACATAAGGTCATGGTTGGCAAAAGCGGTGATAAGGAAATTGATTTCATCAGATTTAAAGATGGTCTTGTGGAATATTATCAAGTTGCTCTCACAGTACGCGATGAACAGACACTGACCAGAGAAATCGCCCCTTTGAATTCCGTGAAGGATCACAATCCGAAGTTTCTGCTGACAATGGATTCTGATCCTGAGATTTCGCATAACGGTATACGGCAGATTTATGCGTTGGATTGGTTAGCACAACAATAGTCCATTGGCTCTTGTATCATATACTTACTTTTGCATTTGAAATATAGTTGTAGTTTGCAAAGTTCACGCATTGGCAGATGCAGAAGCCTGCGCAGCGATAGCGAGGGAGATATTGTGAATGAGAAAAATATAATCGTAGATTTGCAGCATCTAATGACATCAAGTAAAACAAAAGATCAAACAATGATGGAAAACAAAATCAAACTATTTGAAAGCAGGAAAATACGCACCACATGGAACGAAGATGAAGAGGAATGGTATTTCTCCGTGGTGGATGTGGTGGAAGTGTTGACTGATAGCGCTGACTATCAGACAGCAAGAAAGTATTGGAACAAACTTAGGCAACGTCTTTCAGAAGAGGGAAGTGAACTGGTGACAATTTGTCACCGGTTGAAAATGATAGCTGCGGATGGAAAAATGAGAGAAACGGATGTTCTTGATACAAAGGGACTTCTGCGTCTCATACAGTCCATTCCATCACCCAAGGCTGAGCCGTTCAAGATGTGGTTGGCACAAGTGGGCAACGAGCGTTTGGACGAAATCGCCGACCCGGAGAAAGCCATCTTGCGCGGTGCCGACTTTTACCGAGCCAAAGGTTACACTGAAGGCGGATTAACCAGCGTCTGCAATCCATTGAAATGCGCAAGGAACTGACCGATGAATGGAAAGCGCGTGGCATTGAACAAGAGCAGGAGTACGCCATCCTGACCAACGAGATGACCAAGGCTTGGAGTGGATTCTCAATAAAGCAATACAAACAATTCAAAAATCTGAAGAAAGAAAATCTGCGCGACAATATGACCAACATCGAACTGGTGCTGAATATGTTGGCTGAGGTTACCACTACCGCCATTTCCAAATCGCGCGATCCTGAAACATTTGAAGAAAGCCGACAGATTGCTATTGAAGGCGGTAGCGTGGCAAAAGACGCCCGAGAAAACATAGAAGCTCGAACAGGACAATCCGTTATTTCACCTTTGAACGCCAAAAACAAGAACGCCCTTGAAATCAAGGGAGATAATGAAGCGACAAACGCTCATCATTATCTCAAATCGCAAAAAAAATAATGACAAAATAAAACTTGAAATTTTCATCAATCCGACAGAGGTGCGCCCACATTCGGCACACCTCCGTTTTAGTTTTGCAGCCGAAACAAACGCTATATACTATGGTAAAACAAGATAACAGGAAACGTAATCGTCACAACGAAGACTTGTTGTTTGAAGAACTCAGCGGAGCTGTTGAGACCATCGACGCCGTAGCCCATGCCACCGGGAAAACCTTCAACCAAGTGTCAGGCGTATATCACTCGCAAGCCATCAACCGCCTCACTGAAATCCTGATCGATGCCGGAGATGCTTTCGACTGGAATATGGACGGCATCAAGACATTCATTTCCGAACAGATGTCAAATCATCGCGAATGGTGCTACGACAACCAACCATTGAAGGTGGAAATAGAGAAACAAGAGTGATTTTTAGCATAAAAATGTGAAAAAAGACAGGAATATAATGTATTTTTGCAGTTCGCATTTCCCCACCGACTTTCGTTAAAGGACTCTGCGGAAGAATTGATTTGTATGGCATGTTGAATATTATTAAAATCGCCACCTGATTTTTAATAAAATCTCACTAAAATATTGGACATGATAAAATAATATGTAATTTTGCAACACTGTTCCCTTTTGGATTTTGTTTAACGGATCTCACAAAATTCAAAAGAACGGTGTGAAATGAGTAAAAATAGAAGTTCTCTTAACACTTTGTGAGACAAAACAAATAACTTATTATGACTGAACAACAAAAACAAGCCATCATCGAGAGTGGAAAAGAATATTTCCGCACAACCATTATACCAAATCATTTGAAGAACCTACAGAAGTTGAAGCTTTCGTCATTCAACATCAATCCGTTCCTCATCAATTACCTTGCTGCATTCCTTTGTGGTGATACTGAACCACGTTCGCTTGCAAAGGCTCTTGTTTATCCACGTATTCTCGGTACCAGTTTGAACACAAGTTTTGGACAGAATATTCAAGTATTCATTTCAAGCCTTGAAGAGATTACAGGTGGAGCATCGGGAATTGAGGGTATTGATATTGAGTTCGTTGATGCTATCGATGGCAGACGTAAGTATTGCCAATGTAAGGCTGGTCCACAAACCATCAACAAGGAGGACATTGCAACCATCCTCGGACATTTCAAGTATTTGATGAACAAGTCAAGACTTGACAGAATGGGATTACAGTTCGACGACCTGATTGTTGGTGTTCTGTATGGCGAACATGAAAACCTGTCAGCAAATTACAAAGCCATTGATGCTCATTATCCTGTGTTATGCGGTGCTGACTTCTGGGAAAGATTGACCGGTGATAAAGAGTTCTATAATCGTTTGGCTAAGGCATTCGGAGAAGTCGTAGAGGAAGATGGCATAGATGGCAGTCACCTCATTCTACAGAAGGTTGACGAGATTGCCCAAGAGATAATCGATAAAGGTGGTTTGTAACAATGAGATTTGTTTCTGAAAATAATTTTGCGGCTTTGATAGGTACCTCAAATTCAACGGTTCAGAAATGGGCAGAGAGTGGAGTGTACCCTTCTTACATTGTCAATGGAGTAAGAGGCTTTGATATGGATGAACTGACGGAAATTCCAGAAGTTAGCGAAATGATAAATGGCAAATGGGATGAGGAATCTCATGTTGAACCACTTCGTCAGTACACCTCTGTCGAGCTTTTTGCCGGTGGTGGAGGATTGGCACTTGGCATGTCTCTTGCTGGTTTCCATCACGTTCTCTTAAACGAGTTTGACACTTCCGCTTGTAAGACGCTTCGCACAAATCGTCCTGATTGGAATGTTATAGAGGGTGATGTTCGACACATTGATTTCACCCCTCTTCGCGACAAGGTTGACTTCCTCTCGGGCGGTTTCCCTTGCCAGGCATTTTCGTACGCTGGCAAACAGGGAGGTTTCAATGATACTCGTGGCACATTGTTCTTCGAACTGGCACGTGCAGTAACAGAGATTCGCCCGAAGGTGTTTATGGGTGAAAACGTTAAGGGCTTGACTTCTCACGAAGACGGTAAAACCTTCGATACCATTTGCAATGTCATTAAAGAACTTGGCTACACTCTGGTTGAACCTCGCGTGCTGAAAGCGATTATGTATCAAGTACCACAGAAGCGTGAACGACTAATCTTGATTGCAATTCGCAACGACATTGCCAAGCGAGTACAGTTCCATTGGCCTTCGCCATACGAACGCGTGCTCACCCTACGTGATGCACTTTACAAGAGTGTCATCTTTGATACAGATGTACCAAAATCAGAAGGTGTAAAGTACCCAGAGAAGAAGCAGCGAGTACTGGAACTTGTACCTCAAGGTGGCGACTGGCGCGACCTTCCCGAAGATGTAGCACGTGAATACATGGGTGGCAGTTGGCTGCTTGGCGGTGGTAAAACAGGTATGGCTCGTCGCTTGTCGCTTGACGAACCATCGCTCACCCTCACTTGCGCTCCTGCACAAAAGCAGACAGAACGTTGTCATCCGCTCAAAACACGTCCACTTACCATCCGCGAGTATGCTCGCATCCAGACGTTCCCCGACTATTGGAACTTTCAAGGAACGATGACTTCCAAGTACAAACAAATCGGTAATGCCGTACCTGTCAACCTTGCTTGGGCAATAGGACGCTCGTTGATTCGCTTGTTTAATGATATTCAAACGGAGCACCCGTCCGAGACACAAGATTGTACGGCTGCTGTTCGTGAGATAATGCACAAGCAATCTCATTTGGTGGAAGTAAAAGACAATAAAACGCAAACATCAAAGGTTGAAGCCGTCTGTACACAGCTCAACTTCCTCGACCTCTTCGACCAGTATGAACTTGAGCCAATCGCCCAGAACTTCATCGTGCGTGAGGATCCGGAGATTGAGTACGGCAAAACGTCCAAGAAGAAGCCGTTGAATGTTGATCTCGCCAAGAACCTCCTTATCTGCAACGTCAAGAAGGACAATTGGGAGCAGTATCTCGATGGCTCTGCAAAGATTTACTATACAGGCAAAAAGTTCCCGACAACCGTGGCACTCAACAAACTTTACTACTTCATGCCTTACCTCTCTGGCAAAGGCATCCGTGATCTCTATTACATCAAGATTGCTCGCCTTGGCTATCGCAAGGAAGGCCAGGAGAATGAGGATAAGAACGACCTTCGGCTGGTATTCGAAATAGAACGTGTCGGCCAGCTTTTCGATGACTACAAAAAGGTGAAACTCGAAATCTGGAGGACATTTACCGATACTACGATGGAGAAGATACAAGAACAAATTGCCGTATAGACAATTTAAATAAAACTCATTGATAATCAAATAATCATTTGTGTATTTTCGGGCAATTTGAACGACTTTAGAAAGAAAAAGAAAACGGACAGAAAACAGCGGATTATCCGATTGGGGAGTTAGTCGCGAAGATTTGTATCAGGTGGTGACCTATATGTATTGTAAACGTGCACAAAACGGCGGCTATATTTATCCTTTTGAGCAACAATCAAAGCCCCAGAAGTTCAGACTAAAAGGTTATGAAGGGACATTGTCGGTCATTCCGTTTTATGTGCCGCAATCGGCGCAATCGTGGAAAGATTTCACGAATGTAATACACGATTCGGAGAACAAATTAAGGACGGTATTCTGACATGACATTTTCGCTTTTCACTTTACAAATTTTTGAGGAATAGATGCATCTACATCAAAGACTCGAAAAAGTGAAAAAGACTTAGAAGCGCGACATTGCGACGACGTTGCGCAATTAGATAAATACTTCTTTTGTTGATTTCAAAATCCTTGACCGAAACGACCTTGTTGTCGTAAGCCACATGCGGGGCATTGCCGGCAATTTCGATTTCAGGCAACAACATTTGTGAAAGCTGCATCTTTATGACAATTTTATCATCAACATCTTGATTGTCAATAATATGAATTACATTATCGTAGGCTAAATGACTTGCATAAATAGTGTCACCGGATTTCAAATTATAAAGCGTGAAATGGCCGTTCCCATTTGTTAAGGCGACTATGGTTGAGTCCATAATGTAAATCCCGACATTTTCTATCGGCTTATCATGTTCATCAAGTATAACACCTTGAATATTAGCATTTTGCGCTTGATATATCACAAAACACGACAGCAGAATTTGAACTACAGCCACTTTTATCAACAAATCAATTTTCATGATTACTAGTGATGCGTTAACCGACGCATCTGCGGCTGTAAAACATTAAAAAACAATATATTATAACAGTTCTTTGACAACTTCGATTTGAAATGAGTTCGTAATTTTGCGGGCTAATTCCACCGGTTATGAACGAAGGAAAGTACATCCTCACTCAAGTCACCAGCTTCATCCCGCGCCAAATCTTCCTCCGCCTCGTAGAGAAGTTCAAAGGAGATTATAGAGTCAGAGAGTTCAATTGCACAAACCAATTGCAGTATATGCTGTTCGGGCAGCTAACCCCCTGTGAATCATTGAGAGACATCTGTCTTTGCATCGGCCAGAACAAGGACGCCAAGACATACATTGACTATATTGTGCCACAGGACCACGAGCTATATGCATTTGATTCAACCACGATGTCGTGCAGTGTGAAACTGATGGAATGGGCCTTGGGCAAGTATAGCAAAGGTGGGGTCAAGATGCACACACTCATAGACTTACGAGGAAGCATACCAGTCTTCATTCATATCACCGACGGGCGCTATCACGACAGCAACGCGATGGATCTGCTTGAGATTGTCCCCAATGCAATCTACACGATGGACAAAGCTTATGTCGACTTCGAGGCTCTCGCTCGGATAGACGCAGAAGGTGGTATTTTCATGCTTCGGGCAAAGGACAACATGAAGTGTGAGATTGTCTCCACCAACTTCAACGTTGACACTTCGACAGGATTGCTTGAAGACCATATCATCAGGCTCACCGGTGTGAAGTCTCAGAAGTTATACCCGATGGCAGAGATGATGGAGGCTACCGGACTTCCCGCTGAAAGTGGAAACATACGTTGGACTGGCTGGCGCGACAATAGTCCTTTGGCTCTTGTGTCATATACTTACTTTTGCACTTGAAATATAGTTTGGGTTTGCAAAGTTCACGCCTTGGCAGATGCCGAGGCTTGCGTGGCGATAGCGGTGAAGATATTGTAAACGATAGGTAAGCCGGCGACATTACCGAATAAAACCGATTGCTTTCAGCAAATTGTTTTGCAAACTGGAAATATTAATCAAAAAGTTGCATTTATTACTTGAATTCAGCAGTTTTTCAATTGTTCTTCGTTGATATATTTTTCAATGATCTTTCTCATTTTTCTTTTGAATGTGAATGACAGCTGATGCGTTATGCTGCCTCTTTAAATATCCAATCCCGGCGCGTCAACGTTGAGCATGTTGAACAGGTCGTCGATGCCCATCTCGTCCAAGGTCCTCTGGATGAAAGGCGCGTGCGTGCCCTCCGCGTGTTCGTAGCCGTCCTTCTGTATCTCGTTCATTAAGAAGTCGTTGAGTTTCTCGAAGATGTCGGGTGTCATGTCCCAATGGAAGTAACGGTCGCTGTCGGTGAAGAAGTCGAAGATGTCCTTGCCGTGTTCCTTGCGCACGCCGTGGAAGTTGTCGGTCACGATGAAACGCCGCATCCCGAACTGATAGAGGTCGGTGATAAGCTCGCACTCGTCCTGCAACGAGAGCGAACACACACCGTTGTCGTTGATCTTAAACTTGCCGCCGATGCGCGGGCGATGTGTCTCGTAATAAAAATCCTCTGCTTTCAGCGCGTCAGCCTTGCTCGGAAAACGCATGTAAAAATCGTAAAACTTGTGATCCACGGTAAAATTATTTTTTTGAAACGCAAAAATACAAAAAAAACGCCTTGTGTGGATTTTTTTTATAATTTTACGCGTTAAAATATTTATAAAAAATGAAAAGGGTTTTATTATTCGCAATAATTGCAATATTTACATTCTCAACACTTTACGCCGGAAACATTGATACAAGGAAGGCACAGCGCATCGGCGAGAAATTCATGAAGGAAAGCACTTCGTTCAGAAATCGAAGCGTTTCTTCGGAACTTGTTTACACTTATTCAGACGCTGAAGGTACACCTTATATATATATCTTCAACGTCGGCGGAGCTGGCTTTGTCGCCGTCTCCGCTGAAGACCGCGTGAAGCCGATCCTCGCTTATTCAACGGAGGGGACGTTCAGTGCGGACAACATCGCCCCGGCATTTAATCTTACTGTCAAGAGCTATACCGATGAGATTCAATATATTAGAGAGAACAACGTTGAGCGTCTTTCCGACATCGCCGAAGAATGGACGCGTGTCGAAAAGACCGGACGCGTGAAGGCTGTCCGCAATACGCGCACCGTGCCGATCCTGCTTGAGACGTTATGGAATCAGAATTACCCGTACAACGCACTCTGCCCGGAAGACGACGGCGGCAACGGCGGACACGTCTATGCCGGCTGCGTCGCCACGGCGATGGCACAGGTGATGAAATATTTCAACCATCCCGTGCAAGGCACCGGCTCTCATTCATATACGCCTGGCGGTTGGGGATATCCTTATTACCCGACTCAGACCGCGAATTTCGGCGAGACCTTCTACAACTTCGAGCGTATGCCCATGCAACTCGACTCGACAAGCACCGAAGAGGATATTTTCTACATCGCCCAGCTGCAATGGCACTGCGGTATCGGCGTGGAGATGATGTACGGCCCCGACGGCAGCGGCGCCTATTCTGAGGACGTGCCGAATGTAATCGGCAGCTATTTCGGCTACAACCCGGATGCGGAAGTCCTTTACAAAGACTGGTACTGGAAAGATGACTTCAGCGATATGCTCAAGAGTGAACTCGACCTCGGACGCCCATTGTATTATTCAGGTCAGGACGATGGTGGCAGTGGCGGTCATGCCTTCGTCTGCGACGGCTACGATGAAAACGACTTCTTCCATTTCAACTGGGGCTGGGACGGAAAAGACAACGCCTGGTGCGCGATGGGCGCACTCAACACAACAAAATATGCTTTCAACACTTACAACTCCGTAGTTCAGGGTTTCTATCCTGTTGACGATGAATATTACCAGCGTCCCGCAAAAGCCGTTGACGTGGAAGCCGTTGAAAATGAACTTTATGCCAAAGGTGATATGTCTGTCAGCATCAACTGGACCAACCCGACGACGAATATCGGAGGTGGCGGGTTGACCGGAATCGACAGCGTCATTGTCAGGAGAAACTTCGAGACCGTGGCTTGTTTTACAAATACAACAGCTGGTGAGTCAATGAGTTATGTTGATGAACTTGAAGAAGACGGAAATTATGAGTATTCAATCTTGATTCATAATCAATACGGTTACAGCATCCCTGTCTATCAGAGAATCATGGTCGGGCCGAAATGTGACCTTGTTTTCGAGTTGAACGATGAAGGCGGCGACGGCTGGAAAGGCGGCTCGGTCTCGATAGCGAGAGACGGCGTGCGCATCGCGAAGATAACGTTGGAGGAAGGCTCTTCGGAGACGCGTGTCGTCCCGATGCTCCAGGGCGACCTCACTTTCATCTGGAACAAGGCATGGTTCAGCGGAGACTATTACACCGAAGACGAAATCTCCTTTAGTATATATAACGCTGACGACGAGCTGCTGTTCTCATCGCCCGACTCGCTGATTGCAGGACGTCTGTTCGACTACACGAATATGTGCCACGACACGACGTCTGTCGGAGAGATTCAGCATGGCTCAACCGTTCTTAATGTCTTCCCGAATCCTGTCAGAAATCAAATGACGATTTCCGCCAAGGGAATGAATAACGTCAAGGTTTATGACATTGTGGGACAGGAAGTTATGAATGTTTCTGTCAAGGAAGATGAGATCACACTTGATACGGAACGTTTTGCCAACGGAGTGTATCTTATTTCGGTAGAAACTGCTAATGGCTTAATTTCCAAGAAAATAATAATAAACAATAACTAAACACTAAAAAAATGAGAAGATTTTTACTGACAGTCGTTGCCCTGCTTGTTTTCGCAGGACAGATGTTTGCGGCTCCGGTTGATGTCGCGACAGCGAAGAAACTCGGAGTGAGCTATTTGAAGAACAATGTGGCATCTGCAAAGTCCATCACTGACGTTGAACATGTTTACACGGTGTCAGGCGACAACGGCGTGCCGAGCCTTTATGTTTTCAACTATGAAAACGGTTTTGTGATTGTCGCCGCCGATGACCGCGCCTATCCTATCCTCGCCTATTCGGAAGAGAGCACTTTCGATGTGAATCACCTTCCTGACGGTTTGGTCTATTATCTTGGCCATTACAGCGATGAGATTCAGTATGCCATTGAAAATGATTTTGTTGCGGAAGAGGAAATAGCCAAACAATGGGAACTTCTCCGCACCGAAGGCATCACTTCGAGAACAAGGATGGACCATGTCGTAGATCCGCTTATCACCACAAAATGGAATCAGGATTATCCTTATAACTATTATGCTCCTGCTCATAATTACGGTCCAGGCGGACGCTGCTACGCCGGCTGTGTCGCCACGTCAATGAGTCAGGTGATGAGGTTCTGGAGCTGGCCCGACCAGGGTGTCGGCGAACACTCGTACAACACGAGCACTGTCGGCGGAACGTTGTCGGCGAACTTCGGCGAGACGACATACAACTGGAGCAACATGCCGAACACCATCCCGAGCGGCAGCCCGCAGGCGATAGCACTCCTCATGTATCACTGCGGCGTGTCGGTCGATATGGACTTCAATTACAATGGCAGCGGCTCCCAGACATACAAGGTCGTGGATGCGGCGAAAACATATTTCAAATATTGCTCCGCAACGGAAATTCTCTCCCGTGAGTCATATACGAAAACAGCATGGGAAGACATTCTGATTGAGCAGTTCGACCACGGATTCCCTGCGGCTTATGCGGGCTACGACGAACAGATGATGGGTCACGCATTCAACTGCGACGGCTACGATGCACAGCGCAAGTTTCACTTCAACTGGGGCTGGAGCGGCTGGTGCGACGGCTTTTTCGCAATTGATGCGTTGAACACATTGAACGGCACCTTCAACCTCAACCAGAGAGTAATCGTGAACATGATTCCTGATTACATCTACAATGCTCTCGTCCCTGCAGCTGAGAATGTTGAAGTCGCAATTGAAAACGTCATGACAAAGACCGGTACCGTGACATTCACCGTTCCTACGACATCAATGTCGGGCGACCCGCTGACATCAATTGAAAAGATGGAATTGAAACGTAACAATCTTGTTGTCAAGACTTTCAACAATCCCACACCGGGTGAGACGTTGGTTTACGAAGATGAGGTGAGTGACTTCGGCGCATACGAATATTCAATTTGCGGATATAACAACAATTACATGGGTGAGATCACGACAGTATCTGTGATTTACGGTCCTAACTGCACATGGAAATTCACGTTGACATGCGGCGACTTCCAGGGCTGGAACTCAGGTGCTGTTCAGGTCGTAGCCGACAACGGCGCAGTGATTGGAGAGTTCACAAATCCCAACTCATCACCATCGAGCCAGAAGTTCCAGATGCCTGAAGGCGGCTTCTCTCTGAAATGGGTTGAACCGAACATACCAATCAGTACGCTGTCAATAAAACTTAAGAACTCGGCAAACCAAGAAGTTTACAGCTACTCTGGTGCCTCGTCAGGACTTAACGGCACGCTCTACACCGGCAGCAATGACTGCGAAGGCTGCACGTCGCCAACCGACCTCGCCGGCGAATACAGCTATCAGGACGGCCATAACGGAGCACTCATCTCATGGAATTGCACATACGACCCGCAGAAATATAAAGTCTATAGGAGCAATGACGGAGTTGAATATCAAGAAATTGCAACAGTTGAAAATACCGAACACCAGTATTTCGACGCTTCCGGCAACGGGACATTCTACTATCGGGTGACTGCTTACAATTCATATTGCGAGTCAACGCCAGCCCTGACATCTGATGACAAAGACTTTATCATGGTCAACGTGCTTTCTGTCGAAGAGAACTCAATCAACGCACGAATCTATCCCAATCCGACAAACGGCGTTATCGTGATTGAAGCCGAGCTGATTGACAATGTCTCAGTATTCAATGTCGTCGGACAGAAAGTTTTTGAGCAGAATATTGCTGAAAACCAACATGTTATTGACATGAAACAGTTCGGGAACGGCATCTATATGATCAGAATTGAGACGGCAAACGGCTCGATGAAACAGAAAATCTCCGTTATCGACTAACATCATTTTCCAAAATACGAAAGGACGGTTCTCACGCCGTCCTTTTTTATTGATAAAAATGTGAATTAAATAGATGAAGTTACATATTTTTTTTATAAATTTGCACGTTTTATTTTTTTTGAGAAATTTATCAAAGTAATAATAAACCAAATTACAACAAAAGATGAAAAAATTCTTATTATCAGTTGTTGCCGTCATGCTCGGATTCGGGACGATGTTCGCAAATCCGGTAAGCATGGAGACGGCCATGTCACTGGGACAGAAATTTGTCCTTGCAAATTTTGAAAACACAAACAACGCTGATTTACAGCTTGTTACCACAGTCACTTCAGATAACGGCGAAGCTTGTTTCTACGTTTTTAACGTTGGTGACAATGCATTCGTGATTGTTTCTGCGACAGACAACGTGCATCCGATTCTCGCTTATTCGGAGGAAAGCGCATTCAGCACAAGCAACAAGTATAACGGTGCGATGTACATGCTTGAAACCTATAAGGAAAGCATCAGCTACGCCATCAGAGAGCAGGTTGCGGCATTACCGGAGATAGAAAAAGAATGGGCGATGCTTGAGAAGACAGGCAGACTCAGCGACAGAAGAGCAGAAAAGGTTGGCCCTATCTGTGAGACAAGATGGAATCAGGACAGCCCGTATAACTTGTATGCGCCGGCCGACGCCTATGGTCCGAGCGGAAGAGCTTACGCCGGCTGCGTCGCGACGGCAATGAGCCAGATTATGAAGTTCTGGAATGCTCCGCTTCACGGTGAAGGCTCGCATTCATATTATACAAAGACACATCATCATCACTTGTCAGTTGACTTCTCGTCAGCGACATACGAGTGGGATAAGATGCCTACGACATTAAACAACGCCACGCAGGAACAGATTGAAGCCGTCGCATTGCTCATGTATCACTGCGGCGTTGCTGTTGACATGGACTATGACGGCGAGAAAGGCAGCGGAGCTTATTCCGAAGACGTTCCAGACGGCATGAAGAACTATTTCGATTATGACTATTGCGTCCGCAGGTCAAGAGCAAACTATCCTGTCGATACATGGAATCAGATGTTGAGGACAGATCTGGACCTCGGGCGCCCGGTCTATTACGGCGGTCAAAGCATAAACGGCGACGGCGGTCATGCTTTCGTATGTGACGGCTATGATGAAAACGACCTCATGCACTTCAACTTCGGTTGGAGCGGTTCTGGCGACGGATGGTTCCTCGTCGATGCCATAGAGTTCTCTGTCTCTGCGGCGGCAATCTTTAATTTCGTGCCTTCCAATGTCTATGAGAACACCGTTCAGGCTCCGACAAACTTCACCGTCGAGAGAGGCAGTGAGACGGCACTTTCCGCCACGTTGTCATGGAAAAACCCCAACAAGAACATGTCTGATGTAGCCATCTCCTCTATCGACGCCATCGTCATTGAGAGAAATGGTGTCGTCATCGCAGAACTTCCCGGCCAGACTGTTGGTGAGAACGTCACATATATAGACGAGAACGTCCCTTGCTACAGCACTTTCACTTATGACATATATGCAATGAAAGACGGTGTCCGCGGCAACTATGCTGAAGCTTCAGAACAGTTCGGTCCTACAAAAACATGGAAGTTCATCCTTACCGCATCTTCAATGCAGGGCTGGTGCGGCGGCTCAATTAAATGCTTCGATGCTGCAAACAATATGTTCAACAAAGTCACCACGACGAACAGCACACCTGCAACAATGAACGTTGAGGTTCCTTTCGGACATGATGTGTATTTCGTTTGGAAAAAAGGCACTTCAACAGATGGCAACATGTCGGTCAAGATTAAGAATGAAGACGGCGATGTCCTTTATGAGTATTCAGGCACAATGGCTGGTCTTGCAGAAGGTGTGATTTTCAAGACCAAGAACAACGGCGGCGGCACTCCTTCCGCGCCAGTTCCTTCAAACATCAATGCCGAGATGGTTGGCGATGACATCGTGGTCACATGGAGCGGCGAGGCGGCACAGTACGGTTTCAACGTCTATCGTAACGAGGAACTCTATGCTCTCGTGAAATCAGGCAATGAGTTCGTCGATGTGACGCCGGCAACAGGCGGCTATTGCTACCATGTCTGCAATTTCGGCACTGACGGGGAGAGTGCAAGCACATACGATGCTTGCGCATCAGCCGGCGAAGGATGCAACCCTGCGACAGAACTTTGGTATTATGCACAAGATAACCTCAAGCCAGTCATAACATGGACAAAACCAGTCGAGACGACACAGAGCCTGAGCGGATACTATATCATGAGAAGAGATGGTGATGATGCTGAATACCAACAGATCAAGATCCTTGGTCCGAGCAAGGTTGAATACAAAGAGAACTCATCACTCGAACTTGGAACATACTACAGTTACAAGGTCATCGCCTACTATCAGGACATCGACTGCAAGGCGGCACCTGCAAAGGCGAAGTATGGCAATGAGTTCTTTGTCAGATACCATTATTCACAGGAAGGTGTTGAAGAAAACGCCACGACAACAATCAACGTGTATCCGAATCCTGCCAAGGATGTCCTGACAGTGAAGGCCGGGAACATCAGCAATGTCTCGATTTACAGCTTAGTCGGCCAGAGGATATACTCTGAAGATGTCGATTCTGATGAGCTTGTGATCAACATGAGCGACTTTGAAGCCGGAATGTACGTTGTCCGCGTTGTGGCCGACGGCACCGAGATGGTGAAGAAAATCTCAGTCATCCGCTAATTCAGCGGGACGCAACAAAAAAAAAAATCCTCGTCACATCGTGGCGAGGATTTTTTGTTGAATATCTGCCTTCGTTACTTCCTCTCCCAAGTCTCAAACCTGTATTCGCAATCTATTTGCGGGTCGTTGTCGATGACCTGTAACTCGGTCAGCTCCCACTCGTCGAAGTTCACGATAGGGAAAAATGTGTCGGCCTCGAATGCCTTGTCGATCCTCGTGAGATACAACTTGTCGGCCATCGGCAGGAACTGCTCGTAAATCATGCCTCCGCCGATAACGAAAACGTTCTCTTCGTTGAACACTAATTTCATGGCATCCAGAATTGAATTTGCGACTTCGAAGCCTTCCGGGATGTTTTTCAGATGACTGGAAATGATGATGTTGCGTCGTTTGGGCAGGGCTTTTCTGCCTGGCAGTGAGGCGTAGGTGTTATATCCCATCAGGACGCAGCCACCCGTGGTTATCTCCTTGAAATGTTTAAGGTCGTTCGAGAGGTGCCAGATGAGGTCGCCTCCCTTGCCGATGGCGCGGTTTTTCGCCACGGCTGCTATTATCGATATTGTTGGCTTCATTAGTCGTCAGCAGTTTTAGGTGTTAAGTAGTTTTAGGCGTTTAATCATTTCGAACGTGGTTTGAAATATAATCAAACAGACACCTCCGCTTTGATGGCATCGTATGGGTTATAGTTCTCCAGAGTAAAATCCTCGTATTTGAAATCGAACAGGCTTTTCACTTCAGGGTTGAGCTTCATCGTGGGCAGCGGTCTCGGCTCACGTGTGAGCTGAAGTCTGACCTGATCTATGTGGTTGTTGTAGATGTGGACATCGCCGAAAGTGTGGACAAAGTCGCCTGGTTTGAGGCCGCACACCTGCGCCATCATCATCGTTAACAATGAGTATGACGCGATATTGAACGGCACGCCTAAGAAAACGTCGGCTGAGCGTTGGTAGAGCTGGCACGAGAGTTTCCCGTCGGCGACGTAGAACTGGAAGAAGGCGTGGCATGGCGGAAGAGCCGCTTTTCCGGCGGCGACGTTCTTCGAGAAGTCTTTCTCGTGTTCATCGGGCAGGACGCTCGGATTCCAGGCCGTCACGATGTGACGCCGACTGTTTGGGTTGCATTTGATGCTGTCGATGACATCCTGAATCTGGTCGA
Organism: Bacteroidales bacterium; assembly: GCA_024400295.1. GTDB lineage: Bacteria > Bacteroidota > Bacteroidia > Bacteroidales > F082 > Limimorpha. Next base: position 26,659 of record JAKSNA010000017.1, on the reverse strand, counting down.
TGCCTTCGTTGTTCCAGTTGCGCCACTGTGCGCCATAGACCGGTCCGAGGTCGCCGTTGGCATCAGCCCATTCGTCCCAGATACTCACCTTGTGGTCGTGCAGATATTTGATGTTTGTGTCACCGCTTATCAGCCAGAGAAGTTCGTAAATAATTGATTTCAAATGGACTTTCTTCGTCGTGACGAGCGGGAAGCCTTCAGAAAGGTCGAAGCGCATCTGATAGCCGAAGATGCTCTTCGTGCCGGTCCCGGTGCGGTCACCCTTCTGAACGCCTTTGTCCAATATCGTTTGAAGCAAGTCTAAATATTGTCTCATTTTGCTGTCTCAGGATTGTGTCTGTATTTGAAAACTATTGCAAACAATATGCCGACGACGAGCGCGAAGGCCGCGAAGATATACCATGCCGTGCTCCAGCCAGCCATCAGCTGGTCGAAGTCATGGATGCCGTCGGTGCATCTGTTCACGACAGCACCTGCGCATAACGAGCCTATCGTCGCGCCCAGACCGTTGGTCATCATCATGAAGACGCCTTGCGCACTGTTGCGGATGCTGACATCGGTGTTTTGGTCAACGAAGAGCGAGCCGCTGATGTTGTAGAAGTCGAAAGCCACGCCGTAAACGATCATCGAGAGGATGAACAGGACGAGGCCGAAACCTGTCGGGCTGCCGGCTCCGAGGAGCGCGAAACGCAGGAACCATGCCGCGAATGCGATGATCATCACTTTCTTGATGCCGAACTTGCGCAGGAAGAACGGGATTAAAAGAATGCAAAGTGTTTCAGAGACTTGCGAGATGGATGACAGGAACACGTTGTTTTTGACGGCGAAGGTGTCGGCGAACTGTTCGCTGCTGCCGAAAGCATCGAGGAATGGGGTGCAGAACCCGTTTGTCACCTGCAGACACATCCCGAGAAGGAATGAGAAGATGAAGAACACGCACATCTTGGAGTCTTTGAACAGGGTGAATGCACGCAGCCCCATCGCATCGACGAACGACTTGCCGCCGGCTTTGTTTGTCGGACATTCCGGCAGCGTAAACGCGTAGAAACCGAGGATGAGACTCCATGTGGCGGAGACGAACAGCTGCATATAACTGTCCTTGAAGCCCGTGAAGTTCACGATCCACATCGAGACGATGAAACCGATGGTCCCGAAAACCCTGATTGGCGGGTATGCCTTCACCGAGTCAAGCCCGGCTTTTGCCAATGCGTTGTAAGACACGGAGTTACCCAATGCTATCGTCGGCATGAAGAAGGCGACGCTGAGGGCGTACCATGGGAATATCTGACCAAAGGTGATGTTGTCGTGGGTCATGCCCATGAAACCGGCCATGCCGATGAAAACGGCCGAGAACAGATGGCAGATGCCCAGCAGCTTCTGCGCCGGAATCCAACGGTCGGCGACGATGCCCATCAACGCCGGCATGAAAAGTGAGACGATACCCTGAATCGCGTAGAACGAGCCGATTTGCGAGCCCATGCCGACACGTCCGAGATAAACACCAAGTGAACACAGATAAGCCCCCCATGCAGCGAAGATGAGGAAGTTCATCGTGATTAAACGGAATTTGATACCTTTCATTTTGAAAAATCTTTTACCTTTTATAATATACGTTTACTGATTCTCTTTCATCTTTATTTCATCCCTGAGCATGGACGCGAGTTCGTAGTCCTCTTCCTCGACGGCCTTGGCCATCATCTCTTTCAACTCTTCGACGCTGTGCTCTGTGTTGTCGTTTGTGTCGTCATCGACGTCGCCTTCGACAAGGTCATCCATCATAAGCCCCGCCTCGTTCATGACCTCTTCTGTGGTGAAAATCGGACAGCCGAACCTCACGGCCAAGGCGATGGAATCGGACGTCCTTGCGTCAAAAACAGAGATGTCACCGTCTTTGTCGCATACAAGCTGAGACGTGAATATTCCCTCCTTGAAACTGTTTACCACCACTTCTTTCACCTTTATTCCGTAATTTTCAGCAAAAGCCTTGAACAGATCATGTGTCAGTGGTCTTCTGCTGCGCTGATTTTCCAAAGCCATCGCAATAGATTGAGCTTCAATGCTTCCAATGATTATGGGGAGTTTTAAGCCAGTGTTTTTGTCGCCTAAAACAAGCGCGTACGCACCACTTTGCGAGTGCGAAAATGTCAATCCGATTACGTCAAGCCCAATCTTATTCATTCTACAAAAATAGATAAAAAAATGATACGGGAACCGCGTGAAATAAATTTTGATAAAAATTGATTTTTTTGGTTGATGGAAAAGTTTTTTTTCGGAAATTTGCACCCTAAATCAAATGTGAAAATTGTTAAACAAATCTAAAGTATTAATAACTCAATTTTTAATTTTATGGAAAGTGTAATCTATTTGGTTCTTGCGGCTTCTGTATTGGCCCTGGGCTTTGCATTTTTCTTTTACAAGAGGATGCTGAAAGCAGATGAGGGAACAGACCTGATGAAAAAGATCGCATTGTACGTAAGGAAAGGTGCAATGGCTTATTTGAAACAACAGTACAAGGTGGTGATCATCGTGTTTGTCATCTTAGCCGCCATATTCGGCGTGATGTCGATATTCGGCCTCCAGAACGGCTGGGTGTGGTTTGCATTCCTAACCGGCGGTTTCTTCTCAGGTTTGGCTGGTTTCTTCGGAATGAAGACAGCTACCTACGCTTCAGCACGTACAGCCAACGCAGCCCGTAAGTCGTTGAATGACGGTCTTCAGGTCGCATTCCGTTCAGGTGCTGTCATGGGTCTAACCGTTGTCGGCCTCGCATTGCTTGACATCAGCTTGTGGTTCCTGGTTCTTGACCATTTCATTCCGGCAGAAAATCACCTTATTATTATAACAACGACAATGTTGACATTCGGCATGGGTGCTTCAACACAGGCTCTGTTCGCACGTGTCGGTGGCGGTATCTACACAAAAGCCGCTGACGTCGGTGCCGACCTCGTCGGTAAGACAGAGTACAACATCCCTGAAGACGACCCGCGCAACCCTGCGACAATCGCTGACAATGTCGGTGACAACGTGGGTGACGTGGCTGGCATGGGTGCTGACCTTTATGAGTCGTACGCGGGTTCAATCCTCGCTACAGCGGCTCTCGGTGCATCAGCTTTTGCCACATCTGCGGTCGAAGGCATGCAGCTCAAGGCCGTGTTCGCCCCGATGCTCATTGCAGCAGTCGGCGTGTTGCTGTCACTCATCGGTATCTTCTTAGTCAGGACAAAGGAAGGTGCAGGCATGAAACAGCTTCTCGGAGCTTTGAGCCGTGGCACAAACACGAGTTCAGTGCTTATCGCAATCGCCACATTCGTGATCTTCTGGGCACTCGGAATAGAAAACTGGGTCGGTATTTCATTCTCGGTCGTCGTCGGTCTTCTCGCTGGCGTGATCATCGGAAAATCAACGGAATACTACACATCACAGACTTACAAGCCAACTCAGAAAGTTGCTGAAAGCTCAAAGACAGGCCCAGCGACAGTCATCATCTCCGGCCTCGGTCTCGGAATGCTTTCAACAGCAATTCCGGTTGTGACAGTCGGCGTGGCAATCGTTCTCGCTTACCTCTGTGCGAACGGCTTCAATGTTGAGTTCAATGCAGCAAACCTTTCAATGGGTCTCTATGGCATCGGCATCGCCGCTGTCGGTATGCTCTCGACACTCGGCATCACACTCGCTACAGACGCTTACGGCCCTATCGCCGACAACGCGGGCGGCAACGCTGAGATGAGCGGCCTCGACCCTGAAGTCCGCAAACGCACCGACGCCCTTGATGCTCTCGGCAACACAACGGCAGCTACAGGTAAAGGCTTCGCCATCGGCTCGGCGGCCCTCACAGCTCTCGCACTCCTCGCCTCTTACGTCGAGGAAATCAAGATAGCTTTGATTCGTGTCGGTCAGGATCTCCCTAACGGCGTCGAAGCTGCAAAGGCCACACTCGTTGACTTCATGGAGGCTTACAATGTCAACCTGATGAACCCAATCGTTCTCGTCGGCGTATTCATCGGCGCGATGATGGCGTTCGTGTTCTGCGGAATGACGATGAACGCTGTCGGTCGCGCGGCACAGAAGATGGTCGAGGAAGTGCGCCGTCAGTTCAGCACAATCAAGGGAATCCTCGAAGGCAAGGCGGAACCCGACTACGAACGTTGCGTTGAAATCTCAACAAAAGGCGCACAGCGCGAAATGCTCGTCCCTTCAATCCTCGCAATCGTCGTCCCGATCGCAACAGGCCTCATCCTCGGCGTCCCAGGCGTACTCGGACTCCTCATCGGCGGTCTTTCGTGCGGCTTCGTCCTCGCTGTCTTCATGGCTAACGCAGGCGGCGCATGGGACAACGCAAAGAAATATGTTGAAGAAGGCAACTTCGGCGGCAAAGGCTCTGACAATCACAAGGCTACAGTCGTCGGCGACACTGTCGGTGACCCGTTCAAAGACACATCAGGCCCGTCATTGAACATCCTCATCAAACTTATGAGCATGGTCTCAATCGTGATGGCAGGTCTTACAGTGGCATTCCATATCATATAAGTATAACTGCTTAATTATTAAGTAATTATAAATAATCAAGGGAATATGATAACATATTCCCTTTTTTTTTGTTTTTTTCTTTGACGATAAAGAGGAAATGCTTATTTTTGCAGATTTGAAGTTTGACGGTACTCTTAAAACATAAACTTATGGAAGTAAAGAGAGTTTTTGATTTGTTGCCCTATTACAAGGAACATTTTCCCGACCAGAAAGTTGCTCTTGCAGGCAAACAAAACGGTAAATGGCGAGAATACAGCATTGACGAATATATAGAACTGTCGCACATACTGAGCGGTGCGTTTATCGAACTTGGCGTTAAGCCACAAGACAAGATCGCAGTCATCAGTAATAACCGCCCGGAATGGAACATGCTCGACATGGCTATTACCCAGATAGGTGCTGTCATGGTGCCTATATATCCAACCATCAGTGAGGCTGACTATAAAATCATTCTCAATAATTGCGAGGCGGAGATATGTATCCTCGAAGGCCTTGCCGTGATGAACAAAGTCGAGTCAATCTGGCAGGAGACGCCTTCGTTGAAGAAAATCTACACATTCATAAACAGGGAGAAGTATCCTTTCCTCGAAAATCTTATCGAACTCGGCAAGGAACATCCTCATGCCGAAGAGATAGAGCAAAGGAAGGCCGCTGTTGATGAAAATGATTGTGCCACAATAATTTACACTTCCGGGACCACTGGCATTCCGAAAGGTGTCATGTTATCGCATAAAAACCTAATGAGCCAGTTCAAAGGCTTCTGCCACACTCCGATGCCATGGTCAAAGAAAGCGTTCAGTTTCTTGCCGGCCTGCCACGCCTACGAACGCGCTTTGATTTATATGTACCAATACCTCGGGATGTCAATATATTATGCGGAAAGCCTCGCCACCATAGCTGACAATATGCTCGAGATCCGCCCGACGATGATGTGTGCCGTCCCGCGCATCCTCGAAAAAATATATTCTAAGATTTACAATTCAGGAAGAAATCTGAAGGGTCTGAACAAGATAATTTTCTATTGGTCGATGGGCCTTACGGAAAATTATAAAATCGAAGGCCGCTCAAAATTGTATGATTTAGAACTTAAAATCGCCAACAGATTGGTTTACAAGAAGATACTTAGGAAGATCGGTGCCGAAAATTTCGACATCATAGTTTCTGGCGCCGCCGCAATATCAAAGAAGGTGAGCGGGTTCTTCTCCGCTGTCGGCATAACATTGATTGAAGGTTACGGGCTGACGGAGACATCACCGGTCATCACGGTGAGCAACAGAGAGAAGCATGGCCGTGAGGTCGGATATGTCGGGCAGCCGCTGCTTGGCGTCGAAGTGAAAATCACCCCCGAAAATGAAATCATCTGCCGTGGCCACAACGTGATGATGGGCTATTACAAACAGCCTGAACTGACAGCCGAAGTCATTGACAATGACGGCTGGTTCCATACAGGCGACCTCGGACGTTTCAATGAGCATGGGCTGCTTCAGATCACCGGTCGAATGAAAAACCTTTTCAAGACATCACTCGGGAAATATGTCAATCCTGAAGTCGTTGAAGGCAGATTCCTGACATCGGGATTTGTTGAACAAATTGTTGTCCTCGGGGAGAACCAGAAATTCGCAGCGGCAATCATACATCCCGATTTCTCTTTCATCAAAGAATGGTGCAGACGTCACAATGTCAAATATACCACTCCTGAAGAAATGGTTCATAATGAAGAAGTTGTAAAACGAATCAATAAAGAGGTGAAGAAACTTAACGAGTCGTTGGGTGAAGTTGAAAAGGTGAAACGATTCGAGTTGGTCGCCGATGAATGGAGCGTCGCCAACGGAATCCTGACCCCGACACTCAAGGTGAAAAGGAAGGTCGTGATGAATAGATATGAAAGCCTGATTGAAAAATTATTCGCTTAGTTGGATTAAATCGTAATCAAAAAAATGGAAGTTAGAAGAGTTTTTGATTTATTGCCATATTACAAAGAACATTTCCCTGAGCAGAAGGTCGCCCTCGCGGGGAAAGTCAACGGGAAATGGATAGAATACAGCATTGACAAATACATAGAACTGTCTGATACACTGAGCGGTGCGTTCATCGAACTCGGCGTGAAACCGCAGGATAAGGTTGCGGTGATCTGCGGCAATCGTCCGGAGTGGAACATGCTCGACATGGCGATCACCCAGATAGGCGCCGTGATGGTGCCGATATATCCTACAATCAGTGAGGAGGACTACAAAATCATACTAAACAACTGCGAGGCGGAGATATGCATCCTCGAAGGCATTGCGGTGATGAACAAAGTTGAGTCGATAATGCCGGAGACCCCGTCGCTGAAGAAAATCTACACCTTCGTTGACAGAGGCAAATACCCGTTTTTCGCAAACCTTGTTGAACTCGGCAAGGAGCACCCTCATGCCGAAGAACTTGCGCAGAGGAAAGCCGCTGTTGACGAGATGTCGTGCGCCACGATAATTTACACTTCGGGGACGACGGGCGTGCCGAAAGGCGTGATGCTCTCCCACCACAACCTGATGAACCAGTTCAAGAATTTCTGCGACACGCCGTCACCATGGTCGAAGAAAGCGTTCAGCTTCCTCCCCGTCTGTCACGCCTACGAACGCGCGTTGATTTACATGTATCACTATCTCGGAATGTCGATTTACTATGCAGAAAGCATCGCGACAATAGCGGAGAACATGCTTGAGATACATCCGACGATGATGTGCGCAGTGCCGCGCGTGCTGGAGAAGTTCTATGATAAAATATACAGCTCAGGCAAAAACATGAAAGGCATCTCAAAGATGCTGTTCTACTGGGCAATGAATCTCACTGAAAAATACAGCATCGAAAGTCGCTCATGGTTTTATGATTTCAAGTTGAGAATTGCCGACAAATTGGTTTACAGCAAGATACGCGCCAAGATGGGCGCCGAGAATTTCGACATAATAGTGTCGGGGGCCGCTTCGATAACAAAGAAAGTGTCGGGATTCTTCTCGGCGATAAAGATGCCGGTGTTCGAAGGATACGGACTTACGGAGACATCGCCGGTCATTGCGGTAAGCGCAAGAGGCAAATACGGAAGGGAAGTCGGCACCGTCGGAAGACCGCTTCCCGGCGTTGAGGTGAAAATCGACGACAGCGGCGAGATATTATGCCGCGGACATAACGTGATGATGGGCTACCACAAACAGCCCGAACTCACCGCTGAAGTCATCGACAAAGACGGCTGGTTCCATACCGGCGACCTCGGACATATCAACGAGCACGGACTCCTCGTCATCACAGGCAGAAAGAAGAATCTGTTCAAGACGTCATTGGGCAAATATATCAATCCTGACGTTATCGAAAACAAATTTATCAACTCAGGATTTATCGAACAGATAGTTGTCCTCGGCGAAAGCCAGAAATTCGCCGCCGCGCTGATCCGGCCGGATTTCGCATTCCTCAAATCATGGTGCAGGAAACACATGATTAAATACACGACAGATGCAGAGATGATTCATAATGAACAAGTTGTGAAACGTTATGCGAAAGAGGTCAAACTGCTTAACGAACACCTCGGTGAAGTCGAGAAAATTAAGAGATACGAACTCATCGCCGATGAATGGACAATAGCTAACGGCATCATGACTCCGACATTGAAAGTGAAACGTAAAGTCGTGATGGACAAATATGGCGAAATAATCGAAAAAATGTTCAAATAAAAGGCCGCAGCCGACACCCGAAGACAACGCCGAATGACGACGCACGTTTGATTGATAAGAGAATTATGGTCAAGGTTATGATATTTGATGACGACAGAACTTTTTCAATATTGTTGAAAAAGGACCTTGAAGTTTGCGGCTTCTATGTCATGACACGTTTCGACGGCAACGACGGCGTGGACGAAATCCTGAAAAACGCACCTGACCTGATATTGACGAATTGCGAACTGCCGGTTACATCAGGCCATGTCATCGTAAAAGAAATCAGAAAGCTGAATGTCACCACACCGGTGATATTTTTCTCATCACAAGGTGACGTCAATGAAGCAGTCAAATGTTTCGAGTCCGGCGGCAATGACTATATCCGAAAACCTGTCGAACTTCGTGAGCTTCTCGCCAGAATGAAAAACCAACTGGCATATCTTAAGCTGAATGACATTCAAATCGATGAATGTCAATGTGTCAGAATCAACGACACCTACTTTGACTTCATCTCCAACACGGTTTGCGAAGAGAACAAAGTCTGCCACATCACAAAGACACAATCTTCAATTCTGAAGGCGCTGCTTGCCAAGAAGGGACAGATTGTCCCTTTTGAGAATATCTTGAAGGAATGTCTCGGCGAAGAGGATTTTTCGGTTGCGGCGAAGAACAGTCTTAAAGTACAGCTTAGCAAACTGCGTAAAAACCTCAATGAGAGCGGGGTGAAAAACGTCCGTGTCGAGACATACCGGAAAAAAGGAATGTGCCTTTATGTATGACAGTTTGCCATCATTTGCAACTTAAATATTCTTATGAAGAAAGTGAAAATTACGGTTATCCGCAAGGCCTGCTACAACGACCTGATGGAAAAATACGAGAACCCGATAGAACACGCCTGCGACATGACTGAAGGCAAAGTGTTCATAGCCAACGGCTGGCAGCGCCCCGATGGATTGTGCGAGAGCGCATGGGAGGTCATGTCGCCTTTCGTGATGACACTGGCGCACGGCGGCAAGAACTTTTACGACGGCTGGATGAAAAACGAGAAGTCGGCGATGATCTCATGCAACGACGGCTTCCGCCCCGTCAGCTTCCTGATCGAGGCGTTGGACGAAGAAAGCAACTAAAAACTCGTGTAACTTGTGCTTCTAAACTTGTGCAACTTGTGTTAAAATATGAACTATCTTTCAGTCGAAAATCTCTCTAAAGCGTTCAGCGACAAGCTGCTGTTCGAGAACCTCTCTTTCGGAATAGAGAAAGGCGACAAGACCGCCTTGATCGCCGCCAACGGCACCGGCAAAAGCACAATGATGCGTATCCTCGTCGGGAAAGAGGAAGCCGACGGCGGGAAAATCGCTTTCAACGAAGGCGTTCGTGTCGGCTATCTCGAACAGCTTCCGCAATTCGACCCGAATCTCACCATCGAAGACGTCATCTCCACAGGCCACACCGACATCATGCGCGTCATCAGGAACTACGAGGAAGCTCTTGTTAATCAGACGAATCTTGAGAAGGCGATGGCGGCGATGGACGCGAACCAGGCGTGGGACTACGAGCTTCGCCTGAAACAGCTCCTCTCCACCTTTGAAATCAACGACCTGAGCCAGAAAGTCGGGACGCTGTCGGGCGGACAGGTGAAACGCCTTGCCTTGGCCATGGTGCTTCTCGATGACCCCGACATGCTTTTTCTCGACGAGCCGACAAACCATCTCGACATGCAGATGGTGGAATGGCTCGAAAACTACCTCACACAGTCGAACGTCACGCTGTTCATGGTGACGCACGACCGCTATTTCCTTGACAGAGTGTGCAATAAGATTCTTGAGATGTATCACGGCGTCGTCTATACGCACAACGGGAATTTCGACTATTACGTCAGGAAGAGCCGCGAGCGCGAGGAGAACAAACGCGTCGCCGCCGAGAAAGCCGGTCAGATGGTGAAGCACGAACTCGAATGGATCCGCGCCACCCCGCAGGCCCGCACAGGCAAGTCACGCGCCCGCATCGACGCGTTCTACGACCTCAAGGAGAAAGCCAAGATGATACGCGACCACACCGAGATTCAGTTTGGCGTCGATATGCAACGCCTCGGCGGAAAAATCCTTGAGATGCACGACGTCACGAAAAAATACGACAACACATTTATCCTCAAAGACTTCGACTATATCTTCAAACGCGGCGAACGCATCGGGATAGTCGGAAAAAACGGCATAGGGAAATCCACGTTCCTGAATATGATCACCGGCAACGAGCCATGCGACTCGGGGACGATAACCACCGGACAGACCGTCGTTTACGGCTATTACACGCAAGGCGGCATCAAGTTCGATGAAAACATGACCGTGCTCGACACGATCCGCAACATCGCCGAGGTTGTTCATTACGGAAAGGACTGCGTCTATACCGCCGACAAACTCCTGGCGCATTTCATGTTCCCTTACACCATGCACCGCCAGCCCGTCTCGCTGCTGAGCGGCGGCGAGAAACGGAGACTCTATCTGCTCACGATACTGATGAGCAACCCGAACTTCCTCATCCTCGACGAGCCGACTAACGACCTGGATATCTTGACGTTGCAGAAACTTGAAGATTTCCTCAAAGACTATAAAGGCTGCCTGATCGTCGTCTCACACGACCGCTATTTCCTCGACCAGACCGTCGATCAGCTCTTCGTCTTTGAAGGCGACGGAAAGGTGAAAGGCTTCATGGGGAATTATTCGCAGTATCACGAGTGGCTCGTCGAGAAATCTAAAGAAGAACATAAGATTCAGGCGGCGGCGAAATCCGACACCCGCGAAAACCGCCCTTCCGCGACCGAACGCAACAGAAAACGCTCGTTCAAGGAACAGAAAGAATACGAACAGCTCGCCATCGACATCGAAAACCTCGAAAACGAAAAGAAAGAACTGACATCAAGACTCGAAAATCAGACCGACTATCAACAGATTGACAAAATCGGGAAACGCCTGAACGAAATAAACGATTTGCTTGACGAGAAGGAGTTGCGATGGCTGGAACTGGATGAAATTTGAGAATTAGAATTATTAATCAAAATTTTGAACCATGGAAAATCAAAACAAAGGTGACATCGTAATCTATCAGACTAATGACGGACTTACGAAAATTGACGTGAAATTTGAAGATGAAACGGTATGGCTGACGCAACAGCAGATGTCAAATCTGTATCAGACCTCGCGGACTAATGTCGTTGAGCATATCAGGCATATTTATGAAGAGGGCGAGCTGGAACAATTTGCAACTTGTCGGGAATTCCGACAGGTTCAAACTGAAGGAAACAGGCAGGTGACACGTACTCTGCCTTTCTACAATCTTGACATGATTATTTCTTTGGGTTACAGGGTGAAGTCAAAAATTGCGACAGACTTCCGCCGATGGGCTACTGAACGTATCAAAGAATACATGATCAAAGGCTTCGCACTTGACGACCAGCGACTTAAAGGTAATTGCGGCGGAAATTACTGGTACGAATTGTTAAATCGCATCCGCGACATCCGCTCATCGGAGAAGGTGCTTTACCGTCAGGTTCTCGACCTCTATGCCACAAGTGTCGATTACAACCCAAAGGCAGACGAGTCGGTTGAATTTTTTAAAATTGTGCAAAACAAACTGCATTTTGCGGCGCACGGACATACGGCAGCCGAATTGATTTATGAACGCGCCTGCGCCGAGAAACCTTTCATGGGGCTTCTGTCATTCTCCGGCGGCTATCCGACAAAAAAAGACATTTCGGTCGCGAAAAATTATCTTTCTGAAAACGAACTCAAAATCTTAAACAATCTTGTGTCGGGATACTTTGATTTTGCTGAAATCAACGCCATTGAACACAAGCCGATGTATATGCGCGACTACATCAAACAACTTGACACCATTCTTTCTTCGAGTGGAAGACAGTTGCTCTCTGATTCGGGTGACATAAGCCACGCTGATGCCATGAGAAAAGCCAATGAAGAATATAAGAAGTTCATAGCCAACAATCTAAGTCCCGTTGAAGAAGCATATTTGCAGACAATCAACGAAGTGGCGAAATTAGCAAAGAAAAATAGCAAAGGAAATAAATAAACAACCATGGAAGAACTACAGAAATTTTTACAGACAATCAACGAAAACGGAATGTTGTGGCTTCTTGAAGCCAAGCCGGGTCTTTTTGCGATGCTCGAAGACGGAAACGAGAACTCATACGTCGCGGTTTACGCCACTGAGGAGGACGCGAAAGCCAGCATCAGCGACGACTGGGCCGACTACACCGTCGCCAACATGAGCCTCGCCGAGTTCATCGGCTGGACACGTGAACTCGACGAGGACAAGATCGGAATCGCGGTGCCGGCGGGTCCGGCGGGGCAGATCCTGCCAATACCTTCAAAGATAATGCGCCAGATGCTCGGCGGCCAGGACAAGTCCGACAAAGAGCTGGTGGGCGAAGAGTTCTACGACGAGGACTGGGCCGAGCCGATGCCGGAAGACTGGGAAGAGGATGAAGATTAGAGCTTAGAGCTTGGAGCTTAGAGAGGCTGGCGCACTTGGTGAGAAATCCGTTGTGGTGCGCCAACTCTTCTTGAGTCGTCATGTCATTTTCCCGACTTCCTGCGGTTGCATTCGCGGCAGAGCCCGGCTATCTGCTCAGGGCTGAAGTCTTCCGCAAGCATCGCCTCGACACGCTCCCTGACCTCCTGATAAAATATGGGCTTCACTGCCACCGGTTAAAGTTGCATTTGTCTCTTGAATTTAGGAAGTTTTATATTTTTGTAAAGCTAAAATAAAAAAACAGAAATACACACTTTTAGGGATATTACCTCACTTTTCGACCACTCCAAAAGAAGATTCTCTGTTTGAATCATGCCGGAATTTTTCAGAGGTTTTTTCTAAAATAATCCAGCATGATTTTGATTTTCAATGACTTTGGGCATTTTGTGGGTCGTACTGGACTCGAACCAGCAGCCCCCGCACACCGGCACCATCCCGTTCTCAACGCCGGAGATACTCAAGGCCTACGCCAAGGGCGAGAAGGTGAAGACACTCTACGTCGTAGAGGGCGAGTTCAAGGCGTTCGCCCTGTCGAACTTCGGGCTGCCGTGCTTCGGCATCGGCGGCATCCAGAACTTCCGCGACAAGGACAAAGACGGCCTTCATCCGTACATCACCGACTTCATAAAGAAATGCAAGGTCGAGAACGTGCTGCTGATATTCGACGCCGACTGCCTCAAGGTGGAATGGAAGGAAGGCAAAGACCTTTCCACAAGGCTGTGCGGCTTCTATTCAGCCGTCAACACGTTCAACGAGTTCCTGAAACCCTACGACGTGAGCCTCTACTTCGCGCACGTGGTGAAGGACAGCCCCGACAAAGGCATTGATGATGTCCTGTACGGCGGCCGGTCTGACCAGCAGCTCGTCATCGAGGAGCTGAAAGACCTCCTCGTCGGCCTGAAGGAAAGGAAGTACGTGCTGACATCGAAGATAACCGGCGTGTCGGTGTTCAAGGTGCAGCGCATATTCGGCATCGACAGCGTGGAGAGCTTCTTCGAGGATAACGCCGAGGAACTGTCGGAACATGAGTTCGTGTTCCGCGGCACGCCGTATTTCCAGAACGGTGAAGGAAAGATTGTCAAGTCGTGGCACGGCCAGGAAAAGAATTACATACGCGTCGGCGTTGACTACTTCAAGCGGATAGTCGAGACTTCGACTAAAAATGTCACAGAAATCAATATCGTGAGGTGGTCGGAAAAGAATATAAAGGACGACTTCAAAGGCTCGAAAGACTTCCTGAAAAGCATCGCCAAGTGCGACGCATTCACCAACGTCCCTGAAAATGACCCAAAGAAATACCGACAGTTTGTCATCTCAAAAAAAGACGGTGTCGAATCAATACTATACAACCGCTATTCGCCGGTCTATCACGAACCGAAAGATGGCGACTGGAACACCATCAAGAAATTCCTGCATCACATCTTCGACTACAGGAATTTGAGTGACGAGACACTCTATGAGTTCGGATTAGACTACATTCAGCAGCTTTACGTCAACCCCACGCAGCACCTGCCCATACTGGGACTCGTCAGCAGCGAGCGAGGCACGGGCAAGACCACTTTTCTCTACCTCCTCCGCGCGATATTCTGTGAGAACATGCGCATCCTCGACAGCCAACGCCTGATGTCGAACTTCAACGGACACTGGATTGGCAAGCTCATTGTCAGCGTCGATGAATCGTTCATCAATATGGACGAAAAGAACGGCGTGGGCAACAAACTGAAGATGATAGCCACAAACGACACTTTGCCCCAGGAATCAAAAGCGAAAGATGCCACTGAATTACCCAACTTCAGCAAGCTGATACTGTGCTCCAATGACGAATTTAATTTTGTCAAGATTGACATGGAGGAAAACCGCTACGCCATCATCAAGGTCAATCCGCTGACTGGCGAAGATGACCCGCACATCCTCGATAAGATGAAGGCTGAAATCCCGGCTTTCCTCCATTATCTCAAAAACCGCCGGATGTACTACCCCGAGAAGTCGAGACTCTGGTTTGAAGAGAAAGTTTATGAGACACCGGCTTTGCAGACCATCAAGGAACGCACCGAGAATATGCTGGTTAAGAATATAAAGGACGTCATCCGCGAGCAGTTCTTTATCCAGAAGCGCGACAACATCCAGCTGTCGCTCCGTGTGATTACACAGTTGGTGCAGGACCAGTACCGCTTCGCCGACAAGCTGAAGATAGCCGAGTACCTGCGTGATCACGGATGGAAGCCGGGCAACGCGACAGTCTTCACGTATTACAACAATCAGGAAGACAATATCGGCATCACCAGGAAAGACCGCTGTTATACATTCCTGATAGACGAGTTCCTCAAACAGGAAGAAATCGGTGAAATATTAAAAAGCAAGTAATTCTTCGTTGATCATATTTTTTCAGTTCCGGGAATGGTCGCCCGGAACTTTTTTTGGCGTTTTTTTTTATCGGAAACGAAAATTTTTCAAAAACTTTGTAGATTTTGTAGATTTGTAGAAAAACGGGTGTAACTTATTGATTTTTAATATTATAATTTATCTACTTTTTTAAAAATAGTTGTAGAAAAAGTAGATACATCTACATTATCAACATCATCTACAAGCATAAAAATAACTTATAAGTAATTGATAATCAATACATATTACACGTATCTACATTTTTCTACAAATTTTTGGAAATTCATGGATTTTTTCAGAGGGAAAAAAACGGGAAATGTTGTTTTTAGAACATTTTTTTTACTCTTATATACAAATCGTCAAATCAACTTGTTTCTGTAATTTTGCCAAAGGTTGACAAAAGGTAGTCCGCAGGTTTGCCAAAGGCTGACAAAAGGATGTCAAAAGGCTGACAAAAGGCAAACAACATGGAAACCAAATGGAAACCAAATGGAAATGAATAAGATATAAAAACATGTCGCGAAGTAAGAGAAATTTTAAATGTGTCCCGGAAACAAATTCATGTTGGCGAGACAAAAGAATTGGAGAATTAAGGAAATGTGTCATGGAATATTACAAGGAGAATCTTCGGGATCTCGAAATCAAGAATGAAGATACAGGTATCATTGTCCGCTTCTCAATGACAAATGCCAGAAAGACGGCGCAGGGTGGCGCAATGTATCATAAGAAAGCTGAAATAGTAAAAATACTGCCAGAGATAATAAAATATGCTTTATATAATAATTTCGGCAAAAGGAAAGAAACAGACCCTGAGGAAGTCCTTGGTTTCTTGAATTTCAAGGGTAGAAGCAAGTTAGATGGAGAAGTTGAAAATGTAAGGCTCGCCATACAGTTTCAGAAATCGGCAAAGTTCTATTACAATATTGAAGTAAATAAAATTCTGTAAAAAAACTTTGGCAGTTCCTAAAGTCCCCTCGTAATGAAGTCGCTTAAATCGCAAACTGCCAAAGTGATAAGTCTAACAGATTTTACCCTGCATATTGGACTGCGCTAAGGCATTGCAAAAATACAAAAAAAAATCATAACACAATGAAAAGCAATAAAAAATTTAAAAAAGAAAGCCTCCAAGAAAGGAGGCTCCTTGTGATACGCTATCTCCGCAACCATATACGTGGGAACGATTTTACAGCCAGCCCTGTTTACTGGCCAACGTAGGTTTTTTGTGACTTTATTTGAGGGAGCGCACCCATCTCAACGTTCCGGCATTAACGTTGCCAATTGACCTTCTCCTGCGAATATACATTGTGCCGTTCGCAGTCAGAGCGCTAAGGCACCGCAAAAATACAAAAATTATTCATAACACAATGAAAAGCAATAAAAATTTTCTCAAACAACCTAAATAATTACAACATGGCAGAACAAACTGAAAACACGGGCGGGAGACCCGTAGCACAAACACTCTCAATCAAGGCTTACCCAGACGAAATCGAACGTTTCAAATCGATGAAAAGCACGATGGACGGCGTGAACACCGACCGCCAGGCCTTCGTCGCACTCATGGACTACTTCGAGAACCCGCCGAAGTCGGTCATCAAAGACAACCCGGCGCTCACTCAGCGCATCGCCGAACTCGAAGCAGAGGCGCAGCGACGCACAGAAGAGATGACAGCACTCCGCGAAGAAAACGAGAGACTCAAGGCCAAGGCATCGGAACTACAGCAGACCGCCAACGACAACGGACAGGCCAGCTCGGAACTGCAACTCCGCATCGAGCAGCTCGAAGCCGAAAACGCATCACTCCGCGAGAAGAAAAACCTGCCGGAAAATGTGATCAGCGTCGAGGTGCATCCGGTTCCGTGGTATTTCCTCAAGAAGATGGCCGAGTCGGAGACCAAACGCAAGGGCGAGACTGTCGCTCCTGGCACGATCCTGACAGACCTGTTCGTCCGCGACCTGCAGAACCCGCGCAGCAACAACCTTCCTTACATCGTCTCGTCGTCAGAGATAAAGGAGGTGTCGGAAAAATATGAGGCGGCAATGAAGAGAAAGCAGGAACCAGAGAGGAAGGAGGCCGGCAATGGCGATTGACATGAAATCAAAGGCCATCAAGATGGCACTCGGAATGCTGCCGAAGTCACTCATCGACTCGGTGCCTGAGATGATCGTCGGCGCAATCAAAGACTGCATGGACGCTGCGGCCATGTTCCCGGGCGAGAAATCCGTCATACGGATCGAGCAGGCCGACGGCGAGTTGTACATCCGGCTCGAGGTCACCGACGGCGACGGCGGCCACATCCGCACAGAACAATTCCTGAAAGCCAAGGACTTTGTAAAAAACCTAATACAGATGACAAATGGAAATAAACAGTGAATATGACAACCCTGGCGACATCCTGACACTCTCCGACATCACGGGGCAGTTCGGGACGAAGACGCAGCGGCAGGACTACTACGAGCCGAAGCCGGAAGCGGCGTCCGGCGAACTCCCGCCGGGACTCACCGACCCCGCCGGCGAAGCCGCCGCCGAGTCGTCGGCACTCAACTTCATGGACGCACCAGAAGCCGAAAAGGAAATCTCGCCCGAACGCTGCCAGCGCACAGGCATGAGGATAGCCAAGGCCATCGACACAGGCTTCAACTTCGTGGCGTCGAACTTCATTGCCAAGGACAGCGGCAACGAGTACAAGGCCGGCAAGGACGACCTCGCCGACCTCGGCGAGGCGTGGGGTGAACTCGCCCAGGAGAAGCAATGGGAGATGTCGCCGGTGTGGCAGGTGCTGATATTGTCGGCAATGGTCTATATCCCGTTGGCCAAGGAAGCCTTCAACGACCGCCGCATCATGGAGCTGGAACGCAAGCAGGAGGAACAGGAACAGCGTCAGCAGAGCCAGGAGGAACGCATAAAAGAACTCGAAAATGAACTGTACAGAAGAAACGAAGCAGAACGGAAATCTCCTGCCGAAGCCTGAGCCGGTGCGCGAGGTCTTCAAGATGGTGTTTGTGGGCAAGCCTGGGACTGGCAAGACGACGGTGCTGAAGACCGTCGTCCGCCGCGCCCTGGAAAACGGACGCCGCGTGCTGATCGTCACGCCGCACGAGAACGAGTGGGAGTCGGTGCCGATGGTTCACCCGCGTTTCACGGAGCGCATCGCCACGTACAAGGGTGCGCGGAGGATAATGTGCCGAGACGACAGGGAGCTGGTGCGGACCATCTGCGAGAGCTTCAAGCACGGCCTCCTGATCTTCGACGACTGCCGCGTGTATGTCCCTGACGCGCCCGACCCGAACATACGCTCCATGCTCCTGAGCTGCCGGCAGAACGATGTCGACTTCGCAGCCGTCGGGCACGGCTTCACCACCATACCGCCGCTTTTCTTCACCTACGCGACGCACTTCTGCATCTTCGCCACCACCGACAACGTGGGACGGCGCAGGAACGTGGTGCTGAACTACCCGAAGCTCGAAGCGGCGGTGCGGCGCGTGAACATGAAGGCGCAGGACGAACCGCATTACTACGAAATAATCAAAAACGAGTGAGAAATGAGCAAACAGGAATACCAACCGATGACGATAGGACAGCTGGCGGAACGCTGGCACGTTAACACAAGGACGGTAAGGCGATGGATCCGCCCGTTCCAAGAGGAACTCGGCCGGCGGGAGGGCAACATCTTCACCCCGAAGCAGGTGGAAATAATTTTGAGCCATCTGGAGTGAAACGATTAATTTTGTGTATCTTTGCAGCCTGGAAAACATAAAGGAATATCACTATGGCGACTTACACATTGACAATTGACGAAAGGACCAGGGAGGGGAGAAACATCCTGCTCGCCTTGCGCAAATCAAACAGCGTGACTTTCAAAAGAGAACGCTCCGAACTCGAAATATCACTGCAACAGGTTGAAGACGGCAATGTCAGAAGGGCCGCTTCTGTTGAAGACATGATGCAGCAAATACTTGGGCAATGACCTACGAAATTGTTTACTCGCCGCAGTTCGCCAAAAGCTTGAGGCGATGCCAGAAGAGGGGTTTCGACATGTCGGAGTTCGTCAAGGTGTCGTCCATACTCGCCGACGGCGGAAAACTCCCTGAAAAATACCGCCAGCACAAGCTGACGGGCGAATATGCAGGTTGTTGGGAATGTCACATAAAACCAGACTGGCTGCTGGTATGGAAACGGAATGACCGTGAACTTCTGCTGCTATTCATCATGACAGGCTCTCACACCGACATTTTTGACAAAAAACGCAACCTCTGAAACCCCATCAACAAAAATTTTTCTAATTTTTTCACTTTTCCCCTGACATCAAAATAATGTGTATATTTGCAGCCAATTAACAAATAAAACAAATTCAAAGACATGACAGGACAAATCGCATTCAACGAAAAATCCGACATCGGCCGGAAACTCTTGAATCTTATCAACTCAACAGAGGAGGTGACTTTCAAGATCTGCAAAAGGACATCAAAGGCTGAAATTGAAGCAGGAAAAAAGAAAGATGAGAAATTTCTGAGGGAACTCGCCGACGCAATGGTTGAAGCCGAGGAAATGATAAGGAACGGCAAAAAAGGACTCCCGGCAGAAGAATTTAAGAAGACACTATGATCAACTTCAGCACAACAGATAAATTCGACAGGGAAAAGAAACGTCTCCTGAAGAAATATCCGTCGCTGACAGACGACATCGGGAAACTCGTCGATGAACTCTGCGTGAACCCGATGCGGGGAGCGTCTCTGTTCGGCAATTTCAGGAAAATCAGACTTTCAATGTCATCAAAAGGCAAGGGTAAACGAGGCGGCGCGAGAGTTATAACCTGCAACTTCATCGTGGCCGAGAATGAAGGCGAAATAATATTCGTTACAATATATGACAAAAACGAAGCCGAAAACATTACAAAAAACCAGATTCTTGCAGCTTACGAAACAAGAAAAAACAAAAAACGCAACCTCTGAAACCCCGTCAACAAAATTTTTTTCACTTTTTTCTTGACATATCAAAAAATTGTCTATTTTTGCACCCGACTTACATTTTACAATCGGGGCAAAATACTCGAAAGTTATTTTTAAACCGATAAACGGAAGCCCGCTACGGTGGTGCTGCTGGGAAACCGCAGCCTGCAATACGCCCGTCGTAAAGTGTAAGTCACACCTACGGCGGGCTTCTTTTTGTCAAAAATTCTTATCAAATGACTTATAGTAAGAACTTGACAGCCGGAGAGACGGCGAGAGAGGCTTCCTCATATCCGAAGAGGATGACGATAATCCGCAACTGCCGCTGGAGCGACAACACGGTGGTTAATGTCGAGAACAGAATTGTCGAACGTTTCCTGCGCAACTGGGTGCGCCTCATGGGGTGGCACCTCGCCAACATGCCGAAGCGCACGGCGGCGCGGATGGATAACATTGTCAGATACCAGAAAGGAGGTGCGGAATGAACAGTAAGAATTATGTCAGCTGTGCGACGTTGGATGACTGGTTCGACGGCTACAACAAGGACCAGTCAAACTGGTTTCTCCCGGAAATCATCGACAAATTGAAAGACGCCCTTGCAGAAGCACACATCCTGATGATAGACGCCTTCGAATACGACATGGAAAGCTATAATAAAATCAGCGATGCCCTCGTAAGTGCCTTGCGCGACCTGAGGAGTCTGCAAAAGGAGGTGGCCAAGGCGATAGACGAGGGCGAAATCCTTCATCAAAAAGGAAAGAAAAGAAGTAATGATGATGAGTACGAAGACTGATCCGAATATATAAGCCGGAAACGCCATCATATCATCAGGCGGCTGCGACCAACCATCGCAGCCGCTTTTTTTGTGCATAATCGTGCACAATCGAGCATAATCGGACATAATCAAGCATAATCGTGCACAATCGAGCATAATCCGGACAGTGCGCTTTTCCGCCGTCGTATCTTTGCGGCTCAAACCATTAAAAAATCGTAAAAATGTTAGACAAAATCGTAAAAAATGACAGAACAATGGGGATCGTTGCAATAGCAACACTCGCAATCCTCGTAGTGCTGCTCGTCCGCAGCAACAAACAAAAGAAAGACAACACAACAACTCCAACAGAAGGGGAATAAGCCATGAAAAAAAAGACAATCATTCTAATTCTGATCCTCGCGGCCTTGCTGTACATCCTGTACAAGCGGGGCGTGTTCTCTTCAAAAAAGGAGGGCGGCACGTCTATGTGGTCAGATTCATCGTCTCCGACAGATTTTCAGACAATCCCCGCCAACGCACTCTACGCCGACTACAGGGCCGAACTGGAGTTCTACGTAAGAAAACTGAATATCGATGAAGCAAGGGAGCTGACAGCATCCAGATACCCGACGGATGAATTGTTCAGGAAACAGGTCAATGCATGGGTGAAAAGCATCTGGCTGAGTGCCAAGAACAACACGAAATGGACACAGGCGAATGTCAGTAAAGCGGCCGCAAGTAACGGCGTCACCTACAGCCAGCAGATCGTCAAGGATGCCGTCTGGGAGATGGGACAGGCGGAGAAACGCGTGGAAACCTCCCCAGAAAAACAACAGCAAATTGAAGATGCCTTCAACAGACTTCAGCGCACCGTCGAGGACATGTAAAACCAGAAAAAACAAATTCAATCACTAACAAATAAAAACAAAAAAAAAATGAGTAAACTTATCACAGCCCTCAAAGCAGTGGCATCATTCACATTCCAGAATACCGACAGCAACGCGTCAAAGCGTCTCTGTCTCTTCCCCGGCCACTTCGACACACTCGAACTGGTGTCAGGCACACGCGGCTCGGCCACGGTCACGGAACCGGTCTATTCAAACATCAGTCACATCACAGATGCCGGCTACAACTGCGACCAGGTCGCATACGACAAGATCGACATCCAAAAGACAACCGACAAGATCACCTGCACGGCCAACAGCAAGAGAACCAAATGGGCCGACTTCCTGCGCTACATCCAGCTCAACGGACTCCGTGTCACCAAGATGCGCATCAAGAACCTCGGCACTAACGACGCCATCTTCAACCAGGAGATTGAAATCTCCGCATCGGCAATCGGCGGCAAGGTCGGCTCGGACTTCATCAACCTCTCCGAGTACGTCTCAGCGAACGCCTACGACCGTTCGTTCATCGACATCGACCTCTCGGCGGCCAGCCTCTCACTTGACAACACGACGCTCGCGTTCCTCGACGTGCCGGCAAGCGCCAACTTCTCAATCCAGTTCACTGTCGAGGCATAAGGCGGAAACGGCCTGTTTACATAGAAAATTGGAGTTATCAACCGGAAGAGGCGGCGCAACACACGCCGCCTTTCCCATAAAGACACACAGACATGAAAACAAACAGCGGAAAATTGAAAGGCAGGGTGAGCCATATAGAAGTAGACTGGGGAACTTATGGATCTTTCGCCGGCGGCAACAGCGGCGGTTCTAACACCGGCGGCAACAGCGGCGGTTCTAATACCGGCGGCAACAGCGGCAAGTTCACCGGCGCCGACATCGCCAACATAATCAGCAGTGCCGGCAGCACGATTTCCGGCGTAATCCAAGGCATCTTCCAGAAGCCGGCGCAGAACACCACCTACGTCATGGGCGGCGGCACGGAGGAGAAGAGCAACACCGGCCTCTACATCGGCATCGGCGCGGGCGTGCTTGTGCTCGTGCTTGTTCTGGTCTTGGCACTCAGGAAGTAATGGAGACGGCAGCAACAGCAACAGCGGCGGCGGCAGGGTCGGCGGGACTGAACATCGCCGGCGGAATCATCTCGATGGTGACGTCCCTCGGCAGCCTCGCCCTCACCATCTTCGCCGGACAGGGCGAGAAACAGGTGTGGACAGCCGACATGTTCGCCGGTGCCGCCAACAACGGCAAATACACCGGCGACGAGGCGACACTTTTAGGCATCGGCGCGTCGGTTCTCGTGATATTCATCGTAGCAATAATCTTAATCTTGACAAAATGACAAACAACAGCGGAAAATTCGAGGAGGTTCTGTCGTACATGGCGGCAGACCAGAACAATGAAAATGATGGCGGTTCGACACCTCCATTGCAGGACGGTGAGGGCGGCGGCAACGCCGGCATAGACGGCTTGATCCCGCCATGCCCGTGCGGGTGCTGCACCCGTCCGGACATTGAGTATTATTTCGGCAGGCTCTGGTGGCTCTGGGCCGTGGCACTGCTCGCTTACATCATCAGAAAATAGCAATTATGAAAGAGTTCCCCGAATGGAAGATAACCCTCGCGGAGGGCATCAAAAACGTAAAGACATGCGGCTGGTGTGCCAGAAACGCCCGTGTGCAGACCACAGACAAAGACACTGGCGAGGAGGTGCTCGGAGTCATAAAGCAGAATATGCAATATATTCCTCCGGGACATTATGACAAAATAACCGGCGTGGCGGCCAACTGCCGTGACTTCACGCTTCACTTCGACGACAAGGACAGGTCAAATGACTTTAAACGGGCGATAGAGAATATCCAGAAGGAGTACGGCGACTATGTCAACTGCCGCGGCGAGTACGCGGTCAGCGAAACTGAATCCGGCGAATCCGGCAAAGACGGCGAATCCGGCAAAGACGGCGAATCCGGCAAAGACGGCGACAGCCCGAACAGCATGATCAACATTATCTTAGTCATATTCGTCGCGGCGATAGCATATTACCTATGGAAGCAGGCAGGATAAAAGTCGTATGGAGTGACACGGGCCACTGGGTGGCGCGGTGCAGCCACGAGAGCGGCGTGATCGAGCTGAACAGGACGGAGTTCCCGCGCCTGTCGCCGATGATGCGCGACTACGTGTTCGTGCATGAGTACGTGCATCTTCTCTGCGACGAGTTCGACGAGAACCGCTGCAACCTGATAACGGACGAGGTCTTCATCCGCAGGGGAAGGAGCGGGGCCGACCGCCGCCGCAGGCGCGACTTCGTGAACCGCTCCAACTCCGACGGCCCGGAGACGGATCATTTAGAGCCGTTCCTGATAGTCTCAGCCGCGGTCTCGGCTGCGGCAGGCATTGCATCAACCCTCGTGAACGTATTCCGCGACCCGCCGAAAACCGGCTACTACGCCATGAAAAAGTCCGAACGCATGAAGCTGGTCCGTGAGTTCGTCGACAAGGCGTTCCAGGCGAGCCTCAACACCGGCGACCGCAGCGCACGCGACATATTCTGGGAGTACATGTCGCAGTGCGGCACAGGCGACGCCAACTACACAAAATGGCTTGTCAGGAACTCGTTCATCACCCGCTACATCAAGGAGGGCGAGGCGAAATACGGCGTCGGCTTCGGCGAGGTGAAAGGCGTTGACTACACACGGTATTCGACAATCAAAATAGCAATGGCACTGGCTCTCGTCGGTGCGGCGATACTAATCATCAAAGCAGCAAGGAAATGAAAATAAATTTAGGCAAGGTAAACAAAATCAACGGACTGAACGCCGCACTTATCGCGGCTGCAATAATAGCGCTGGTCATCATCGTCTTCAAGATAATTGACCGTGTGAAAGAGTCCGGCGAAAAAAGAAAGACAGGCAGCCAGAACGGGGCCGACAACAACCAGACGATTCAGACCGCCAGTTCGGAAATAGACCCGAACAACCTCAGCTTTTCGGATTCGGAATACTCCGCAATGGCGCAGGCACTGTATGCGGCGTTTCAGGAGACAGGTTTTTGGACATCGGGAATCAACGGTGTGGACGAGGATGTTGTTTACATCCAATTCAGGAAACTCAAGACCGACGACGATGTCAGGAAACTCATCGTCGTTTACGGCAGCAAACCAATCAAGAAGAAAAACGACAGTTCGTCTCAGGAGCGCTCGCTTCCTTCGACCATCGCCTACATGATGGCGTCAAATGAGGTGAAGCGAATCAACAGGATTCTGAGAGGCAACGACATCACGTATCAATTCTAAGACACAGGCATCATGAACATCAATTTCAAAAGCAGAAAGACATGGATCATCATTGCGGCGGCCGTCATCGTGACGGTTGCGGTGATTCTCATCATCCGCAGGAACAGGAAGGAAAAAGAGCCCGAAGCGGTGACACCAGGCACGGCCGCCGGCGCGTCAGCGCAACAGGCCGAGGCGTCGTGGCCGCTGAGGATGAGCATGACGGGATATTCGGCCGACAACGGCAGCTACGGCTGGCAGGTCAGACTTCTCCAACAGGCGATGAACGACATCAACGGCAGCGGGCTGGCGGTTGACGGCAAGTTCGGCCCCAAGACCCTCGCGGTGCTGAAGTCGGCGTTTCCGGCACAGCTCGGCGACGGCGAGGTCAGCCAGGCCGAGTTCGAGGCGATGCTTGTCGTCATCCGCGAGGCATACGGACAAATCGGCAGACTTTACCTCGACAACAACGCACTCAAGTTACAATTCAAAGGATAACCATCATGACACAGAAAAAAATCAACTTCACGAAGCGCGGCGCGAACAGCACCAAGGCGGCGAAGATCCTCAAGGACAACAAGGCCGAGTACCAGAAGCTCCTGAAGCAGGAGCTGGCGAAGCAAGGCGGGAAGAAGGACGTGTGCAGGGCTGCGAAGGCGGCCTCGAAGCGTCACACCAAGATGACATGGCGGCAGGCCATGCGCAAGGCGTCGGGCAGATAGCCATCCGCGGCGGCGCGGCGTTAAGCCGTGCCAGGTGAAACAGGGAGATCGCATCGGCGATGGGCACGCAGCCGTGCCGCCAGCGGAGGTTTTTGGAAAACAGAAAAAATAAAAAACAAACAGTTATGGCAACAACAAAGAAAACAGCAACAAAAAAAACGGATGAAAAACGAAATCTGACAGCAAAGGAATATGACGAGTTCTTCGGCTATATCGAGAAAGCCCGCAGAATGGCATTCAGACTGTCGGAAGACAAGGAACTTTCCTCTGACGGCAAAAAAGCATTCAAGTCAATCGAGAAGAAACTTGAAAATGTCCACAATGATTATTTATGGGGACGGATTACGAACTACGTCAGACCATAAGAGCGTCATTCATTAGATTTTCAAGCAATGATTAGGATTTCCGACATACCGAAAGGCAACAGCAGAGACGACATCAAGGCTCGCGAAAAGGTCATTGACACAGTCTTCAGAGAATGGCACAAGGAACACCCATCAGGGAAAGTTTACAACGCCGACCTGAAAGACTATATCAAAGTGATACATATTTCGCTTGTTGAAGCAATAGAACATTCAGCGAAATCATATCTCTCGACACTTGCCGCCATCCAAATCGACGTGGTTCTTCGCAGTGCCGTTTGCGTTGGAAAGCCTGGCCCAATAAAACAAAATGACGCCAATCAGAGAAAGTTCATCAAAATGCAAGTGATGAAGTGCAAATTGGTTGGAATTGGAAAGGTAAAGCTCACTGTCGGAATCAGGAAATCGAAGGAGAAAATCCAATATTGTATAACTGCAATCAGGACATAAAAAAAAGATTGGCGAGGTTACTGAGAGGGCGACCGTCCCGTCTATCCCTGCCCGCCAATCAAAACGCCGCAAAGATACAACAAAAAATAACACAGAGAGAAAAATAGTTAAAAATTAA